>CAZUFB010000019.1:0-31007 GCA_964619775.1 uncultured Coriobacteriaceae bacterium
CGTCGGACATGTCGGTGCGCGGGGACTGTCCGACGGTTATCAAGGCGACCTTCGTTTAATATCATGTTTGATTTATTCAGTTTATGTGGTTTCTGCGATACTTCCCCGGATAAACTTGTTGAAGTTACAGCAAGTAGAGCAATATTATCTAGTTTGCTTCCATGCGCCCACATATTCTCTTGGGTCACCCGCCTACCCTTGTGAATCTGCTCCGTGGCTAAGCACGTGCGCATTGAAGCAACGGCACGCCACGTCCAAGCGTGCGAAAACAGCATAGAGACAGATGATTAGAGGAGTAGCATGACCACCGAGTACACGGAAGCAAACGAGGAAAGCATCGAAGAGACCGCCCCCGAGGCGGCTGTTATGGACACCGAAGAGCAGGAGCAGAGCGCTCCCGAAGAAACCGCTGAAACCGAGACCGCACCCGAGGCGACCGTGAGCGCCGAGGATGCCGCCGCCGAGAGCACGGACGAACCCAAAAACGACGACGAGGGCGCCGAGGAGGAGCCCGAGGCCAAGCGCCAGCCCAGCTTTGAGGACTTCGGCCTTTCGCGCGACGTCATGGCCGCCGTGCACCAGATGGGCTACACTGCGCCCACGCCGGTCCAGGCCCAGGCCATCCCGCTGATTCTCGAAGGCCACGACGTCATCGCCTCCGCCCAGACGGGCACCGGCAAGACGGCCGCCTTCACCCTCCCGCTGCTTAGCAAGCTGGGACACTACAAGAAGGGCCACGGCCCGCTCGCCCTCATCATCACCCCGACGCGCGAGCTCGCCCAGCAGATCGACAGCGTGGCCCGCACCGTTGGCAAGAAGACCGGCCACTACGTGCTCACCGTCGTCGGCGGTGTGAGCTACAACCCGCAAATCAACGGCCTGCGCCGCGGCATCGACGTGCTCGTGGCCACCCCGGGCCGTCTGCTCGACCTCTACGACCGCATGGTCCTGCAGCTCGACGACATCGAGGTGCTCGTGCTCGACGAAGCCGACCGCATGCTCGACATGGGTTTCTGGCCTGACGTCAAGCAGATCATCGACTGCCTGCCCAAGGAGCGTCAGACGCTGCTGTTCTCGGCCACCATCGACGACTCCGTCATGCGCACCATCGGCGGCGAGGTCAACAACCCCGAGTTCGTCGAGATTGCCCACAAGGGCACGGCCGCCGAGACCGTCGAGCAGTTCGTGATCCCCGTGTCGCAGAACCAGAAGACCGAGCTGCTCGAGTACGTGCTCGACGAGAAGGGTGCCGACCGCGTCATCGTCTTCACCCGCACCAAGTCGCGCGCCGAGGTCCTGGCCGAGCGCCTGAACCGCGAAGGCTTCAGCGCCGAGGCCATCCACGGCGACCGCTCGCAGGGCCAGCGCAGTCGTGCGCTGCGCAACTTCCGCGACGGGCGCGTGGGCATCATCGTGGCGACCGACGTCCTGGCGCGCGGCATCGACGTGAGCGACGTCGACCACGTCATCAACTACGACGTGCCGATGGACCCCGAGGACTACATCCACCGCATCGGCCGTACGGGCCGCGCCGGCGAAGAGGGCTTCTCGATTACGTTCGTGACTAACGACGAGCTGGGCGACCTGTACAACATCGAGTACCTCATGAAAAAGACCATCGAGGAGATGGAGCTCGACGAGTTTGACTTTGACGACCGCCGTCCGTGGCTCGACCCGGACCGCGACCCCACCGTCCGCCCGCGTCGCGGCAAGGGCCGTGGGCGCGGACGTGGCCGCGGTGGCCGCGGCGGGCGCGGCGGCGACCGTTACGGAGAGCGCAGGGAGCGCTTCGACGACCGCCGTTTCGACGACCGCAGCGAGCGCCGCTACGGCGGGCGCGACCGCCACTCCGACGCCGGCAACCGCGAGCGCATCGAGCGCCAGGAGCGCCGCAGCGAGCAGATCGCCCGCAACGACGCCTTCCTGTCGGGCGAAACCGCGGCGCCCCGCGCCGAGCACACCGGCAACAGCGGCGGCATGCCCAACCGTGAAGAGCGTCGCGCGGCCCGCTTTGCCGAACGCGACCGCAAGTACGGGCGCAGCCGCGATTTTGAGGACCGCGACAGCCGTGGAGGCTCGCGCGGCTACGGGCGCGACGACCGCGACCGCTCCTACGGCGACCGCGGGTACCGCGGCGGGCGCGACGACGACCGTCGCGGCGGGTCGCGCGGCTACGGGCGCGACCGCGACGACCGCGGCTACGGGCGCAGCCGCGATTTTGAGGACCGCGACAGCCGTGGAGGCTCGCGCGGCTACGGGCGCGACGACCGCGACCGCTCCTACGGCGACCGCGGGTACCGCGGCGGGCGCGACGACGACCGTCGCGGCGGGTCGCGCGGCTACGGGCGCGACCGCGACGACCGCGGCTACGGTAGCCGGAACGACCGCGGCAACGAGCGTCGCGACGGCCACCGCACCTACGGCAACGACCGTCCCGACCGTGGGAGCTCGCGAGGCTACTCCAGCTCCAAGGGCACCTACTCCCGCGGTGGCGGCACCTCGCCGAAGGAGTACGGCATGTCGCGCCACCGCAAGCCGGGCGACAACGGCGGCGAGTACTAGTCGGTCGTACTAGTCGGCGTCAATGCCGACGCCTATAAGCGCTCATAGGCAACAGAAGGGCCTCTCCGGGTTCGGTGACGGAGAGGCCCGTTGTGTTTTGGGGCGACTTTCGGTTACTCCGCCCCATCGGGACGCCCGGACCATCGGACGGCGTCCACAAACCGACACGCAGGCGCAACGTCTACGCCACTGCTTGCAAACCCACAGCTAACACGGTTGCTCTGGCATTACTTCGATGTAAAAGCGCGGTAACGGCCCCTTTCGCGAAAACATACCAAACATGGACGGACCTTATCTTCGGCAACGTCATGTCAAACGCTTCGCCGACACGTATGGGAGGTCCGCAATGGAAACAACGCGCAGGGCATTCGTCGCAGGGGCAGCCGTCGCCGGGCTCAGCCTGGCAGGAACAGCTTTCGCCGACGAAAGCGACACCGAAACTGCCGCGGAAACCGTCGAGGGCTACAGCTTCTACGAAACCGAAAGCGGTCTGTCAGTCACTGTTGCCGACGACGAGGACCCGTCGCTGCCCACCGTGGTGGTTCTCGCAACCGGTGGAACCATCGCCGGAACCGGAGAGGCCGGACGCACGACGGGCTACTCCGCCGGACAGCTTGACGTGGGCACGCTGGTCGACAGCGCCGCAGGAATCACCGAGATCGCCAACGTGCGAGGCGCACAGGTGTGCAACGTCGCGTCCGACAACATCACCGACAGCCAATGGCTTCAAATCGCCTCGACCATCAACGAACTCGCGCAGGACGACGCCATCAGCGGGTTTGTTATCACCCACGGCACGGACACGCTCGATGAGACGGCATATTTTCTCAATCTGACCGTCAAAACCGACAAACCTGTCGTGGTCACCGGAGCCATGCGGCCCTCTACGGCGACGTCCGCCGATGGTCCGTGGAACCTGTTCCAGTCCATCGCCCTCGCTGCCAACAACGAGGCGGCAGGACGGGGCGTCATGGTGGTGTTCTCAGACGGCATCTTTGGGGCGCGCGATGTGCAGAAGGTCAGCACGTTCAGGACGGACGCTTTCAACGGCAGGGATTTCGGTGCCCTAGGCTACATGCTCGACGAGGTCCCGTACTTCTGCAACGCAACCACCAAGTCTCATACCACCTCGACCCCGTTCGACGTCACCGGGCTTGAAGAGCTTCCCTCGGTCGCCGTCGCCTACTTCAACATCGACGCCGACCCCGGGGTTCTCGACTACTATGTGAACGCCGGCGCGCAGGGTATCGTCATTGCAGGGGCCGGCGCCGGCAGCTACAGCAGCCTGTTCAGCGAGGCAATCGCCAACGTCACAGGCGCCGGTATCCCGGTCATCTGCTGTTCGCGCATCGGCAACGGCCTTGTAACGAGTCAATATTCCGAAGATAGCGACAGCCAGGCCATCGGCGGCAACAACCTGGCCCCGCAGAAAGCGGCCACGCTGCTGCGCCTCGCCCTGACACAGACGACCGATTTTGCCGAAATTCAAGATATGGTCAACACCTACTAGCCCTCCTCGGCGGGGCCGCCGGAACCAACCTTCCGGCGGACCTGCCGGCACCTTTCCCTCCTCCAGCCACCTTTCGCCCAACATGCGCAGGCCGGCATGCCGTCCATTCGGCGTTCTGCCAGCACCTTCAACCGGTCGAATACCACCTCGTCGGCTTTGTTCCAAACCGGTCGTCCGACGGACAGCTACACTAAGTCAACGGGCTTCTTAACCAGGAAAGGCCTGGTCTTGCACAGAGGCGCTGGGGGCGCCGCGCGACACGGACGCCCTCGACGCTGGCATCGTCCGCGTCAGAGAGGTGGTTGGCATGGACGGCATCGCGCTTATCGTCGCGTTCCTCATCGCCATCGTGGTGATGATCTCGCTCATCTCGAAGTTCAAGGTCCACCCGTTCATCTCCATTATGCTCGTGTCGCTCGCCTTCGGCCTGGTCGCCGGCATACCGCTTGTCGACACCACCAACGCCGACGGCACCACCACCAGCGGCATCGCCACAGTCATCGGCGCCGGGTTCTCAAGCACCTTCACGAGTATCGGCATCGTCATCATCCTCGGCGCGATGGTCGGCGCCATCCTCGAGACTACCGGCGGGGCCTTCAAGCTGGCCGACATGGTCGTCAGGCTGGTCGGCAAGAAGCATCCCGAAGCCGCGATGGAACTCATGGGCTGGGTCGTGTCGATCCCGGTGTTTTGCGACTCGGGCTTCGTCATCCTCAACCCCATCCGCAAGGCTCTCGTGCAGCACACCGCCGCGTCGAGCGTCATGCTCACCGTGGCCCTCTCGTGCGGCCTGTACATCTCGCACGTCTTCATCCCGCCGACCCCCGGCCCCATCGCCGCGGCGGGCTCGCTCGGCCTTGAGAACAACCTGCTGCTCGTCATGGGCGTCGGCGCGCTGGCGTCCATCTTCCCGCTCATCGCCGGCTTCATCTACGCACGCTTTATCGGCAAGCGGGTCAAAGCCAACGACGAGGTCGACCTGTCGGCCGTCACCCAGACCTACGAGGAGATCGTCGCCAGCCACGGCAAGCTCCCCAACGGCTTCCTCACCCTGTCCCCCATCGTGATGCCCATCGTGCTCATGGCCCTGGGGTCCATCGCCTCGATGGCCGGCTGGACCGGTATCGTCTACGACCTGTGTTCCTTCTTTGGCACCCCGATGGTGGCTCTTGCGGTGGGCGTGCTGTTCGGCGTGTTCCAGCTCGCGTCGGTGAGCCAGCTCGACAAGTTCTACGACCTGTGCCAGGAAACCCTCAAGACCGTCGGCCCCATCCTGTTCATCACCGCCGCCGGCGGCGTGCTGGGCCACGTCATTTCCTCCACGAGCATGGTCGAGTTCATCGAGCAGCAGGCCGGCACCCTGCAGGTGCTCGGCATCTTCTTCCCGTTCCTGCTCGCCGCCATCCTCAAGACGGCGCAGGGCTCCTCCACCGTGGCCATCACCACCACAGCCGGCATGCTCGCCCCGCTCATGGGCACCCTCGGCTTCACAACCGAGTTCGACGCCGCCTTGGTCGTCATGGCCATCGGCGCCGGCGCCATGACCGTCTCGCACGCCAACGACTCCTACTTCTGGGTCGTCACCAACTTCGGTGCCATGCAGCCCGAGCAGGGCTACAAGACCCAGACCATCGCGACGGGGGTCCTGGGCGTGGCTTCGATCGTCGGCATCTGGGTCATCTACCTGATCGCCGGCGCCGTCGCCTAACGGCAGCGGCCCGTCTACCTCCCGGCAACACACGTGCCCTCGGCGGCCTCCTCAGCGCCGTGGGCTTTTCTCTTCCGGCAAAACCTGGGGTTATAACCCAAAACCTGTGCTACCCTGATGCCTGAAAACGCCAGGGCGGACGGCCCTCGCCCTTGCCGCCGACCCAAAAGGGGCTCGACGATGTACTCGTCAAAGTATACGAACTTCCTGATTGTGCCCGACTCGTTCAAGGGGACCATGAGCTCCGTCGACGTGTGCCGCATCATGGCGGAGACCCTTCAGGAGCGCTTTCCCGAGGCGACCGTCAACACCATCCCCGTGGCAGACGGCGGCGAAGGTTCGGTCGACGCGTTTTTGGCCGCCATCCCCGGCAAGCGCATAGAGCTGACGGTCGACGGCCCCTACCGCGAGCCGGTAAACGGCTACTACGGCCTGCTCGACGACGGCACCGCGGTTATCGAGATGGCTGCGGCTGCAGGGCTTCCCCTGGTGGGCGACAACCGCCACGCCGAGAAGACATCCACCTACGGTGTGGGCCAGCTGCTGCTCGACGCCCTCGACCACGGCGCCTGCAAGGTAATCGTGGGCTTGGGCGGCAGCGCCACCAACGACGGGGGCTGCGGCATGGCAGCGGCATGCGGCGTGCGCTTCCTCGACGAGAACGACAACACCTTCGTGCCGGTGGGTGAAACCCTGACGAAGATTGCCCGCATCGACATGGGCGGCCTCGACCCGCGGCTAGCTCGAACCGAAATCGTCACGATGTGCGACATCGACAACCCCCTGTGCGGCACCACCGGAGCGGCCGCCGTCTTCGGCCCGCAAAAGGGAGCCTCCCCCGCGCAGGTGGCAATGCTCGACGCAGGGCTGGCCCGCATGGCCCAGATCGTCAAGGCCGACCTGAACGTCGACGTGCTCGGCATCGCGGGCGGCGGGGCGGCGGGAGGCATGGGCGCCGGCATGGTGGCGTTCTTCGGCTCGCCGCTGCAGATGGGAATCCAGACCGTGCTCGACGCCGCATGCTTCGACGAGCTGGTCAGGGAGGCCGACGTGGTGTTCTCGGGCGAGGGGTGCTTCGACGGGCAGTCGCTCCGCGGCAAGGTGGTGGTGGGCGTGGCGCAGCGCTGCAAGAAGGCCGGCAAGCCGCTGTTCGCCGTGGCCGGCGTCATCGACGACGCCGTGGTTCCCAGAGCCGTGGAGGCCGGCGTAAGCCACCTGTGCTGCATCAACCGCACCGGCGTGCCGCTCGAGGTGGCCATCAAGCACCCTCGTTCCAATCTGGCGCACACCATGGACCTGCTCGGCGAGCTGCTCGCCAACACCGAGCACGAAAGCGACCTGCCCGCGCGGATCCACCTCCAGCGGAAGTAGGCGGGACGGCACGGGAGACACGCCTGCCAGGCGCATGCCGAAACGATGTCCGCCGTACACAGACGCAGGCCGCCGTCCTGACGCCGCGCTTATCCAGCTGGCCCCTTCTTTACGCAAGCCATACACAGGCCTGCATGTTTGGCTCCGTCCCTTTACAGACCACTGCCCCGCGCTTTCTACAATACTCCTGCACGCCCACCCGCCTCGACAGTCCGGCGGTACGGAGCGTCGCATATCCGCAGGCAGAGGGACTGGAAAGGACCAACCGACCCATGAGTCTTTCGAACCCACTCGAAACCGCCTACGACCGCGGCACCTTCGGCGTGTCGCGCCGCACGTTCGTCAAGATGGCTGCCGCCGCCGGCGTCACCGCCGTGGGCGGGGCGCTCGTGTTCCCGCAGGCCAGGCAGGCACGGGCCGCCTTCACCGAGCCCGCCGGGGACAGCTGGCCCGCACTCGACGGCGGCGGCAAGGTGCGCTTCACCGTCCACAGCGACACGCACGTAGGCGCCGGCGCCGAGAACAACTACGTGGACAAGATTTCCCACGCGTTCTCCTGCATCTACAGCATGGCGCCCGGCATCGACGCCCATTTCTTCGTGGGCGACTCGGCCGACACCGGAGCGCCCGAGCAGTACGACGAGCTGGCCGAGCTCCTCAACACCAACGCCAAGGCGCCCGTGGGCATCGTCATGGGCAACCACGAGTACTACAACTGGGAAGGCGACGGCGAAGCCGCGCAGGCCGAGTTCTCGGAGTTCCTGGGTTCCAAGCTCGCCGTCGAGGACGCCTTCCAGGTGCCGGACGGCCCCAACGAGGGCGAGCTCGACTGCGACTTCACGGTGGGCGGCTACCACGTGCTCGCGCTGTCGGCCCACCCCGGCGGATACGACAACAGCTGGTACGGCGACCGCCAGGACTGGATTCGCGAGCACCTCGCCGCAGCCGTGGCCGAGAATCCCGAGAAGCCCGTCTTCCTGTTCACGCACCATCCCTTCGGCAACACGGTGTGGTACAGCGTGGGCGGCAGCTGGAACGGGCAGTTCGGCCTCGACGAGACCGACGACACCGGCGACGACATGGCCTTCTACGAGGAGCTCGCCACGACCTACCCGCAACTCATCCACTTCTCGGGCCACACGCACATCCCCATGGCCGACCCGCGCTCCATCTACCAGGACGACGGCTTCACGCTGATCCAGACCGCCACATTCGCCAACAACTTCTGGATGTCGGGCGACGGCTTCGACGAGGCAGGCGACGAGGGCGGCCACCCCGACGCAGGCCAGGACGCCAACCAGTGCGAACTCGTGGAGATCGACACCGCCACCAACGAGGTGACCGTCTACCGCCTCGACTTCCGCGAGGGCGCGGTCATCGGCGAGCCGTGGACAATCGTGCCCTCCGAGGGAGCTGCCGGCTTCAAGTACACCCATCCCGCAATGGAAGAGGCCAGCCAACCGCCCGTGGTGGCCGCCGACGCCGCGGTGACCTGCGACGGCAAGAGCTTCACGCTATCCGCCGACAAGGTCGCAGCCGACACCGGCGCCTTCGCCAACGACGTGGTCGTCTCGTACCGCGTCGAGGTCGCCGCGACGGACGACCCCGAGACCCCCGTCTTCGACGTCCTCTATATGAGCGACTACTACAAGGCGGCCGTCAACCGCGACGCGAAGTTCACCCGCCCGCTGTTCGGCGCCGATCTCGAAGCCGGCACCGGCTACATCCTCTCCGCCTATGCCGTGAACGCCTTCGGCAAGGAGGCGCTTGTGGGCCGGACGGAGTTCACCGCATAGGAGCACCAGCTGCACAAGGCAAGTCTATCCAGAAACAGGACGGCGACCCGCACAAGCGCCGCCGTCCCCCTTCGTCCGCACAAGAAGACGGCCTCCCAACCCGCACACCCGGTTGAGAGGCCGTCCGTCAATGCCTATGGCCACAGAGCCGGTGCGCCCTTACAGATTCTCGGCAATATACATTGCCGCGATGCGGCCGTAGGTCAACGCGATGGAATGGCTCGCGCCGGCGATAGTGGCCGGGTAGTCGCTCAGAAAACGGCAGCCCTGGACGTTGCCCGCTGCAAACAGGCCGGGCACCGGGTCGAAGTTGTCGTCGAGCACCTGGCCGTACCTGTTGGATGACAGGCCGCTCATGCCCACCAGGCAGCGCAAGGCATTCTGCCCCTCCTCGAAGTTGCCCAGCTCGTAGCGAATGGCGTAGAACGGAGGGGTATCCAGCGCCATCATGCGCTCGGGCGCCTTACCAAAGTCGTCGAAACCAACCGCAACGGCGGGAACGAACAAGCATGTTGCGCCCAAGAAGGCCAGCTGTCTTCTTTTTAATTCTCCGTCTTCGCATCATGGGTTCAATACGCTGCCGCCGGCAAAGCAACCGACCATATGCTGGGAAATGTCTGATGTCGGTTCGTACATTGCGCGATATCATGCTTGTGGCGGAAAATTACCCACATTGTGTGCGTCACAAGATACGGCAGCGCAAGCGGAAGGACTGTACGCATGGACGAGCAAAACGCCCTACGAGTTGTCGTCAACATTCCCTTCTGCGTTCGAAAGTGCACCTATTGTGGTTTGCCCGTATATGACCGCAGCACCTCGGGAATGCGCTCCGCCTATATGGATGCTCTCATTCGCGAGCTGCACAATACAGCAGAGTGCTTTGAAGACCACATCCTTGAAGCAATCTATATAACAGGCGGTACCCCAACAACGGCAAGTCCTAAAGAGCTCGCCGCACTCGTCAAAGAAATCAAGCAATGCGCGGAGGTCGGCCCGAATCTCGAAATAACCATCGACACAAATCCTGGTGCAGTCGGGGTCGACGCCCTTGCACAGTATAAAAGTGCCGGCGTCAACCGGTTCGAAATAGGCTTGTGTACCACCCATCCTCTCGAGTCTGAAACACTCATACGTCCTTATGGTCAGAATGACATTCATTTTACTCAGATGCTCTTTGAATTTGCTTCTATATCAAATTTCTCATTCGATATCCTCTACGGCATCCCCGGACAAACACCCCGCACCTTCGTAGACAGCATCGAGTCGGCTGTCCAGATGTCTCCCGCACCCATGCATATGTCTCTCTATCCATTGGCCCCAATAAAGGGGACACCGTTTTATCGCTGTTTCGTAGAGGGCGACACGACCACCCGCATTCCCGTCAACAACCGTACGCTTCCTGCAAGCGAGGTATATCCGCGTATGTACTCAAACGGCTGCGCATACCTTCGACAGCATGGATTTGAACGCTACACGATACACCATTTTGCCCAACCGGGGTATGAAAGCCGCTTTCACGAGCTGTCCTGCAAGAACGCAGACCTTGTAGGAATCGGGCTTGCCGCCGAGTCCTATCTCGACGGCATTGCGTCCCGCAACACCCACAGTCTCCAAAGCTATTTGGACGCCAAGGGAGATCCGTCGATAATCATCGCAAGCGCTGTGCGGCTGGACGAGTCCTCCCGTCGTGCAAGATGGGCCGTTGCAGCCCTCAGCTCGGCAGACGGCTTTGTAGAGGCGGATTTTGAAGCACGCTTCGGCATCTCGTTCGATGATGCCTATCAGGCAACCGCAGGGCCCCTCTACAGCGAAGGGTTTATCGAGAAAACCTCCGAAGAGAATGTACCGAGGATACGGCTCACCGCCTCTGGTTGCACGTGCGCTAACGAGGTCTTCCGCCGCCTACAAGCCTAAAACCATAAAACCGTCCCCGTGCCCATGCACGAGGACGGTTCTCAGGCAGCGCCCTGACGGTGCATCATTGAACGGTTACGCCCATCAGCGCACCGTGACGGCTTTAAAGCGACTTAAGATAATCGCCCAACAGGTAGCCACCCACAACCGCCATACCGATCGATACACCGGTAATCGGGGTGAAGTACCACTCTCCGAAACGCCTTCCACATACGTTGCCAGAACAGTACAGACCAGGAATAGGATCCAAGTAGTAGTCGAGCACCTGCTGGTTTTCATTTGTCATGATACCACCGTTGGTAACCATCATAGCGCCGCACGAACCGACGTTGCTTGTGGCTTTGGCAATATACGGCGGCTGCAGCGGTACCATGACGTTTGCATCGCGGCCCCACTCTTCGTCATAGCCGTTGGCGGCATACTCGTTATACTTGTTAATCGAGTCGACGAAGTTTTGGGCCTTCTCACCTTCAAGACCAAGATATCCGGCTAGCGTCTCAAGATCGTCGGCGGCATAGCTCCCGTTTCTACCCTCGGCGCCTGCCGCGATTATTGCATCGATCGATTGCTGCTGCTGATCCTTGCTTTCTTGGCTATTCCAATAGAACGCGCTGTGCGCCGGAATGCCATATGACAGGCGCTCGACATAGTTGGCATCCGAAACTTCGTAATACGTCGCGGTGTGCTTCATGCGCGCCGTAGGCTTACCCGTCCACGTAGGATCGCCAAAATACTCGTTGCAATAGCGCTTGCAGTTTTCGTCAAGCCAGACGTTGACTGTGTTCCCAGGACTGCAATAGTCCCCGCCGAGCGAGGCGATGGGACGCTGCTCGAGGCGACCTCCCGCCCAATAGCACATCTTAACACCCTTGCCATCGCGTCCGCCAAAGTTGACGAAGTTCTCCCCGTCTTGGAGCAGGTCAACCATATTCGGAAGCATCTCGGCGCACATGTCGCCGTCCTGGCAAAAGTCTCCGGCTGTTACCGCAACGGCCTTTGCGGCGTTGTAGCGTTCATAGTCCCCGTCGGCGTTTTGCACGATGACGCCCGTCACGCAACCGTCGTCATCCTTCTCAAGGTACTGGGCGTCGAGTGCAAACTTGACAACACCGCCATGGTCAATGATGTACTGCCGCTGGACCTCATACGCCTGGGTCATCAGGAACAGGTCATCCTCATGGCCGGGCTGCCAACCCGTACGCAGCATGGCGGCACCATACCAGAACTTCTGTCCCCCGACGGTCCCCGGGAAGTTCGGGAACGCCCCCGTTTCATCGTCCCAGTGCGACACCACGAAACGACTCTTCTGGTCATCGGTAAAGGGGACCATAAACGCGTCCACAGCCTCGCCACCACGCTTGGCAAACTGCATGATGAGAGCGGGGTTGCAAATATTCTGCGTCTTGAGCATCCAGTCGTTGAAGAACTCTATAGGATCAACAGTCGGCACGCCGTGGCTAGCAAGAAATTCTGAGTTGATATGTCCGATATCACATCCCAGCATATAAAAATCTTCTTGCGTCTGCTTTTCAATCAGAAGGACGCTGCATCCCGCCTCAGCGAGCACACGTGCGCAGTTCGTCCCCGCATGCCCGGCACCAACGACCACAAAATCGTATGTCTCCTCGTTCACGATCGCCGATTCATCAACCGGATCGGGGGCGTCACGCCACGAACGGTCGTAAGAGCAGTCATAGGTGACCAATTCCCCGTCACTCTTAGCAGTGGAGCCCACGATACCACCCGCAGAATCCCTTTGAACGGCCTGGTCGGCAAAATTGCCGAGGTTCCCCTCGTCACCGCCTTCTTCTGCAGGGGCCTCCTCTGCAGACGGCTCTTCGGCAAAAGCCGCAGGGCACACAACTCCCGCAGCGGCCAACACCGCCCCTGCGGCGGCAGTGCTCTTCAAAAAATTTCTCCTTGAGACATGCTCTTCCACGATGTTCTCCCTTACACAGCAGGTGCTTCGGGCACCTTGGGTGGAGGGGGCCGAGACCGGACCCGCGAGGCCGCGGCTTCGACATAGTGAGTGCAACCGTCCCCTTTTCCGGTTGTTCTCTTTGTACGACGGAACGCCATACCGGCACAATCACCCAAAAGGGCCAATAAGGCTCCGTTGAGCTGAAAAGCCTATCTGGCAATAACCCAAAACAGCGTATGCCTACCTCTTGTCGTCCCCGCCCTCCCTGTGCGAGACGGCAGGGGCGGGTGGCAAAAACCCAGTCGAGTGCATGAGAATGCGAGAAGTGTTGGCAGAAACTCAGCCGAGTGCGTGCTCCGGGCGGGTCATCAGAGCGCCGTGAGGCACGGGGCGTTCCAACGACCTGCAGGTTTGCCAACGATTCGGGCGTGCGGGACGCCCCGGGGCCGCTTTCGGACACGCACTCGAAGTGATTTCTGCCACAACCTGTCGGCGAAACACGCACTCGGAGCGGTTCCTGCCATGCACCCCAGCAAAGATGCGCCCCTAGCGGAGGCCCCCACCGAGGCACCGCGGAACGCATGGAAGTTAAACTGGCACTTTCTCCAGCAGGCGCTTCCCCAGCAGCAAACAGAGCCAGACGCACCCGACGCTGCTTCACCTCAGCCAAAAGCGCAATGGCGCGCCACGGTTATAGAGGCAGACCCGAGGCGGACCCACAACGCAGATGCGGGCACCCTCTCTCACCGGGCGCATCCCGCCGGCGCCCTATTCCTCGTCAGCCCCGCCCAGCTCCTCGAGCAGCGCCAAGGCCGCCGGCAGCAGCTCCTCCTTGCCCGCGCGGAACGGGTAGTTCACCTTCTTGCTCTTCACAAACACCTGCGCCCCCTTGGCGCGCCACGCCTTGTGGACGGGTTCGGGCACGTCGGCCCCCGCCAGGGTGATCTTGCCCGTCGCGTAGCCCACGCCCGAGAGGCCGAGCCGGTCGGCGCGGATGCGGATACGCGCGCGGTCGAACAGGTTGCGTGCGGCCTCGGGCAGCTCGCCGTAGCGCCTGGCGGTGTCCTCCTGCAGCGCGTCGACGGCGGCCAGGTCGGCCGCGGCGGCCAGTTTGCGATACACGAGCACGCGCCGGTCCACGTCGGGCAGGTACTCCTCGCTCAGATAGTAGTCGGCAGGCAGGTTGATGGTCACCGTAGTCTCGGCGGCGTCGTCGGGCGCCTCGCCGCGCGCCTCGGCCACCGCCTGGCCGAGCATCTGCGTGTAGAGGTCGAAGCCCACGTTGCTCAGGTTGCCGTGCTGCTCGGCGCCCATCAACGAGCCGGCGCCGCGGATCTCGAGGTCGCGCATCGCAACCTTCATACCGCTGCCCAGGTCGGTAAACTCGCCGATGGCGGTGAGGCGGTCGGTTGCCTCGGGCGTCAACGGCAGGTCGGGCGGGAACATGAAGTAGGCGTAGGCCTGCGTCTTGCCGCGACCCACGCGCCCTTTGAGCTGGTAGAGCTGCGCCAGGCCGAGACGTTGGGCGTCCTCTATGATGAGCGTGTTGGTGTGCGGGTTGTCGATGCCGCTCTCGATGATGGTGGTGGCCACAAGCACGTCGCACTCCCCCGTCACGAAGCGCTGCATGACGTCCTCGAGCCCTTTCTCGCCCATCTGGCCGTGCGCCACGCCCACGCGGGCCTCGGGCGCCACGCTCGTCACGCGCTGCACTGCCTCGTCGATGGTCTTCACCCGGTTGCTCACGTAGTACACCTGGCCGCCGCGTGCCAGCTCAAGGCGGATGGCCGCGCTCACCACGTCCTCGTCCCACTCGCCCACGTGCACCTTCACGGAACGCCGGCCGGGCGGCGGCGTCTTGATGAGCGACATGTCGCGCACGCCGCTCACCGCCATCTGCATCGTGCGCGGGATGGGCGTGGCGCTGAGCGTGAGCACGTCCACCTGTTCGCGCAGGTTCTTGAGCTGCTCCTTGTGCTGCACGCCGAAGCGCTGTTCCTCGTCGACGACGACCAGGCCCAAGTCGTGGGGGTTCACGTCGTTGGACAGCAGGCGGTGCGTCCCCACAAGCACCTGCACCTCGCCGCGTGCAAACCCTTCGAGCGCGGCCTTTTGCTGGGCGGCGGTGCGAAAGCGGCTCAGCACCTCCACACGCACGTCGAACGGATCGAACCGGTCGCGGAACGTCTGGTAGTGCTGCTGGGCCAAGATCGTCGTGGGGCACAGCACCATGACCTGCTTGCCGTCCTGCGTTGCCTTGAACGCCGCACGCAGGGCCACCTCGGTCTTGCCGAAGCCCACGTCGCCGCAGAGCAGCCGGTCCATCGGCTTGGGCGACTCCATGTCCGCCTTGATGTCCTCGATGGCCGCCCGCTGGTCGGGGGTCACCTCGTAGGGGAAGCTCTCCTCCATCTGGCGCTGCCACGATGTGTCGGGGTTAAAGCGAAAGCCCTGGGCGGCGGCGCGGCGCGTGTAGAGGTCGACCAGGTCGAAGGCGAGCTTCTTGGCCGCCTTGCGCGCCCTGTTGGTGGCGCGCGTCCAATCGGCCGTGTTGAGGCGCGTGAGGCGCGGGTTCTCGCCGTCGGGGCCCACATAGCGCGTCAGGCGGTCGACCTGCTCGAAAGGTACATAGAGCTTGTCGCCGCCAGCGTACTCGAGCAGGAAGTAGTCGCGCTCCTTGCCTGCGACCTCCTTGCGCACGATGGCCGCGAAGTGCGCGATGCCGTGCGTGGCGTGCACCACGTAGTCCCCCGGCTTGAAGGGAAACGTGATGTCGGTGACGTCGACGTTCTTGCGCCGGCCGTGGCGCGCCATGCGGCTCTGCAGGTCGTTGACGCTGACGACGGCCAGGCGCGCGTCGGGAACCACCACACCGGCCGGGATCGGCGCGTCGGTGACCACGACGGGGCCGCGCGGCAGCGGCATCGCGGGGACCGCGGCCCCCTCGGGCGTGCAGGGCGCGCGGTTCTCTGCGTCCGTCGCAAGCGACGACACGATGGGGACGCGCTCGTCGGTGAGCTCGAGCTCCATGGCGCGGCGCGTCCCCGAGTCGGGGATGGCGAAGACCGTGGCGTATCCCATGTGGCGCAGCGAGTCGAGGCGACGCACCAGACGCGAGCCGCCCGCCACGTCGGGCTGCTGGACGCGCAGTTCGGCCGTGGCCCCGCCGCCCGCACGCATAAGCGACACGAGCGTGAGGCGCTGCTGGGACCCGAAGTCCATCTCGGCCGGCTTGACGTACAGACCTTCGACATCGACGTGCCGCGCACGCGCGTTTTGGAGCACCTCGTCGTAGAGACGCGTGGCGTCGTCGAAGAGCGACCGCGGCTCGGCGAGCACCACGAGCGCCTCCTTGCACACGTGCGCCAGCGGCGTCGCCGTGGTGGCGTAGAGCTGCGGCAGGTAGCGGTCGAGCTCGGGGAAGACGATGCCCTGCGCAAGGAACTCCATGTGCTGGGCCACCGTGCCGTCATCCTGGGCGGCCTTGTACATGCGCCGCTGGCAGCGCTCGACGGCCTGCGGCGAAAGCGCCAGCTCGCGGCAGGGAAAGACCTCGACGTCGAGGGCGTCGCCTATGGTCTGGCCGGTCGAGGGCACCATACGGCGCACCGCGTCGATCTCGTCGCCGAAGAACTCCAGACGAACCGGCGCGGTCGCCTGCGCGGGCCACACGTCCACTGCGTCGCCGTGCACGTGGAACGTGCCGGGTGCGTCGACCCCGCCGGCGTTGGCGTAGCCCAAAAACAGCAACGTCTGCGGAACCTCGGCAAACGGCGTCTCCTGGCCGATCTCGAAGCGCACCGGCTTGAAGTAGCCGCTCCCCGCCGGCGGCACGCTGCGCAGCAGCGCGCGGGCCGACGCCACCGCGATGCACGGGAGCCCCGCAGCCAAGCGCGCCAGGGCCCGGCACCGCGCGCCCACCACGGCGTCGTCGGGGGCCTTGTCGCTCCAGGGAAGGTCCTTGCGCAGCGGGATACGCTCAATCTGGTCGAGGCCCACATAGGCCGTGAGCGCCTGCGCCATGCGGTCCGCCGCGTCCTCGCCGGCCACGACCACCACCGTGGGCCGCGGGTTGCGCGCATAAAGCGCGGCGATCGCCAGCGGGCGGGCCGACTGCCCGATGCCGAGCGTGGCGTCCTGCCCCATGCCGAGCACCCGCTCGATGTCGCGGAACTCCGCGGCGGTGGTCAGCTGGGCGGCGATGCGGTGGATGAGCATGGCGGGGCCTCTCCTCGAACGCGCGGCACGGCGGGGCGGCTGTCGGGCACGCTCCGGTGCGCCAAACGGGACACGGCAAAGTGCGCGGCCGCATCGGACGGCCGCGCACCGTAAAGACGACAGGGATGCATTGTAAACCGCACAGGCGCGGCGGTTGCGCAGGAGCTGCGCAGGCAGCCCCTAACTCTGCCGCCCGTCGCCAAAGGTCAGCTTGGCCTCGTCTCCGGTCAGCGAGGCCCGCGCCTGGTCGCGCAGGTTGTTGAGCCCGCTTAAAAACTGGCGGTACATCACCAGCGTCAGATAGCGGCCCAGCGGCGTCAGCGTCAGCTCCTCCTCGTCGTCGGTGGCAAACGCCTTGTTCAGACGCATGAACGCCATCTCGACGGGCAGTCCCTCGTCGACGCTGCAGCCGTAGCGCCGCTCAAACGCGCGCTTGTCGAGCCTCAGCTTGTAGAGCTCCACCAAAAAGCTGTAGCGCATCAGGTTGCGCTTGCTCATCGCCGACTTGCCCATGATCGACATGTGCCCCGCGTCGATGGCGGCGTTGTAGTCCTTGATGCTGAAGTTGTTCACGTAAAGGCACCCGTTGAGGTGGGTGATCGACCCGCTGCCGATTGCGGGGTACTCGTCGTAGTTGGTCTGGTACTCCTCGATATGCAGGGGTCGGGCCGCGGGGGCGCCGCGGGAGCCTGGGTCGTTGCGGCTGAACGTCCAGATGGTGCTGCGGTGGAACAGCGGGTCGTCGCCGCCGGCCAGCGTGTCGTCGATGATGCGGTACATCGCGTACTCGCGGTCCCAGTCCATCTTGCCCAGGGCCTGCTGCATCTTGCGCGAGGTCGCCGACGACACGTAGAGCGGCGAGAACGTGACCTGCTTGCAACCCACCTCTACGAGCTTCTCGAGGTCGGAACGCAAGATTTCCTCGGTCTGCGAGGGGAAGTTGAAGATCATGTCGACGTTGAGCAGGTCGAAGTACGGTTCGGCCTCGGCGATGCGCTCGACGATCTCCTGGCCGCTGCCGTACTTGTCGTAGCGGTCCATCTGCTTGAGCAGGCCGTCGTCGAAGCTCTGCACGCCCACCGACAGGCGCTGCACGCGTCCCTTGAGCTGCGCGAGGTAGGGTTCGGTGAGGTGGTTGGGGTTGGTCTCGGAGGCGACCTCCTTGATGTCCCATGTCTCGCGCGCCAGGTCGAGCGTGCGGCACAGCTCGTCGATGAGGATCGTGGGGGTGCCGCCACCGCAGTAGATGCTCTCGATGTCGTAACCCAGGTCTTTGACCATAAGCATCTCGCGGCGCATGTGCTCGAAGTAGGGCCGGGCCACCTCTTCGCGGAAGGCGTAGCGGTTGAAGCTGCAGTAGGGGCACAGGCGCTCGCAGAACGGGACATGCATGTAGAGCATGTATTTCTCGCCGGTCCTAGGAGGCGGGAACGTGTTCTCGTCGGTCGGTTTAAGCACCAGCTCGTGCTTGGTCATGGCTTTGATTACGCTGGTGAGCATCCGCTCCGACAGCATACACACCCCTCGTTCCCACAGGTTGCCGTTATCGTTCGAACAAACAACAGTTAAGCATATACGACGACCGGCGCGTGGGCACGACGGTCGGACATAACTTACAGGAAAAGCCGCACGGCACGGCGGCATACGGGATGACGGGACGCACAGACGGAAGCAGAAAGACCCGCCCGGCCCCGCCGTACCGCCGCCCGGCCCAACGCAGTGCCGGCCCGCGCACCCCCGCGCGAGCCGGCACCGTCTGTCTTCCATATCCTGCCCGGCCGCCCGGGCCCGACCGCTACTTGTTCTCGAACAGCGGGATTTCGTCCTCGCAGACTTCGTCGATGTTGCCGTCCCACACGTAGTGCCCCGTCTCGCGCGCTATCATCCCCGACAGCAGCAATACCGCGATGATGTTGGGGATAACCATGAACGCGTTGGCGATGTCGGCGCACGTCCACACGAGGTCGCCCACGCCCACGGCGCCCAAGAACGCGATGGCGACGTAAATGACCTGGTAGGGGCGGATGGCCTTCTTGCCAAACAGATAGGTGACGCAACGGTTGCCGTAGTAGCTCCACCCGATGATGGTGGTGTAGGCGAACAGGGTCATACCGAACACCAGGGTCGGCGTGCCGATGTAGGGAATCTGCGCAAAGGCCGCGCTCGTGAGCGCCGCGCCCGACGAGATGCTGTCCAGGACGGTGCCGCCGGTGGCCACCATGGTCGACACGATCACCAGTCCCGACAGCAGGCACACAACCACGGTGTCCCAGAACGTGCCCGTCATGCTCACCATGGCCTGACGCGCCGGGTTGCGCGTGGTGGCGGCAGAGGCCACGATGGGCGCCGAACCCATGCCCGACTCGTTGGAGAACAGGCCGCGGGCGCAGCCGTACTGCATGGCCACGAGCACGCCCGAGCCCACCGCGCCGCCGAAGGCCGCCTTGGGCGTGAACGCAGACTCAACAATGAGGCAGACGGTCTCCCACAGGTACTGGCTGTTCATGCACAGGATGACGATGCAGCAGATGACGTAGACGATGGCCATAAACGGCACGATCTTCTCGCACACGTTCGAAAGCCACTTGACACCGCCGAAGATGACGATGGACACGAGCACGACCACGACCAGGCCGATTACCCACGTGGGGATGCCGGGCACGTTCTCGACGATGACGCTCGACAGCGACGACGACTGCACGGCCGAACCGATGCCGAACGCCGCGATGGCCGCGAGCAGGGCGAACGCCACGGCGCCCACCTTGGCCCATATCGGGGTACCGCCGCCGGCGCAACGGTCGGTGCCGTCCTTGCGCTTGTTAAAGCCGCGCTCCCAGGCATACATGGCGCCGCCGAGCATCTCGCCCTTGTGGTCCTTCACACGGTATTTGACCGCCATGAACGTCTCGGCATACTTGGTCGCGATGCCGAAGACGCCGGTGAGCCACATCCACAGCACCGCGCCCGGGCCGCCCGCGAACACCGCCGTGCCCACGCCCACGATGTTGCCGGTGCCGATGGTGGCCGACAGCGCCGAGCACAGCGCGCCGAACTGCGAGATATCGCCTTCCGCGCCGGGATCCTTGGTGAAGGTCATCTTGATGGCCGCGGGAATCTTGCGTTGGATGAAGCGTGTGCGGAACGTCAGGTAGACATGCGAACCAAGCAGCAACACAATCATGGGAACGCCCCAGACCCATGCGTCTATAGTGTTGATGGCGTTCACGAGAGCGTCCATAACAGCCTCCCAGCGTCATACAAGCGGGCGGCCCCGGTTGGGCCACGTTGGGAGCTTAGTATCTTGTCGATATGGGTCAAGCATGTTTCAAGACGCCCGCACGCCGCCTGTACGTGCCAAATCCGGGGGTGGGTGGCTTGCGCGGCCCGTCCGCTATCCCTGCAACGCCAAATTGCAGGCGCGCTCAAGCTCCACGTCGCGCTCAAGCTGCTCGGGCGTCCATGCCAGGTGCACGTCGGGCACCACGCCGCGGCCAAGCGTTGCCCGGCCTTCGGTCGCCGCAAGATATTTGGCCGTGGGGATGACGAGCGAGAAGTCCTCGTCGAGCCGGATAACGCGTGGGCAGGTGTTGTCGAGCGAACCCATCGTCGCCCGACCCGCCACGCGGGCACCGCCCAGACGCTTCGCCGCGGCCGCAAGCCATTCGGCGGCGTCGGAGGTATAGCGGTCGACCAGCACCACAACGCCCGCCAGACCGTCGGCCGCGCTCTCAAAGGTCACGTCGTCGTAGTAGTCGGTGGTGTCGAACGCCAGGCCGCGCCCGCGGCGCTCCTTGAGCTCGGCCTCCAGGGCGTCGAGCTCGGCCGCGTCCTCCTCGGCCAGCCCGTTCTCACCGGCCGCCAGCTGCGTGCGCAAGGCGGCGAGTTCGGCGAGCTTGGCGTCGACGTTGTGACGCGAGTAGTTCATCAGGATGCCCGGTTCGCCGAAGGCGTCGGCAGGCCGCGCCGTGGTACCCGCAGGCAGCAGATAGCCCACGAGCGGGTGGATGTCCTGCTGGCCGCCGCCCTGGGCGGCGCGCACATCCACCACAAGGCCGTCCACCTCGCCGGCCGCCCGCAGGCGCGACAGCTCGCCGAGCGAACCCGCAAGCACGTCGGCAAACCCTTCGTCGCCCGGTGCCGCCAGGCGCAGCACGGCCGCACGGCCCGCGCGGTGCAGCGAACAGGGGGGCTCCTCTTCCTTCGCAGGCTCCTCGGCATCGGCCGGCTCGACGGGCGCCGGGTCCTCCGGCACCGCCTCCCCCGCAGCCGCCGCGCGCTTGGCGTAGTACTCCTTCATCCGAGCGGTCACCACGGAGTCGCCGGGACTCACCTTCATCTCACGCTCGACCCCGTCCAGGCCCACCACCGTCAGATGCTTCGCAAACGCCAACACGATCGACCAGTCCTCGCGCTCGGGGTCGGCCGGCTGCACCGTGGTGCGCAGCGTGCGCTCGATCTCGGGACGGATTTCGTCGAGGGTCTTCTTGTTCACGCCCACGATGCGCTCGCCCACGCGCACCGGCGCGTCGGGCGCGGCCTCCACCACATAGAGCGCATCGCCGTAGCGCTGCACCTTGCAGTCGCCCGCCATGTGCCACGCGGCACCTTCGCCCACCACCAAGCGGATTCCGGGATCCTGGAACCACGCCAGGTAGTGCAGCATCATCTGGGTGAGGATGTGGTCGCAGTACACCGGGCTCTGGAACATGCCGCCGTTGAGCGTGTACAGCTTGCCGATGAACTCGGAGTAGCCCGAGGTCTCGTAGCGGGCGCAGTCGACATAGTCGAGCATGAGCGCCTTGAGCATCGAGTCGTAGTCCCTCAAGAAGTTGCGCTGCTCGCGTACCTTGCCCTCGCCCTGCGCCACGTCGTGCCCCTTTCCACAGCAAAGGCCGGCCCGCCGTCCGCAAGCTCCGAACGTACGGGCCGGCCCGGTTGTCTTACCTAGCCCCTATACCCATGCGGGCACGGGGTCGTAGCCGCACACCGCCCAAAAACCTTAGATGCCCTGGGCGGCGTTGATGCCCGCGAGGCGGCCGAAGGTCATGGCCATGCCGTGCGACACGCCCATGATCGTGGTCGGGTAGTCCTCCGCAAAGCGGCAGCCCATCGTGTTTCCGGCGACGTACAGGCCGGGGACGACCTCGTAGTCGGAGTTCAGCGCATGGCACGAGGCGTCGGCGAGCACGCCGTGCGTCATGCAGAAGGCGAAGATGTTACCGATCGCGCTGGCGTAGAACGGCGGCTCGACGATGGGGTACAGGCGGTCGGCGCGCTTGCCGAAGTCGTCGTCGCGGCCCTGCTCGGCGAGCTCGTTGTAGCGGTCGATGGTCGCCTGCAGCGTGTCGGCCGGCAGGCCCAGCGTCTCGGCAAGCTCCTCGATGGTGTCGCAGATGCAGGTCGCGCCCTCGGTGACCTCCTCGGGGGTACGCCAACCGATGTTCTCGATATAGTTGCCCCAGGGCTCCTCTTCCACGTCGTCCACGATCTTCCAGTAGCAGGCGTGGCCGGTGGGCATCGTGTGCACCTGCTCGGCGTAGTTGCTGTCGAAGATCTGGTAGGTCATGCTGCCAGGCTGGCGGATGGTGACCTGCGAGAGCAGGTGGCCGGGCACGTCCTCGTTGCAGAAACGCTCACCGCGGTTGTTGACCAGCAGGAACGGATCGCAGCCCAGAGCGCCGCCGAACGAGTGGGTCATGACGGCCGCGGCAGAAAAGTCGGGCGCGGCACCGGCCCACACGGCCATCTTGAGGCCCATGCCCATGTTGGTGGGGTTGCCCTGATAGTCGGTGTTGGTCCAGCCGAAGGTCATCTTGAACGACTCGTGGCTGAAGTACGAGCGCATCTCGGTGTTGCTGCCGTAGTCGCCGCAGGCGTCGACGACGGCCTTGGCGTTGATCTTGATAACCTTGCCGTCGGCGTCGGTGCACCAGGCACCCACCACGGCGCCCGAGTCGTCGGTGATGAACTGGTTGCAGACCGTGGAGAAATGCACGTCGGCCGAAGCCTGGATGATCTCCATGATCTTGTCGTTCAGCGGCACCTGGTCCGGGCGGAAGCAGATGACGTCGGCGTACATGGGGTAGAGCTCGGTGTCGTAGTCGTACTCAGGGTTGATGGGGTTGTTGAAGCAGGTCATGTACATGTTGCCGTCGATCGACTCGGCGCCCATGCCGCTCGTGGGAACGGACGAGCCGTCGATGCCCGACTCGGTGGGCGTCAGGTTCGGGTCGAGGAAGACGATGTCGGGGTTGGCCGAGACGTGCCAGTCGAAGGCCTCGCCCGAGTTGTCGATCCAGTAGCGCCAGATGCGCGGGTCGGGACGCCAACCGTTGGCCTGCATCTCGGCATTCATCATGCCAATCTTGTCCTCGTCGGAGAATTCGACGCCGGCGCCCACCGCATAGCTGGAGTTGATGTTGCCGAACTGGGCGGCACGGCAGTTGTAGGACTCGGACTGCTCGACGCAGATGACGCTTGCGCCCTCCTCGACGGCGGCACGGGCGGCACACAGGCCGGCAACGCCCAGACCCACGACGAGAACGTCGCAGTCGAGCTCCTCGTCGGCGGCTTCGGGAGCCGCAGGGGCAACGAGCCAACCGGGGATGTACTGGCCGTTTTCGTCCCAGTAGCCGGGATTGCCGGTGTCGTTCACGGCGAGATGGGTGTTACCCGTGGTGCTCTCGGCGGTCGCGGCGTTGGCGGCCTCGTCGGCCAAGGCGGCGCCGGCCAGGGCGGTGCCGGCAACGGCGGCGGCGCCGACGCCGAGGAACGAACGGCGAGACATGGAAGAACTCATACAAAACCTCCTTGAATTGGACTGTTCGCGACACAGAGGCGATGCCCGATACATGCACCCGCCCGGTACGCGCGAATCAGCCCCATTGTAGGAAGGCCGGCCTGCATACCGATTGACCTAAAAGTGGTGAAAACCCTCACACCTTATCTACCTGCAATTTTCACGTTCATATCAACACGGCGTCAAAGTGCTTGCTTTACAAACGCCCGTTTTGGACGAAGGCGTTTCAAACGCAGCCCTGCATGCAGACAGTGCGATGCGGCGATACGGTCGCACGCCCCGTCGGACCGGTTTTTTCCGGGACCCCGGGCGCAGCCGCTATACTTGACCGCAGTACAACCTTACAGCGGCTTGTCCTCAAACCGCCGCACCGGAGCCGCATGCCCTCGCTGCACCCGCACCGCACGCCCGTCCCGCCACCGGAAAGGAACGCCCCATGCCCCGCGAATCCCTGGCCTCCAAGCAAATC
Organism: uncultured Coriobacteriaceae bacterium; assembly: GCA_964619775.1. Taxonomy (GTDB): domain Bacteria; phylum Actinomycetota; class Coriobacteriia; order Coriobacteriales; family UMGS124; genus CAZUFB01. The sequence goes on from CAZUFB010000019.1 coordinate 24,269, forward strand.
CGCGCCGTCGAGGTCTGCCGCCGCATGGACGGGCTCTTTCCCCAAGCCGAGTGCGCGTTGCACTTCTCCGACCCTTTCAGCCTCGTCATCGCGGTGCTCCTCTCGGCCCAGACCACCGACGTCGCCGTCAACAAGGTGACCCCCGAGCTGTTCGGCCGCTGGCCCACCCCCGCCGACCTGGCCGGGGCACCCCTGCCCGAGGTCGAGGAGATCCTGCATCCCCTGGGCTTCTTCCGCAGCAAGGCGCGCCACGTGGTCGGATGCGCGCAGATGGTCGTGTCCGAATTCGGCGGCACGGTGCCCCGCACGATGGAGGAGCTTACCCGCCTGCCCGGCGTGGGGCGAAAGACGGCCAACATCGTGCTCAACAACGCGTTCGGCATCGTCGAAGGCATCGCGGTGGACACGCACGTGTTCCGCATCGCCACCCGCCTGGGCTTCACCACGGCCAAAGAACCCCTTGACGCCGAGCAGGACCTGCTCAAGCTCATCCCCCGCGAGCTGTGGGGGCCGGTAAACCACCAGTGGGTACTGTTCGGCCGCCAGGTCTGCGACGCACGCAAGCCAGCCTGCTTGGCCGGCGGCGACCCCTGCCCCCTGGCCGACCTGTGCCCCGACTGCGGCAAACCCGTCAAGGCCAAGGCCCAGGCACGCAAGGCAGCCGGCGGAACAAGGGGCGCAAAGAAAGCGTCCGACACCCCCGGCACAAAGGCCGCAGGGTCGAACAAACGTGCCGCAGGCACGGCGCAGTAGGCGGCATCCGGCACTTTCGATATCTCTCCGGCACCCGGGGATCCGGTCGACACCTTCTCGACCAGCCCTTGGAACAGGGCACCGAACGACCGCCGTTCGCCTAAAACGGCTTCGGCAGAAAATCGATGTCTCCCGTCCTCACAGCGTCGGCCGCACCATCAAGTTGTACCAGGTGGCAAACGCCAGAAACGCGACGCCTGTCAGCACGAGCAGGACCGTCCACTTCCGCTCCGTCGACACATACTGCTCGGGGGTCTTTTTTGCCGCCACGCGCACGTAGCCGTGGGAGTTCGCGCGCAGGGCGTAGTACACCGTGAACGCCGCCGCCGCCACGCAGCACACAGTGGGGAGAAACGCCGAGAACGTCCCCTGCACCGCACCGTAGATAAGGTTGTCGAGCATCAGCCAGATGGGATAGAACAGGATCATATACCACTGGCCGTGCGCCGGACCCCACAGCGCCGGCATGAACAACGCGCCCCAGTTCATGCGCGGCAGGCGCGGCAACGGCTCGTCCTTGCCCAGCAGCAGGGCCACCGAGACAGAGCTTTTGGGATGGCCGCCCTTCATGCAGCCAAACGTGGGGCCTAGCTCCACAAACGAGCGGCAGGCGCGGCAAAAACCAACGTAGCGCATCCCGTCGGGCGCTTTGGGAACCGCCGTCCCCAGGTCGGTGACGCAGCCCATACCCTCGGGGGCCTCCTGCTCGGCATCGGTCTTGTCGTTGGACATGCACGCTCTCCTTTCTCGGCGCCGCGAGCTCCCACTCCGTCCCGGGCGCAGACTTTAGCGTTGCCTACCGCGTTTCCGCCCTGCACCTTCGACCGCCTCAAGACAGGCCCCGACAAGGGCGTCGCAGTCGTAGTCGGTTGTGAACGGCGTTACGTAGGCCGCAAAACGCAGCACGTCGCCGCACGCATCCGCACCGCAGGCGTCCTCCAATCCAAAGCGCGCGGCAAGCTCCCGCGCCCGGGCCTCTTGGCACGTGTCGGCGGCAGGCAGCGCCACCTCCACGCATGTCAGGGCAGCCTCCTCGTCCCAGGCACCCGAAGCCCCTACGGCCTGCAGGCTCTTCGCCAGATAGCGCGCCATTACCGTTACGTCCGGCTCGCCGTAGACCGCAGGCAGTACGACCTGCGGTGCCGCAGCGAGCTCCTCGACAGCCACCTCCGGCCCCTCGCCGCACGTCCCGGTCCGCGAAAAGTCGCGTGCGCCTTTCACGCGACAGCCTGCCCGACAGGGGTCGCCTGCAGCCAACAGGTCGTCGACCTCAAGCCCCATCTCGTCGCGCAGATAGCGCACGGCAGCCTGTGCCAGCAACGGCAACGCGGCCGCCACACGCGGAGTCAGCGCGACCACGAACTCCGAGGGCGACATGTTCTCGACCTGGATACCCAGGCAATGCCCCGCGCAACGGATGCCCAACAGCCCGGCCGAGCCAAGCACGTCGGCGAAGCGCACCTCGTGCAACGAGGTCAAACCTGGAGGCGTGGGGGCAACGTCGTCCGGGGCGAACGAGAACACCTGGCCGGGCCGCGCGTCAGGCACGTCCACCGCATCGAGAACGAGCACGAAGTCGTATGCACGAAGGTCGCTCAGGATGCCCATACCCATTACCGCCCGGTCGAGCACATCCACGTTATCGGGAAACCGGTAGCGCGATACCAGGTAGCGCGCGCAGGCAGGGCCGACCCCCTCGTCCATGAGCAACTCGTTGCCGATGCACATAACCGCCACGCGCATGTCCCACCAGCCCGCTTTCCCTGACCCGGCAATGCAGCACCGGAGCAAGCTTGCAATCCGACCCCACCATAGTACCGAACGCAAGAAGGTCCGAGACATATGCCTCGGACCTTCCCGTAAATCATCGTACGCAGACAAAGCGCATCAGGTGTTTATAGAGTTGCACAACCCTCTAGCACTTGACGCCTTCCTTGTCGAGGTCGAGCTTGCTGGGGCCTTCGCCCTTGCTCTCCTCCTTGCCCATGCCGTCGAAACCGACGACGTTGCGCTTCACCGGGTCGTACACCAGGCCGCCGTGCTCCTTGCGGAACAGGATGAGCATCGTGGGCGCGATGCCCTCGATGTTGGCCAGGTACAGGTGGAAGCACATGATGATCATGATGACGAACATCACGAAGTAGTGCACCAGACGCACGTTCATCAAGCCCCAAGCGTTGATGATGAACTGCGAGATGCCCCAACCGCTCGTCGGAATCCACAGAGCGAAACCCGTCCATGCCATGATGAAGATCAAGATGGGGATGAGCAGGTACGAAATCTTCTGCGGGACGCCGAGCTTGGCTCCCAGCGGGTGCTCCTTCTGCAAGAACAGGTAGTACTTGATCCACTCGAGGAGCATGTGGCGGTTGTTCTTCTGCGGCAGCCACGTTTTGTAGTCGCGCACGACCGAACGGGTGCCACCCGTAGGCGCCGACTTGACGAAGAAGGCGAGGACGATGCGCACGATGCAGTTAATCGTGATCACGATGCCGCACAGCACATGCACGCCGCGGCAGACACCCATCGCCCCCGGGAAGAACGGGTAGTGGATGTAAAAGCCCGTGAAGATGAGGATGAACATGCAGACCAGGTTCACCCAGTGGGTGATCACGAAAGGCAGCGGGTGGGCTTCCTTATAGTGCGCGAGGTGTGCCATTTACCTCACCCCCCAAGGGCTTTCGACGGACGTGAAGCTCTTGCCGGTCTTGGGCTCAAACACGTGGACGGCGCAGGCCGTGCACGGGTCGAAGCTGTGGACGAGGCGCAGGGCCTTGATGGGCTTCTCCACATCGGTCACCTCGACGCCGATAAGGGCGTTCTCCATCGGACCGCGCGCGCCGTTGGAGTCGCGCGGGCCGAGGTTCCATGTCGAGGGAATGATGATTTGGTACTTGTTGATATTGTCGTTCGTGAGCTGCGCCATGTGGTAGAGCGCACCGCGGGGCGCCTCCCACATGCCGATGCCGGTGCCGGTGGTGTTCGTCGGCTTCGTATAGAAGTCGCTGCCGCCGGCGCCGACGTACTCGATGAGGTTCACGCACTCCTGCTCCATGCACTCCGCGATGTAGGACATCTCGGCGGCACGGGCGGCAGCACGGCCGAACGTCGACTCGAGGTACGAGACGTTGCCAGCCTGACCCAGCTCCTCGAGGAGACTGTCGACACGGCTGACGATGCCCTCGACGCCGCGCTTGTAGGCGATGAGCACGCGCGACAAGGGGCCGGCCTCGAGCGGCTCGCCGTTGTAACGGGGAGCCTTGCACCAGGTGTACTTGTCGTCGACGTTATATCCTGCAGTGGGGTACCACGGCTCGGTGATGCCGTTGAGCGGGTTCACCGGCTCGCTCGGCTGATAGTAGGCGCGCGCAATATCCTCGGTGATGAGGTTGGAGTCGACGTCCGACAGCACCAGGTCGCTGCCCGAAACCACGCCGGCGGGCAGATAGCGGTCGTTGGGCTGGAAAGTGTCCGAATCGAAGACGCCCCACGCACCATACGTGCCGTAGCTCTTGCCATACTCGAACTCCGAGGCATACACCTTCGACAGCGCGATGGCGTCGGGCATGAGCACGTTGTCGACCCACGTGCGTATCTCCTTGACAAGGAAGTAGACGTCGTCGAGCTTCTCCGAGGTGGGCATGAACATCGTGCCGCCGGCAATCGACGTCATGATGTGGGGCATCTTGCCGCCCAGAATACCGCAGATCTGAGAGGACTTGGCCTGCATCTCGAGACCCTCGATATAGTGCGCCGTGGCAACGAGGTTGAGCTCCGGGGTCAGTGCGAACGCGGCGGTGCCGTCGGCGTTCTCGGTATCGAACCAGTTGCCGGAGAAAATCGACAGCTGGCCGTTCTCGGCGAAAGCCTCCAGACGGCTCTTCAGGTTGGCAAAGTCGGCGGTAGCCAGGCCATGCTCCATGCAGACGTCGAACGTGTCGGCGATGTCGGCGTTGACGGCATCGATGGGGTTCACGTAGTCGAGCCCGTTCAGCTGGTAGAACCAGAGAATGTGGCTGTGCATGAACTGGCCCATCTCGCACAGGTTGCGCACCATGCGCGCACCTTCGGGAGGCGTTATGCCGAACGCGGACTCACAGGCGAGCGTCGCGGCATGCGAGTGCGAAACCGGGCACACGCCGCAGATGCGCTGCGAGATGATGGAGGCGTCCTGGCTGCTGCGGTTTTCAAGGATGAGCTCCATGCCGCGGAACAGACCGGCCGACACCCAGGCGTCGGAAACCACGCCGTCGGTGACTTCCATCTCGACGCGCAGGTGACCTTCGATACGGGTAACCGGGTCAATGGTCGAAACCGCCATTACTTATCGCCTCCCTTCCTGTGGTTGGCTTTGCGCTTCTCGATGCCCTCGGCGTCAAGCTCGTTGTAGAGCTTGTCGGCCGCAGCGGCAAGCTCGGCGGAACCGGGCGTCTTATGGCTGACGTCGTAGTCGCGCTCGATCTCGAAGTCCGCGCCGCCGTCGGTACGGCCGGTAAGCTTCATGCCCACCGCGTGGACAGCGATGACGACGACGACAAGGCCCAGCACGGTGCCCGCGATGGCGGCAGGCGAAACCTTCCAGTCGAAAATCTGGAAGTAGCGGTGGCGCGCCAGGAACGGCGTGTTCTCGTCGACCCAGTTCATCGACGGATGCATCGGGTTGATGACACCGCATCCAGCGCAGGGGGCACCGGCCTCGACGCACCACGAGGCGCGGCGGTTCCACTTGACGATGGGGCAGTTTGTAAAGGTTTGCGGGCCCTTGCAACCCAGTGCGTACAGGCAGTAGCCCTTCTCCTCCTCGACCGTGCCGAACTGGTACACGAACTCGCCGTTCTCAAAGTGACCACGACGCGGGCAGTTGTCGTGAATGGTCTCGGAGAACATGAGCTTCGGCTCGTTTTTGTCGTTCAGCTCGGGAATGCGGCCCATGAGGAGATACTCTACGATCACGGCGACCAGCCACTCCGGGTTGCCGGGGCAGCACGGAATGTTGATGACCGGGGTCTCAATCTCACGGGACTGCAGATACTTCTGCACGCCACAGGCATCCGAAGGGTTGGGACGGGCAGCCTGCCAACCGCCGTCGCATGCGCAGGAGCCGAACGCGATGACGGCTTCCGCGTTGTACGCGGTCTCGCAGAGAATGTCGATGCCCTTCTCCTCGGCAATGCGCAAGGCGTTGCCTTCCCACCCCTCGACGACCGCGCCCTCGTAGACCACGAGATAGTTACCTGCCTCGATAGTCTCCGCGCGCGCTTCTTCCGTAGAATGGCCCGCTGCGGCCGAGATCGTCTCGCAATAGTTGAGCGAGAGCAGCTCGAGCACGACAGTGGTCACGTCAGGGGTGTCAACCTGAGCAAAGGACTCGGTGCAACCGGTGCACGAGGCGCCCTCGAGCCAGATAACCGGCTTGAGGTTGCCCGACTCGTTGCCGATGACGCCTTCGAGAGCCTCGGCAACCTGCGGGGCAGCCGCCTCAGACAGGCCGATCATCGCAGCGATACCGGCGCAGTAGGCAAGGAAGCTGCGGCGCGAGATGCCGCGGGACTCAAGAATCCGCGCAGCTTTGCTCGTCTCAACAACCTGCTGTGTAGCCATTCAAACACCTCCCTCTCCTATAGAGAATCAGGGGCCGAAAACGACCCATCCGATAACCCACCTGGACATATATTAGCCCACCGTGGCCGAAGCATCCATAGAGGAGAATAGCGCGTTTTCATACATACACAAACAGGCAATTGCAACGCACCGGTGTGTTGCACCGATTCGAACACAGACGGCAAACGCAATAAAAACAGCAGCTAAACGGCACAAACTGTGCTACCCAGAAATTCAAAAACCGCAACACAGCTGCAGTCGCAAGGCATCGTGTTCGATACATCCCATCGAACACATCCAGGGACGGTCCCGCCCGGGCCGCACCCCCCGAACGGGAAAGGGGGCCCTGCGGCCCCCTCGTCTCATCTCTCGCGGCCCGGCGCCT
>CAZUFB010000020.1:0-20109 GCA_964619775.1 uncultured Coriobacteriaceae bacterium
CGTTCCCGAGGACGCCGTCGAGGCCGACCATGCCGAGGCTGCCGGCCTGCGGTAGGGGAGTTCCGTTCCTGTTTGGGCTGTATGCGACGACGGTCGACAGGACCTGGCGGGCGGACGCCGCCCGGCGGGTTTTCCTCTCCCGGAGGCGGTTCGTGCAAGGTTTGAGGCCGTTCTTGGGCAAAAACGTCCACCGTGAATGCCGCCGCCCGCCCCGTCACGCGCTTGGCTCTCTCCGCGCGCCCCTTGGAGACGCCCGGCGCTTTTGGTTGCGTGGTTAAAGAATGACGCGGTTCTAACGAAAACGCGTTGCTCTACGGAGAAACGATGGAGGTTCCGTCCAGCTTGCCGTGGCGGGCCCGTTTTTGCGCGGTCCGCCCGCCGGCTCGTTCCATACGCGCCGCAACGGGCGCGGCTGTGCGCCCGGCATCACAGAACGCGTCACGGCCCGCTTGCTAGGATACGCCTGCACGTGCGGACGGACGCTCGAGGACCAACGGCGGCACGGCGGTTCGAGCTGCATGGGAGCCATGCCTCGGGGTTGGGGCCGGTTGTGGCGAAGTTGGGGCGACGGTGTGGATTACCGGCGGAAACGCACCGGATTGCCTTGCAGGCCTCAACCGGCGCAGTGTATTGTGAACGGCTGTCATTCCCTGCCCCGGGCATAGCCTTCACGAGTCCCGGGGCCACTTTTAGCCCAGAGGAGGTGACACCATGAAGGCTTATGAACTGCTGTTCATTGTGAACCCGTCTATCGACGACGAGGCTCGCGCCGGTGTGATGAAGAGGATCGACAGCACCATCGTGGACAACGGCGGTACCGTCGACTCGGTCGAGGACTGGGGCAAGCGCAAGCTTGCCTACGCCATCGACAAGCTCACCGAAGGCGACTACACCCTGATCAACTTCCATATGGATCCGGCTTCCATCGCCGAGCTCGACCGCGTCCTTGGCATCGTGGACGGCGTCGTCCGTTCCATGATCGTCCGCCGCGACGACAGGGCGTAAAGGTTGCACGCGACGCGCGTCCCCGCCAAGGGGTGCGCGTTCCGGCTAGGTTAGGAGCTGTGGGCGATGAGCAACATCAACAGGGTTATCATCAGCGGCCGTCTGACGCGCGACCCCGAGGTTCGCGCGACGGCGGGCGGCACCACGGTCATGGGTCTGGGCGTCGCGGTCAACGACCGCCGTCGCAACCAGCAGACCGGCCAGTGGGAGGATTACACCAACTTCATCGACTGCACCATGTTCGGGAACAGGGCCGAGTCCCTCTCCCGCATCCTCACCAAGGGGATGCTCGTGTGCATCGAGGGGCGCCTCCGCTGGTCGCAGTGGGAGCGTGATGGCCAGAAGCGCAGCAAGATCGAGGTCATCGTCGACGAGATCGAGCTGCCTTCGCGCTCACAGGGCGGTCAAGGCGGCGACGCCGGCCAGGGCTACGGCGGGGGCCAGGGTTACGGCTCCAACCAAGGCTACTCCGGCGGCTACGGCAGCCAGCCCGCTCCGTCGTACGGCTCCTCTACGCCTCAGCCGCCTGTGGAACAGGTCTACGACGAGGAGATTCCCTTCTAGGGGAGTCCCCCACTTATCCCGCGGCGCCCGGGCCCGACGGCCGGCGGCGCCTTGTCCCCCGCGCAAAGAAGCGGAAGGAGGTTTGTCTCAATGGCTACTGAGTATCAGCGTCAGCCTCGCAAGAAGTTCTGCCAGCTCTGCAAGGACGATGTGAAGTTCATCGACTACAAGGACACGGCCCTTCTGCGCAAGTACATGACCGACCGCGGCAAGATCAAGCCCCGTCGCGTCACCGGTGCCTGCAGGCAGCACCAGCACGAGATGGCCGTCGCCATCAAGCGTGCTCGCGTGATGGCCCTCGTGCCCTACACCGTCACGGTGGTGAGCGGCAGCAGGGACCGTCGAGGCTAAGAAGGAGCCCCAATGGACGAGACGCAGGGTATCGTGCCCGCTGAAAAACACGCAGCACGCAAACCGCCGCGCCCCGCCCGTCCCTGGTTCGAACTCGCCCTGTGCGTCCTCGGCTCGCTCGGCTCGCTGTATTTTTCCGCTGTGGGAACGCTGGCCATGGTCTTCGGCCTGTGGCTGCTGGCCCGCAAGGAGGAACGGCGCGCCTGGCTGGGGATCGCGGGGTGCGTCGTCCCGGGGATAGCCCTCTCCTTCGTCTCGTGGGTCTACTACGGCTCGCTCGTCCTGCCCTGCATCGCCTGCGCCCTTGTGGTGGCCCTCGTGCTGCCCGGGCGCATCGGCATCACGGGCGTCTGCCTCACCATCGCCGGCCTTACCGGCCTGATGGTGGCCGCCGACGCCTCGCTGATCATGATGGAGGGCGAGGACTTTGCAGCCTACGTGGCCGCCTTGCTCGACGAGATTCGCGAGCTGACGGTCGCATCGCTCGGGGGTTCGGCCTCGGTCTCCGTTGTGGCGGCCGTCGACCAGACCGTCGAGCTTTTGGGAAAGACGTGGCCGCTGATCTACGCGGTCCGCGCCGCCGGCGTGGTGGTGCTGGGGCTTCTCGGCCTCATGCTCGCCCGCCGCGACACGTACCAGAGCGCCTACGCCGCGTTCATGCGCTACGACATGCCCCTGTGGAGCATCGTCGTGATGATAGCGGCCGTCGCGTGCCTGGTGTGCGAGGCGCTGGGCGTGCAGGGCGGAGCGACGGCGGGGGCCGTGGGCCTCAACCTGCTGCTGTGCCTGCGCGCCGCGTTTTTCCTCCAGGGTTTGGCCGTGGCCATGTGCCTTATGGACCGGCGCCGGTGGGGCATCGCCCCGCGCGTGCTGGTCATTGCGTTCATGCTGATGGCCGAGCTTTGGTTCTACGCCGTGTGCGTCTTCGGCGTTCTCGACGTCTGGGCAAACTTCCGTCGTCTTGAGCGCCGCCGTGCGCACAGGGCGTCGGGGTCTCACGGCGAAGGCGAGTGAGACGAGCATCAATGGCCTGCGGCCCCTTGGGGCTGCGGACTGCATTTGAGGAGTGCTGACAATGAAGGTTATTCTTTTGAGCGAGCTGAGGGGGAAGGGCGGCGAGGGCGACGTCATCGACGTTGCCGACGGTTTCGCCAACAACTGGCTCTTCCCTCAGAAGATCGCCATCCGCGCCACTGCGGGCAACCTGAAGCAGCTGGAGCAGAAGCGCAACAACATCGCCAAGCGCGAGGTCGTTCGCGTCGCCGACGCCAACCAGCGCAAGGAGCAGCTCGATGGCAAGTCGGTGCGCGTGATCGCCCGCGTCGGTGACGAGGGCCAGCTCTTCGGTTCGGTGACCGCCCTCATGGTCGCCGAGGCCGTCAAGGAGCAGCTCGGCATCGAGGTCGACCACAAGCGCATCGACCTGCGGCCCATCAAGACGGTCGGCGACCACGAGGTGACCGTCTCGATGTACCGCGACATCGCCGCGACGATCACCGTCGAGGTCAACGACGCCGCCGGCTTTGCCGCCATCGACGCCGCCAACGCCCCGGCCGAGGAGGAGCCCGCCGTCGACGAGGCTGCCGCCGAAACCGAGGCCGTGGAAGAGGCCGCAGAGTAGGCCCATCCCAGAGGCCTTCCCGTCCGAAGGCCGCTATAAGCCGGCCCGACGCGCCCGGGGGCTGTATCGGAAGTGGTTTTGATACAGCCCCCTTCTAAAAGATGCGCAGTCCCCAAGACCGGCGACGACGCCGACCTGCCCGGCATGGCGCCGCTGGCGGGTTGCGGCCTTGGAGCCGCCCCGCTCGGCAGCGCGTTGTTTGCGCCGAGGCGTCGCGACGACGGACGGCTGCGAACGGCCGCAGAAGGCGGCTCTATGCGCGACCGGTCCCGCCAAAGGTGCGCGGGGCCGGTCGCGCGTCTGTACCCGGCCGACTCCCCGCGACGACCCCGCTTCCCCAAAGCCGCCGGGGCCCGATGGCGTATACTGACGATTCGCGGAACTGCCGCGCAGGGTGTGCGGGGGCGGCGCGTACCAAGGGTATGCGGCCCGCTCGCACGTCGCGCGGCGTTTTTTGCGGCGCGCTTCGACCGCGCGCACCGACGACCAGGGAGGAGCCCAGCGCAATGGTGGACGCGAACGAGCTGAACCCGAGCCTCACGGGCGGCAACCCCCTTCCCCAGAACGCCGACGCCGAGGCGGCGGTGCTCGCCGCGGCCATCCTTTCGTCCGAGGTGGTGCCCGAGATCGCCGCGGCCCTCGTGCCCGACGACTTCTACCGGCCCTCGCACCGCACGGTGTTCGCCGCGGTCGTCGAGCTGTTCAGGCGCGACATCCCCATCGACCAGGTGTCGCTCGCCGACTACCTCGAGGCGGCCGACCGGCTCAACCTCGTCGGCGGCAAGCCGTTCATCATCGACCTTGCGCAGAACTCGTTCGCCCTGGTCAACTGGCGCCAGCACGTCAAGATCGTCCGCCGCTGCTCCATCCTGCGCCAGCTCATCGCCGCCTCCACGGGCATCACGGCGCTGGCGTTCGACGCTCCGCCCGACGACATCGAGACCATCATCCAGCAGTCCGAATCCATGCTGTTCTCGGTGACCAACAAGGAGGTCGAGAACGCGAGCCGCCCGCTCGGCGAGTTCGTGGCCGAGGCCTACGAGGAGATCGAGAGCATCGCGCAGAACCAGGGCCACATTGCCGGCGTCGCCACGGGCTTCCGCGAGCTCGACAAGGTGCTGCTCGGCATGCGTCCCGGCTCGCTCAACATCGTGGGAGCCCGTCCCGGCGTGGGCAAGACGTCGTTCGCCCTGTCGCTTGCGCTGAACGCCGCTCAGGCGGGCACCTCCGTCGTGTTCTTCTCGCTTGAGATGTCGGGCTCCGAGATCGCCACGCGCCTGCTGTGCGCCGAGGCCCGCGTGAGCAACGAGGACGTGCGCGCCGGCCGCATCCAGGACGAGATGTGGCTCCCCCTCAACGAGGCCGCCGACCGCCTCGACAAGCTTGACTTCATCATCGACGACACCGCCGGCACCAACGTGGTCGAGATCCGCACCAAGGCGCGCCGCGCGCTGCACGGCAAGCAGAACGCCCTTGTCATCGTGGACTACCTGCAGCTCATCAACCCCACGCGCCGCAACAGCAACGACAACCAGAACACCATCATCGGCGAGATCTCGCGTTCGCTCAAGATCCTCGCCAAGGACCTCCACGTGCCGGTCGTCGCCCTGTCGCAACTGTCGCGCGACATAGAGAAGCGCCCCGACAAACGCCCCGTGCTGGCCGACCTGCGCGACTCGGGCTCCATCGAGCAGGACGCCGACACCGTCCTGTTCATCGACCGCTCGCTGAGCGAGGACGAGGCCAACGACGAGCGCCACAGGCGCCCGCCCCTGGGCACGGCCAACATCGTCGTGGCCAAGAACCGCTCCGGCCGCTCGGGCGTCGACGTCCCGCTCGCGTTCATCGCCAGCCGCACCTCCTTCTGCGACCTGTCCTCCAAGGAAGGGTAGGCCGGGCGCGGGCTGCCGACGCCGCCTTGCGCCCGCGCGTCGAAGCCGCCTCCGGGCCTTCTTCGGACCCCTTCCCCGCACACAGATTCTGCGCGCCTGTTGACGTGCGCCCTGCGGCGGGCGGCGGGCACGGGTATACTTGCACGGTCAGATAAGCGGCGCGCCCGGCACGTGCGGTGCGCCCGGCTTTGAGCGGAGATGCGACTATGCCCGGAACAGTACTTGTCGGCACGCAGTGGGGCGACGAGGGCAAGGGTAAGATCACCGACCTGCTTTCCAGCGGGTACGACTACGTGGCGCGCTTCCAGGGCGGCAACAACGCCGGCCACACGGTCATCACCCCCAAGCATCATCTGGCGCTGCACCTCATCCCGTCGGGCGTCATGTACGACAACGTCACGCCGGTCATCGGCAACGGGTGCGTGGTCGACCCCAAGGTGCTGCTCGACGAGATCGCCATGCTCGAGGCGGAGGGCATCGACTGCGGGCGCCTGCGCATCTCGATGAGCGCGCACATCGTCATGCCCTACCACCGCGACCTCGACGGGGCGAGCGAGGCGCGCCTGGGCGACAACCTCATCGGTACCACCAAGCGCGGCATCGGCCCGGCCTACCAGGACAAGGCCGCCCGCGTGGGCCTGCGCATGCAGGACATGCTCGACCCGGGCATCTTCCGCGACAAGGTCGCCGCGGCGCTGCCGCTGAAAAACGACATCCTCTCGAAGGTCTACGGCCTTTCCACCTACACGGTGGACCAGATCTGCGACGAGTACCTGGCCTACGCCGAGCAGATCGCCCCCTACATCTGCGACACGTCGCTCATGCTCGGCGAGGGGCTGGCGGCCGGCAAGAAGGTGCTCTTCGAGGGCGCCCAGGCCACGATGCTCGACATCGACCACGGCACCTACCCGTTCGTCACCTCGTCCAACTGCTCGGCCGGCGGCGCCGCGACCGGCACGGGCGTGGGCATGCGCTACATCGACCGCGTGCTGGGCGTCGCGAAGGCCTACATAACCCGCGTGGGATCGGGCCCGTTCCCCACGGAGCTGCCCGAGGGCGACCCGGCGGGCGACGCGCTGTGCTCCGTCGGCGCCGAGTTCGGCGTGACCACCGGCCGCAAGCGCCGCTGCGGCTGTTACGACGCCGTGGCCATCGCCTTCGCTGCGAGCGTGAACGGCCTCACCGACCTGGCCATCACCAAGCTCGACGTGCTGAGCGGGTTCGACTCCATCAAGGTCTGCACGGCTTACGAGTGCGACGGCGAGACGTACCGCAGCGCTCCCCAGAACCAGACGCACTTCCACCACGCCAAGCCCGTCTACGAGGAGCTCCCCGGCTGGAAGTGCGACATCTCGGGCTGCCGCACCTTCGACGAGCTGCCCCAGGCCGCCAGGGACTACATCTCGTTTTTGGAGGAGCTGGCCGGCGTGCCGGCGACCATCATCGCGGTGGGCCCGTCGCGCGAGCAGACCATCATGCGCAACTGGTAGGCGCCCCGCACCGGCGCGGCCCGACCTGCCTTTTTTCGAGAACCGCGCGCCGGCCCCGCCGCCGGCGCGTTTCGTTTTTTCGCATCGCCCGCCCGCACCACCGCCGCCGGCGCCGACCGCCGGCATCCACCATCTGCGAAAGGGGACTCACCATGGACATCCTGCTTCTGGGCAGCGGCGGCCGCGAGCACGCCATCGCCGTCTCGCTCAAGCGCTCGCCGCTGTGCGGCACGCTCTATGCGGCGCCCGGCAACGGCGGAACGGCCGGCATCGCGCAAAACGTGCGGCTCGACATAGCCGACGGGGCCGCGGTCGCGGCCTTTGCGCAGGAAAAGGGCGTCGGCCTGGTGGTCGTCGGCCCCGAGGCGCCGCTCGTGGCCGGCGTGGCCGACGCGGTGCGCGCCGCCGGCGTCGCGTGCTTCGGCCCCGGGGTCCAGGGCGCCCGGATGGAGGGGTCCAAGCGCTTCGCCAAGGAGTTCATGGGGCGCCACGGCATCCCCACGGCCCCCTACCGGGCGTTCGAGGAGGCCGAGCCCGCCCTGGCCTACGTGGACGAGCGCTTCGACGCGGGCGCGGGCGCGCTCGTGGTGAAGGCCGACGGCCTGGCCGCCGGCAAGGGCGTCGTGGTCGCCGGGGACCGCGCCGAGGCCCGCGCCGCCGTGGAGGGGTGCTTCGGCGGCCACTTCGGCTCCGCCGGCTCGGTCGTGGTCGTCGAGGAGGGGCTGACCGGTCCCGAGTGCTCGCTGCTCGCCTTCGTGGACGGGCGCACGATGCGCCTCATGGCCACCGCTCAGGACCACAAACGCGCCCTCGAGGGCGACCGCGGTCCCAACACGGGCGGCATGGGCGTGTACTCGCCGGTGCCCGTCGTGACCGACGACGAGTACGCCCAGATGGCCGCCGCGATGCAGGCCGCCTGCGACGGCATGGCCGCCGACGGCATCGACTACCGCGGCGTCCTCTACGGCGGCTTCATGCTCACCCCCGCCGGCCCGCAGGTGCTCGAGTTCAACGTCCGCTTCGGCGACCCCGAGACCCAGGTCATCCTGCCGCGCCTCAAGACCGACCTCGTCGAGGTCATGCTCGCCGCGGCCGAGGGGCGCCTCGACCAGGTCGAGCTGTCCTGGCGCGACGACTGGGCCGTGAGCGTGGTGCTTGCCAGCAAGGGCTACCCCATGTCCTACCAGAAGGGCTTCCCCATCGAGGGCGTCGACGTGGCCGGGGACATGCCCGGCGTCACCGTCTACCATGCCGGCACGGCCCTGGGCGACGACGGCGTGCTGCGCACCGCGGGGGGCCGCGTGCTCAACGTGACGGCCCTGGGGTCCACCTTCCAGGAGGCCCGCGAGCGCGCCTACGCCGCCTGCGACGCCATCGACTTCGACGGCAAGACCATGAGGCTCGACATCGGCGAGCGCGCCCTGCGCGGCCGCGACGCCTGGGAGGCGTAAAACCATGGCCTGCGACGACAAGGACAAGAAGAACACCCCCGCGTCCGACGAGGCCCCGCAGGGGGCTTCCGGCGACGGCGCGGCGCCGGGCGGGGAGGCCGCCTGCGCAGACGACGGCCTCGTGGACGATTCGGCCGCCGTCCCCGAGGCGGCCGTCTTCGACGACGAGTTCATCCGCGCCCGCCGCGCCCTCAACGCCGCGCGCGGCGACGCGGCGCCCCACCTCGCCGAGGCCGTGGTCGAGGACTTCCACGCCCCCGACGACGGCCTCACCGAGGAGATCCTCGACAGCTGCCCTGTGTGGATCGGCTCCTTCCTGCGCGCCGAGGACCTCACCGTGCGCCTGCCCAACGGCCGCATCGCCCAGCGCGACGTGGTGCGCCACCCCGGCGCGGTGGCGGTCATCGCGCTCACCAACGAGGGCAAGATCGTGCTCGTGCACCAGTACCGCACCCCCCTCGAGCAGGTTACCCTCGAGATTCCCGCCGGCAAGCTCGATCCCGGCGAGGACCCCGAGGCCGCGGCCGCCCGCGAGCTCGCCGAGGAGACCGGCTACGCCGCCGGCCGCATGGCCTACCTCTGCCCCATCGCGATGGCCCCCGGCTACTCAGACGAGATCATCCACCTCTACATGGCGATGGGCCTCACCTTCGTGGGCGCCCGTCCCGAAGACGACGAGTTCGTGCACGTCGACCTCGTCGATCTCGACGAGATGGTCGACGCCGTGCTCGACGGCAGGGTCATCGACGCCAAGACGGTGGTGGGGGTTCTGCTGTGCGACGCCATCTCCCGCCGCATGGAACCCTAAGGCCGCGCCGGCTGCGCTGTCCTGAAACCCGTGCCCGACCCGCCCCGCCTCCCGGGCGCTTGCGGCGTCGGCGAGGCGCGTGCCTGGCGGATGGTCGGCACCTCGACTACGAGGCGTGCCGGGACGGATGCCGGGGCGCGCTGACACTACCCGGGTGCCGGGGGCGAGTGGCAGAAACCGCGTCGAGTGCGTGCTTCTCCGACAGGTCGTGGCAAAAAATCGGCCGAGTGCGTTCCCGAAAGCGGCCCCGGGGCGCCCCATGCGCCCGCGGCGCCGACAAACCTGCAGGTCGCCATATATCTCGGGGTCCCGCGGCGCCCTGGCGGCCCTTCTGGGGAACGCACTCGGCCGGATTCCTGCCATTGCCTCCCGTGCCGCCACGCACTCGGCCGCGTTTCTGCCACCCCGGCCGCCTTGGCATCCCCGTACCCCCAGCGCCCACGGCACCCCCGGCCGCCACCCTCCCCCGGCTGCCCCGGCACCCCCATGCCCCCGGTGTCCCAGCGCTCGCCCTCCGCCCTGCACGGCCCTGCGGCAACTGCGCGCCAACCCGCCGCCCGTTGGTCTATACTCCTCTCGTTGTCCGTTGCGCCGGCCGTACGGTCGGGCGCGGCCGTTCGGAGTCTGGGGAGACCATGCCCATGTCCACTAACCGACCTTCGGGCCATACCGGCGTCTTCAAGCGGTTCCTCGCCTACTACAGGCCGCAGCGCCACCTTTTCTGGGCCGACATGCTGTGCGCGCTGGTTGTGGCGGCCATCGACCTGGCCTTTCCCCAGATCCTGCG
Organism: uncultured Coriobacteriaceae bacterium; assembly: GCA_964619775.1. GTDB lineage: Bacteria > Actinomycetota > Coriobacteriia > Coriobacteriales > UMGS124 > CAZUFB01. The sequence continues at coordinate 9,970 of CAZUFB010000020.1, forward strand.
CTCGCTCACCAACGGCCTGTTCACCGAGCCGGCGCAGGAGATCTACGCGGCGCTGTTCATCCTGCTCGTGGGCCTGCTTGCGATGTACGCCGTGCGGTTCTTCTGCCGCTACTTCGTGTGCTCGTGGGGCCACATCATGGGCGTGCGCATGGAGTCGCGCATGCGCCAGGACCTCTTCGACCAGTACGAGCGCTTCTCGTTCTCGTGGTACGACCGCGTCAAGACCGGCGACATGGTGAGCCGCGTGGTCAACGACCTGTTCGACATCTCCGAGGCCGCCCACCACGGCCCCGAGAACATCGTCATCAGCGGCATCGAGATCGTCGGCATGCTCGTCATCATGATGACCATCAACTGGCAGCTCGCCTGCGTGCTTGCCGTGGTCACCGCCCTGGCCGTGATCTACCTCATCGTCAAGAACGGCTCGCTGCAGGCCACCTTCCACGACAACCGCGTCAAGATCAGCGGCGTCAACTCCCAGCTTGAGGACTCGCTGCAGGGCATGCGCGTCGTCAAGTCGTTCGTGGCCGAGGATTTCGAGCGCGCCCGCTTCGCCAAGTCCAACGAGGCCTACCTTGAGTCCAAGTCGAACACCTACCACGCGATGGGGCGCTTCGTGGCGACCAGCTCGACGCTGTCGGGCCTGCTCTACACGGTGACCATCGTGTTCGGCGGCTACCTGGTTGCCGGGGGCAGCCTCGCCGCGAGCGACCTGGCCATCTTCGCCCTCTACATCGGCATCCTGGCTACCCCCATCGAGACGCTCATCAACTTCACCGAGATGTTCCAAAAGGCCGCCGCCGGCTTCAAGCGTTTCTGCGAGATCCTCGACACCAAGCCCGACATCGAGGACAAGCCCGGCGCCGTCGACTTCGAGGTGGGCCCCGGCGCCGTCGACTTCGAGGACGTCTGCTTCAGCTACGACGGGCAGACCGACGTCATCGACCATCTCAACCTGCACGTCGAGCCCGGCACCACCGTGGCGCTCGTGGGCCCCTCGGGCGGCGGCAAGACCACCACCTGCTCGCTCGTGCCGCGCTTCTACGACGTGCGCCAGGGCAGCGTGCGCATCGACGGCAAGGACGTGCGCGACGTCACCTGCGCCAGCCTGCGCCGCAGCATCGGCCTCGTGCAGCAGGACGTTTACCTGTTCGACGGCACCATCGGCGAGAACATCGCCTACGGCAAGCCCGACGCCACGATCGACGAGATCGTCGCCGCGGCCAAGGAGGCCAACATCCACGAGTTCGTCAGCTCGCTGCCGCTGGGCTACGACACCCCGGTGGGCGAGCACGGCGCGCGCCTCTCGGGCGGCCAGAAGCAGCGCGTCTCCATCGCGCGGGTGTTCCTCAAGAACCCGCCCATCATCATCCTCGACGAGGCCACGAGCGCCCTGGACAACGAAAGCGAGCGCGCCGTGCAGGCGTCGCTGGCCCGCCTGTCGCACGGGCGCACGGTGCTGGTCATCGCCCACCGCCTGTCGACCATACAAAACGCCGACGTCATCGTGGCGATGCAGGCGGGACATGTGGCCGAGATGGGCACGCACGAGGAGCTGCTCGCCAACGACGGCATCTACGCGCGCTACTACCGGATGCAGTTCGAGGGGCGCGTCGAGGAGTAGCGTCGCGGCGGCCCTCGGCTTTGGGGTTGCATTGGGAGAGATGGAGCGCCGATGGAAAACGCCTGCGTCGCGGTGCCGGCACCGAGGGAATATGCCCCGGTGCGCGGTCTGGGGGGCAAAACCGTTTGCCGAATTCTCTGCGGTGCCGTATGGTGGAGCGGATAGTTTTGGCGAGCCACGTGGCCGCATGTGTCGAGCGCAGGATGTGAAGGCAGGACCTATGCCCATTGCGACAGAGCCCCGCGACGAGCGCCCCCAGGCCGAAGCTGCGACGGAAGGGGACCGGACCGAGCAGAGCGGATCCGACGCGCCGCGCCGCCCGCGCGGCTACACCTTGGCCGACGAGGAGATGGAGCGCGTCGTCGAGAAGAGCGCCTCGGGCGACGTGCTCGACCCCATCGCGCTCAGCGATCCCGTGGGCCAGTCGGTCGAGAAGGTCATCCTGCGCGTGGGCGTCGCCGTGGTGGCGGTGCTTGTGGCGGGCATCCTGCTGGCGCAGGTCGCCTGCAAGAACATCCAGCTGTCGGGCATCACCGACTTCTCGACGGCGGGCGTGACGGTGGAGACCGTCGAGCGCGCGCTGGGGAGGGGCGTCTTCTGGGGCGGCGAGATCGTGCGCTTCTCCACGGTCGTCGAGGTCGCCTACGACGAGGAGACGGGGACGGTCGACGTGGTGGTGGAGGACGACTCGTCGCGCTCGTCCGAGCAGCTGGCGGCCCAGGCCCAGGCCCAGGCGATCGCCCTGGCCATGAACCTGTTCCGCGACGAGAACGTCCAGACGGTCAACTACATCGTGCAGGAGCCGACCTCCGAGGAGACCGACGCGGAGGACTCCGACTCGGTCGGGGACGCCCTGACCGTCACCTGGCAGCGCAGCGCCGACGACCCCGCGTCGTTCTCCTGCACGATGACCGGCTTCGACCCGGTAACCTCCTCGGCGAAGTCGGAGATCGCCAACACGACAAGCCTCGCGTAGCGCGGGGCGGGCCGCGCTACGGCCGCACGAGGCGCGCGGCCGTGGCGCGGCCGGCTACCCTTGCAGCAGCTCGGCGACGCGGCCGAGCAGCGGCTCGAAGCTCACGCCGCGCGCCTCGAACTCGGGCTGCCGGGCCGACACGAGCATCGCGTCGTGCACGAAGTCGCCCGCAAAGCGCACGGCCTCCTCGAGGCCGCGCCCGGCCATGACGGCGGCCAGCAGGCACGAGCAGTACAGGTCGCCGGTGCCGTGCAGCATGTAGGGGAGCAGCTCGTTGTTGACCTCGAAGAACGCCCCGTCCCTCGTGCCCACGAAGTTGCGGATCAGCCCGTCGCCGCGCTGGATGCCCTTGAGCACCGCGGCCTTGGTGCCCTTGGCGAGCAGCGCGTCCACAAGGCGCCTCGCCTCGCCGTCGGCGATGTTCTCGCCGGCCCAGGCGTCGCCGATGGGCTCGCCCAGGATGATGGCGGCCTCGGTGAGGTTGGGCGTGAGGATGTCGGCGCCTTCGGCCAGCTCGGCCATCGCGGCGCACAGCTCGGGGGTGTAGGTGGGGTAGACCTTGCCGTGGTCGGCCATCACGGGGTCAACCACGCGCAGGGCCTGCGGGTAGGTCGCGTAGAGGTCGCGGATGCGGTCGACCTGCTCGGGTGCGCCGAGGAAGCCCGAGTACACGGCGTCGATCTCGATCCCGACGCCCTTCCAGGCGGCCAGGTAGTCGCCCAGGATGGCGGTGGTGTCGTGCATGTACCAGCCGGGAAACGCCGTGTGGCTGGAGAACAGGCCGGTGGGCACGGGGCACACGTCGCACCCGGCGGCGGAGAGCACCGGGATGGCGATGCCCAGCGAGCACTTGCCGTAGCCGCACAGGTCGTGCACGGCGGCGACGCGGGGGATGTAGGCGCCTTCTCGCCGGTAGAGCACGGTTTGCGGGGCGTTGGCGGCGGGGGTGTCGGTCATACGGCGGTCACGGCCTTTCGGTGGTCGAGAACGGGCAGATCGGTGCTGCGGGGCCGGCGGCGCGGCCTGCAAACGGTGAACATCTTAGCCGCTCGCGGCATTCGATGTGTGTTCGGGCTGAGCAGTTTGGCGCACGTCGGGACGGCCGGGGACGGCTGGGTCATGGACCGGCGCGCGGCCGCCGTCGGATGCGGGACATATGCGCCCGGGCGCCCGTCGCGCGGTTTCTTGCGCGCATCGCCTTCCCATGCCCTGCGCGGCGATTCCGCAGGCTGCCCTGGCGCCGGGGTCGCCCGTTTGTGATAGGGTGTCGTCCAAAACACGCCGTTGCGGAAGGTTGCCGGAACATGGGCAGGACCGTGTCGATAGGTGCGCAGAACTTTGCGGACGTCCGCGAGCGCGGATACTTCTTGGTGGACAAGACCGGCTTTATCCGCGAATGGTGGTCGGGCGCCGACCCCGTCACCCTTGTCTGCCGGCCGCGCCGTTTTGGCAAGACGCTCAACATGAGCATGGTCGAATGCTTCTTTTCGGATTCCTACGCAGGTCGCGGCGATCTGTTCGCGGGCCTCGAGGTGTGGGACGACCCCGACGTCCGGTCGGAGCAGGGCGCCTGGCCGGTCATCGCCCTGTCGTTTGCGGGGGTCAAGGAGCGGTCGTTCGCCGCGGCCCGCAAAGCCGTGTGCCAGCGCATCGTCAACCTGTACGAACGCAACCGCGACCTGCTCGACTCCCCGCTGCTGGGAAAGACCGAGCGGGCGTTCTTTGCAAGCGTGTGCTCCGACATGGACGACGCGACGGCGGCGGACTCCCTCAACCGCCTGTGCGACTACCTTGAGCGCGTGCGCGGCCGCCGCGTCATCGTCCTGCTCGACGAGTACGACACCCCCATGCAGGAGGCGTGGCTCGGCGGCTATTGGGACGAGATGGCGGCGTTCGTCCGCGCCCTGCTCAACAGCACGCTCAAGACGAACGACCATCTCGAGCGCGCGCTGATAACGGGCGTCACCCGCGTGGGGCGCGAGTCGATATTCAGCGACCTCAACAACCTCGCCGTGGTGACGACGACGTCGACCCAGTACCAGACGTCCTTCGGCTTCACCGAGGCCGAGGTGTTCGAGGCCATGGACGAGATGGGGCTTTCGGGCCGCGACGAGGTTCGCTCCTGGTACGACGGCTTTCGCTTTGGGGACGCGACCGGCATCTACAACCCCTGGTCGATCACCAGCTACCTCAAGTACCGCCGCATCGGCCTGTACTGGGCCAACACGAGCGGCAACGCGCTGGTGAGCAGCCTGGTGCGCGAGGGGGACCGCGAGCTCAAGCAGGACTTCGAGCTGCTGCTGCAGGGGGAGTCGGTGCGCAAGGTGCTCGACGAGCAGGTGGTCTTCGACGAGCTGCACAGCAGGCCCAACGCCGTGTGGGCCCTGCTGCTCGCCAACGGGTACCTGAGAATCGTGGACTACGAGGTGTACGGTGACACGAGCTGCAGCCTTGCCGTGACCAACCGCGAGACCATGGCGCTGTTCGACCGCATGGTGAGCGGGTGGTTCGAGCGGAGCTCGTCTTCGTACAACGGTTTTGTGCAGGCGCTTTTGGCCGGCGACGTGCGGGCCATGAACGTCTACCTCAACGACGTCGCGCTCGAGACGTTCAGCACGTTCGATACGGGCCGCTCGCCGTCGCGCACGGAACCGGAGCGGTTTTACCACGGGTTCGTGCTGGGCCTGCTCGTGGGGCTGCGCGACCGGTACCGGGTGCGTTCGAACCGGGAGAGCGGGTTCGGTCGCTACGACGTGTGCCTCGAGCCGCTCGATTCGCGGCACGACGACGCGATCATCATCGAGTTCAAGGTCATCGATCGGGCCGGCGGGGTCGAGGCGTCGCTGGAAGACACCGTCGCGGCCGCCCACGAGCAGATCGAGCGCAAGCGCTATGCGGCCGACCTGCGTGCCCGCGGGATTCCCGCGGAGCGCATCCGTTCCTACGGGTTCGCGTTCGAAGGGAAGCGCGTGCTGGTTGGGTAGGCTGCGGTGTTGCCTGACGCCTGATGACGGCCGTGGTCGCTGAGACGTGTTTGCTTTTGATGCCAACTTGAGGGTTGTGTGGCAAACCCTCGGGCCGCGCTCGAGACAGCTTGAGGGTTGCACAAAAGCTGACGCCTGTCAGCGACCATAGCCGTTGCGAAGCCACCCGGCGCCCCCTTCGCCACCCACCTCGTGCCCAAATCGCGAAGGGTCCGCCCCAGGGCGCGCCGTCGGCGCCGGCTGGGCTATCATCGCAGGAGTGGCGGGCGACACCTCACCCGGTGCGGGCCCGTGCGAACCGTCCCACCAGGAGGCCCCATGATCGCGGAACGCATGCTGTCGACCGTTGTCCGGCTGCTTGGCAACAAGTACTTCAAGCTCGAGCCCGGCGAGGACGTCGCGCTGCCCGGTCCCAAGCCCGGCCATCCCTACATGCTCTACATGCATGTGCCGTTCTGCGAGGTGCTGTGCCCCTACTGCTCGTTCAACCGGTTCAGCTTCAGCAAGGAGCGCGCCGTGCCCTACTTCGCGCACATGCGCGAGGAGATGCGCCGGCTGGCCGACATGGGCTACGAGTTCCAGGAGGTCTACGTGGGCGGCGGCACCCCCACGGTCATGATGGACGAGCTCGCCAAGACCATCGGGCTGGCGCGCGAGCTGTTCCCCATGATTCGCGACGTGTCGAGCGAGACCAACCCCAACCACCTGGTGCCCGGCTACCTCGAAGACCTCAGCAGCCTGGTGCAGCGCCTGAGCGTGGGCGTGCAGAGCTTCGACGACGGACTGCTCAAGAAGATGGCCCGCTACAACAAGTACGGCAGCGCCGAGCAGATCATGGAGCGCATCCAGGCGGTCTCCGAGGCCAGGCTCTTCAAGTCGCTCAACGTTGACATGATCTTCAACTTCCCCGGCCAGACGCCCGAGATGATTCGTCACGACATCGAGTGCGTCAAGGCGAGCGGCGCCAACCAGACCACGTTCTACCCGCTCATGGTGTCGCCGGCGAGCCGCGCGAGCATCGAGCGCACGGTGGGCCGCGTCGACTACAAAAACGAGGAGCGCTTCTACCACCAGATCTACGACGGCTTCTGCGGCGGTCCCAATCCGGAGTTTCGTCCCAGCAGCTGCTACACCTTCAGCCGCGAAGAGGGCCTTATGATCGACGAGTACGTCGTGAACTACGAGGAATACCCTGCGGTGGGCAGCGGCGGTATCAGCTACCTCGACGGCACGCTCTACATCAACACCTTCAGCCTGCGCGACTACAACCGCCGCATCGACGAGGGCCGCCTCAGCACCATGGCGCGCACCAAGTTCCCCAAGCGCGACGAGATGCGCTACCGCTTCATGATGGACCTCTTCGGCCTGTCCATCGACAAGCGCGCATGGCGGGAGCGGTTCGGCTGCAGCGTGGCGGCCGGCCTGCCTGCGGAATACGCCTTCATGAAGGCCAACGGCGCCTTTGAGCGCGACGACGACGAGGCGCTGACGCTCACCGCCAAGGGCCGCTACCTCATGGTGGTCATGATGCGCCAGTTTTTCATCGGCGTGAACAGCATCCGCGACCAGGCGCGCGCTGCGCTCCCCGGCGACGAGGCCGCCCTGGTGTTCGCACGTCCCGGCGAGCCCGACATCTCCGGCGCGGACGGCTGCCCGGCAGCCGGCGGGTGCGCCGCGGGCGAGTAGGCGCACGGCGGACGAACGGGGGCGTAAAGCGGGCCCCGCCCGGTCGACGCGGGACCCGACGGAGGCGAGCGGTGGATTCCGCACCGACCGGGCGCGGCGCACGCGGTTAGCAGTCCGCCCCCGGCGCTGTGCCGCACACAGCCCGCACCCGTGCGTTCGTGCGCTATCATGCACGCACGCCCTGCCGCCCCCGCGCCCCGAAGGAGACCCTCCATGCCGCGCACGACCTACAACGAGACGCACGAGGCTCTGCTGCGCTGCGCGCGCGAGGCGTTTCTCGCCGACGGGTACGAGCGGGCGAGCCTGCGCGGCGTCTGTGCGGCGGCAGGGGTCACCTTGGGGGCGTTCTATCGGCACTTTCCCGACAAGCAGGCCCTGTTTGCCGCGCTGGTGAAGCCGGGGACGGACGCCTTCATGGAGGTCTACCGCCGGGCGTGTGCGGCGAGCTCCCAGGCCATCGAGGAAGGCGACCTTGCGGCGACGCGCGAGGTGAACCTTGCGGCCGACCGCGCCATCGTCGAGGTGGTGTACGACCACCGTGCGGCGTTCGAGCTGCTCGTGCGCTGCTCGGGCGGCACCCCGTTCGCGACCTTCTTCGACGACCTGGCCGAGCAGGAGGTCGCGGTGACGCTGCGCCAGTACGAGGTGCTCGAGCGGGACGGGGTTGCCGTGCGCCGCATGGACCCCGACCAGGTGCGCACGCTGGTGCGCGCGCATGTTGGCTGCATGCTCGACCCTGTTGCCCGCGGCCGCAGCCGCGAGGAGGCCCTGGCCTCGGCCGAGTCCGTCGCCGCGTTTTTCTGGGCGGGCTGGCGCGCCCTTATGGAGGCGCCTGGCGACGGCGGGCGCGAGGGCGACGGCGGGCGCGAAGGGGGCGGGGCGTAAGGGAAGGCTGCCGCGACGATGGCGGAGAGACGGCGGAGGGGCCGCGCGACGCGGCCCGGCGAGACGCCCGCGCGGCCCCTCCGGCCCTGTTTTCCGGCTTTCCGACCCGGTGGACGCGGGGCTTGCGCCTGCGTCCCGTTGCGTCTGCCGGCTACGCCTCGTACTGGTCGGCGCTTTCGTACAGGCGGTCGGTCTCGCCGATTTCCGCGGCGCCCGCCTGGCCGTCCACCAGCACGTCCACCGTGCAGTTCTCGATGGTGCTGCCGGTGGCGCGCCCGGCCACGGTTCCCGGCGTCACGGCCCCGTCGATCGAGCCGCTTACCGTGCAGTCGCTGATGGCGAAGCGCCCCTCCATGCCGAAGTAGTACAGCCCGGTGCCCACCAGGCCGCCCACGTGCGTGGCCCCGTCGGCGTAGATCGCCACGGTCACGTCGCACCCGGTGATGGCGGTGGGCTCGCCGACGGTGCCCGACCCGTCGTCGCCGTTGCCCGCGTAGCCCGCCAGGCCGCCCACCGCGTGCGCGTCGGTGGTCACGATGCGCGCGTCCACGGTGTGGCCGCTCGCCGCGGTCGCAAGCTGCAGGCATCCCGCCAGGCCGCCCAGCCCCACGGGCTCGTTGCCGGTGGCCACCACGGTGCCCGTCGCGGTGCAGTCGTCCACGGCCGAGCCGAACGCGCCGCCCACCACCAGGCCGCCGCACTCGGCCGTGTCGGCCTGCACGATGGGCCCGTCGCCGAAGTCGTTGCTGCCGAGCACCACCACGGTGGCCCCGTCGGCGACGCAGCCGCTGAGCACGCTGCCCACGTCGCTGCCGCCGCAGACGCCGCCGACGCAGTTGATGCCCGAAACCAGGCTGCTGCCCGTCACCGTGACGTTCTCCATCGTGCCGCCCACCAGGTAGCCCACCACGCCGCCGGTTGCCAGCGTGGTGGTGCCGCCGGCCACGTTGGCGCCGCTCAGCACGAGGTTGCCCACGGTGCCGGTGACCATGCCGAACAGCCCCGCCGCCAGCGAGTTGCCGCCTGCGACGAGCGCCAGGCCCGAGACGGTGTGCCCGTTCCCGTCGAAGGCGCCCGAGAACGCGACGGACATGTCCATCTCGCCGGTCTCCATGTCCACCAGGTCGTAGGTGAGGTCGCCGATGGGCTGCCAGCCTTCCCGGCCCGTCAGGTCGACGTCGCCCGTGAGCACGTAGCTGGCTGCAAGGTCGGCCGCGACGGCGGCGAGCTGTTCGGCGGTTGCGACCTGATAGGGGTCGTCCGGCGTGCCGGAGCCTCCTTCGAACGCGACGGTCGACCCCTCCGCCGCGGCGTCGGCGCGAGCGCGCCCCACGTCTGCCGTCGCCAAGGCCAGGGCGCCCGCGGCCAGCATGCCCGCAAAACTGCGCCGCGTGATGTTGAACAGGCGGTCGGTACGTTCCATATCCTGCCTCCAGTGCATCGCTCGGGTTTGGATAGAAGTAAGTGGCCTCTTACTTACACGAAAGATAGCACTGACATCTTTCGTTGGCAACCGGTTTCGGGGGTGTTTTTGGGTCGTGCGGCCGGACCGGGGATCTTTGCGCCCGACCGTCTGCAACGGGGGTCGTGCGGGGCAGGGCGCGCCGGGGTGCGGGGATAGGGCGGCGAGAGGGCGGCATGCGGCACAAACGCGGCCGAGTGCGTGATCGCCGGAAGGGTTGTGGCACAAACGCGGCCGAGTGCGTGTTGCGTGCGCGCCATAAAGGCGCTGCGCGAGGCGGCGGCGATCTGCGACCTGCGGGTTTGTCGCCGCCGGCATGCCCAGGCGCCCCCGAGGCCCGCCGTTGCACATGCACTCGGCTGCATTCGTGCCACGACTTCTCGCGCCGGCATGCACTCGGCGGGTTTTCTGCCAGCGGCCCTCCGGCGAGCTCCGTCCAAAGCGGACGCACCCCACTTGGGGCCCCAGTGGGGGCCGTCGGGAACACGAAACGGGGGCGCCGGCCTAGTCGCGCCCCCGTCGT
>CAZUFB010000020.1:20209-25911 GCA_964619775.1 uncultured Coriobacteriaceae bacterium
TGGGGGCCGTCGGGAACACGAAACGGGGGCGCCGGCCTAGTCGCGCCCCCGTCGTCCGCACCGTATGCCGTGCCATGTTTGTGCCGCCCCGCCACTGCGCCGCCCCGCCGCGTGTCTCTCGGCAACCTTTTCGCCTCGCATGTGCGCGCATGTGCGCTTGCGGTCTTGCCGGATCGCCGCCATGGACGGCGGTCCTCCCAGGTGCCGTGCGCGTCCCGGCGGGCGGGTCCGAGACGCGCACGCCCGTGCCGGGCCCGCTACTCGCTGGAGATGCCGGTCACGTCGTCCCCCGTGTCGCCAGTGTCTTCCGTGTCGGTGGAGTCCGCCTGCACGCGCACGATGATGGTCGTGGTGAGGGGCGTGTTAACCCCGGCCTGGTCGATGCTGATAAACGAGTAGTTGCTGTAGTTGCCCGACACGGAGTTGCCGTCGGTGTCTATGACCGAGACGCTGGTGAACCCGGCGTTGCTGAGGGCGTCCAGCACGCTTTGGACGCTCCAGGTTGAGTCGTAGCTGCCGACGACGGCCGACGGCGGGACGTAGTCGCCGTACACGTAGATGATCACGGTGTCGCCGCGGTTGAGCTGGGTGCCTGCGCTGGGGTTTGTGGCGTATACGAAGCCGACCGAGGAGGAGTCGTCCGCGGCGAGCGAGCTGTCGACCGTGTAGGAGAGCCCCAGGGCGTCCAGGGCGGTCTGCGTGCTGGCAAGGCCCCAGCCGACGTAGTTGCCCACCTCCACGGGCTCGGCCCCCTGGCTGATGACGACCGTCACGGTCTCGCCCTTGTTGATGGAGCTGTTGGCCGAGGGGGTGGTGTAGAGCACGTAGCCCCACTCGGTGTCGTTGTCGTAGACCCAGCTTTCGACGTAGGTCAGCCCGGTCCCCTCGATGCTGTTGCGGGCGTCCTCGTACCACCAGCCGGTCACGTCGGGCACGGTGGTCGCGGGGTCTTCGCCCAGGCTCAGGCCGTACTTCACGGTGATGCCCTCGGTGAGGCTCACCTGGTTGGCGATCGAGGGGTCCACCATCAGGAACGTGCCTTCGGCCGCCTCGTCGTCGTAGTCGTCGAGGCTTTCGTCGTGCTCGGGGACAAACCCGGCCGCGGTCAAGGCGCTGCGAACCTCCTCTTCGGTCATGCCCTTGGTAAGCTCGGGCAGCGACGCGCTCTGGGGGCCGGAGCTGATCACGAGGTTGACCTCGGTGCCCTCCTCGACCTCGGTGCCCTGGGTGGGGTCGGTGCGGATGACCTCGCCCTCGTCGACGGTGCTGCTCGGCTCCTGCGTGACGTCGCCCACGGTGAGGCCCTCCTGCTCCAGGCGGGTGCGGGCGGCCTCCTCGGTGTAGCCCGTCACGTCGGGCACGGTGACGGTCGCCGTCTCTTCGGCGGTCTGGTCGTCTTCGGTGGTGGAGCTGGAGCAGCCGCCGCAGGTGGTGAGGGCGAGCAGGGCGATGACGAAGACGAGGATGACGATGCCCACGGTGACGCCCACGACGGCGCCGCCGCTCATGCCTTTCTGCTGCGCGACGTCGCGCCCGCCGCGGCCGCCCGCGCCGCCGCGCCCCGCGGCGCCCTGCATGCCCACCGCGCCGCCGCGCCCTCCCGCGGCCCCCATGTACTGGGTGGCCGCGGTGCGGCCCGCGTCGCCCGTGAGGCGCTGCGTGCCGGTGGCGCCGGCCTTGAGTATCTGGGTCGTGGCGCCGTTGCCGGCCAGGCGCGTCGTGGGGGCCGCCCCGCCGTGCTGCGGGATGTTCACGGGCCGCCCGTTGATGTAGCTGTTGAGCACGTGGCGCAGCTCGTCGGCCGACTGGAAGCGCTGCCGGGGGTCCTTGGACATGCAGCACATGATGACGGCCTCGAGGCGGTCGTCGACGTTGGGGTTGATCTGGCTGGGCGGCACGGCCTGCTCGTTGACCTGCTTGAGCGCCACCGACACGGCGTCGTCGCCGTCGAAGGGCAGCTTGCCGGTGGCGGCCTCGTACATCACGACGCCGAGCGAGTAGAGGTCGCTTGTGGCGTCGAGCTCCTTGCCCTGCGCCTGCTCCGGCGACACGTAGTGGGCGGTGCCGAGCACCGAGTTGGTCTGGGTGAGGTGGGAGTTCTTGGCCCGCGCGATGCCGAAGTCCATGACCTTGGCGTCGCCGTTGGGCTGGATCATGATGTTCTGCGGCTTGATGTCGCGGTGGATGATGTCGTGCGCGTGGGCCACGGCCAGCGCCGAGCACACCTGCGCGCCGATCTGGGCCACCTTGCGCGGGGCGAGGGCGCCGTGGCTGCGGATGCCGGTCTTGAGGTCGGTGCCGCGCAGGTACTCCATCACGATGTAGTAGGTGCCGGTCGTCGTGTCGCGGCCCCAGTCGTACACCTGCACGATATAGGGGTTCTGCAACGCGGCCGCCGCCTGCGCCTCCTGTTTGAAGCGCTGGGCGAAGGCCGGGTCGTTTGCGTACTGGGGCAGCATGACCTTGATCGCCACCGGCCGGTCGAGCACGTTGTCGATGCCGCGGTACACCGTCGCCATGCCGCCGGTGCCAACCTGCGACTGGACGATGTAGCGCCCGCCGAAGACCGTCCCCTTCTCTATGTTCGCCATCACCACACGCTCCCATCGATCTGCCCGCGTACTGCCCCCGCCGCCCGTGCGGCCTTGCGGGCAGGGTCGCCTTTCTGCCGTGCCGTCGTCGTTGCCGTCGCCTGCGCCGTCGTCCTTGCCGCCCGTCCCTTTGTCCGCGCGGTCGGCGCCCCGCGCACCCCTAAGCCCATGCTACTCACTGCTCCCCAGCACCTCGAGGGCCACCTGCAGCACGTCGCCCGCCACGGTGGTGGCGGTGCTCTCGCTGTCGTCCTCGATGACGACCGCGATGGCGGCCACCGGGTTCTCGTACGGCGCGTAGCCGATGAACCACGCGTCGGGGTTCTCGTTGGCGGTCTCGGCCGTGCCGGTCTTGCCCGCCACGTCCACGCCTGCGATGGCCGCCGCGGTGCCGGTGCCCTCGCTCACCGTGGTGAGCATGGCGCTGGCGATCTGCTCGGCCACGGAAGTCGAGCACGCCTGGCCCAGGGTGGTGGGCTGCGTCGTGCTGATGTAGGAGCCGTTGGAGTCGGTCACGCCCAGCACCACGTAGGGCTCCATGAGGACGCCGCCGTTGGCGATCGCCGCGGCCACCATGGCGTTCTGCATCACGGTGGTCTGCGGGCCCGCGGGGCTCGTGTGCTGGCCCACGGGCTGGCCCGCGCCGGCCCAGGCGATCTCCCACTCGGTCATCTCGTCGGGGTCGGGCATGAGCGAGGCCACCGTGGTGAAGCCCACGCCCACCGAGGTGCCGTAGCCGAAGGCGCGCGCGGTGTCCACGAGCGCCTGGGCGCCTATCTGCACGGCGAGCTGGGCGAACACGGTGTTGCTCGACAGCGAGAAGGCCGTGCGCAGGTCGATGTCCCCGTAGTCGACCAGGTTGTAGTTGGTGACGGCGGCCCCGCCGATGTCGATGGAGGCGGGCGAGGAGTAGACGCTGTCGAGCGTGGCTATGCCGCTTTCGAGCGCCGCGGCGAGCGTGATGACCTTGAAGGTCGAGCCGGGCGTGTAGAGGGCCTGCGTGGTGCGGTCGAACAGCGGGGCGTTTTCGCCGCCGTAGGTGAGCAGCTCGTCGAGCTCGTCGTTGGAGTAGGTGGGCGAGGACGCCTTGGCGAGCACCGCGCCGGTCGAGGGGTCCAGGACGACGATGGCGCCCACGCGCCCCTGCAGCGCCGCCTCGGCGGCCGCCTGGATGCGCGAGTTGATGGTGAGCACCACGTCGTTGCCCGTGGTGCTGATGCCGGCGAGCGCGTTGAAGGCGTCGCGCCAGGTGGCGTAGCTCTCGTCGCCGGTGAGCACGTCGTCGTAGGCGGCCTCGATGCCGGTGGAGCCGTACTGCGTGCTGATGTAGCCCACCGTGTGGGCCGCGAGCGTGCCCTGCGGGTAGCTGCGCGTGTAGGTGCCGTCGCTTTGGCGCACGCTCTCGGCGAGGATGACGCCGTCGCTGGTGAGGATGCTGCCGCGGTCGATGTAGGCGCGCCGCGCGATGGTGTGGCTGTTGGTGGACATGGACTGGATGTCGTCGGCGCGCACGACCTGGATGTAGGCGAGGTTGCCGATGAGCAGGGCGAACAGGGCCGTGAAGAAGCAGCCCAGCACCGTGAGGCGCTTCGAGAGGGCGCGGCGGCCCAGCACGCCGCTCTCGGGGGTCTCGAGGTGGGTGCCGAGCGCGTTTTTGGTGGAGACGCCGCTGCCCTCGATCTCGACCTGGGTGCCCGTGCCCTCGTCGCCGCAGCGCAGCAGCAGGCCCACGGCGATGAAGCTGACGAGCAGCGAGGTGCCGCCCTGGCTCATGAACGGCAGCGTGACGCCGGTCATGGGGATGAGGTTCGTGACGCCGCCGACGATGACGAACGCCTGCAGGCTGATGGCGGCGGTGAGGCCCACGGCCATAAAGGCGGCCAGGTCGCTGCGGGCGCGCGCCGCGGTGAGCAGGCCGCGCACGGCGAACAGCATGAACAGCAGCAGCACCGCCGAGGCGCCCAGCAGGCCGAGCTCCTCGCCGATCGCCGAGAAGATGAAGTCGTTCTCGACGTAGGGGATGTAGTCGCACATGCCCTGCCCTATGCCCACGCCGAACAGGTCGCCGTCGGCGAGCGAGTAGAGCGACTGGCAGATCTGGTAGCCGGTGTCCTGCGGGTCGGCGAAGGGGTCGAGCCACACGTCGATGCGCGTCTTGACGTGCGAGAACACGTGGTAGGCGGCCACGCCGCCCACGGCGAGCAGCACGACGGCGACGATGGTGTAGAACCAGCGGCCCGTGGCCACGTAGAGCATGACGAGGAAGATGCCGAAGAACAGGATGGCGCTGCCCAGGTCGCGCTCCCACACCACGATGGCCAGCGACACGAGCCACATCGCCAGCAGCGGCAGCAGCATGCGCAGGCGGGGGATCCTGATGCCCATCACGCGGCGGACGCTGATGCTGAGCAGCTCGCGGTTCTCCGACAGGAAGCTCGCCAGGAAGACGATGACGAGCACCTTGGCGAGCTCGCCGGGCTGGAAGCTGAACAGGCCGAAGACGCTGACCCACAGCTTGGCGCCGTTCTGCTCGTAGCCCACGACCATGGGGATGACGAGCAGCACGATGCCCAGGATGCCCAGCGTGTACTTGTAGCGCGCCAGCTTGTCGAGGTGGCGCACGGCCACGAGCACGGCCACCATCGCGGCCACCGATATGAACAGCCACACCACCTGGCGCACCGCCATGTCGGGGGCCAGCCGCGTCACGAACGTGATGCCGACGCCCGAGAGCACGAACACGATGGGCAGGATGGCCGGGTCGGCGCCGGGCGCCAGGAAGCGCACGACGACGTGGGCGGCCGCGAACGCCACCGCCAGGCCGATGGGCACGACGAGCGTGGAGAGGCTCAGCGTGCCGCCTCCCTGCACGATGTACATCGCGTAGAGGAGGAACACCGGGATGGCGCCGGCGACGAGCAGGAGCAGTTCGGTGTTGCGGCGCTCGCCCATGCGCTACGCCCCCTCTCCGGTGTCCGTGCCGGTGCCGTCGGCGCCCGTCGTGCGGGCCGTGTCCGCGGCGGTGGATGACGAGGAGGACAACGAGCCGGTTGACGAGGAGCCGGTTGACGACGAGCTGGAGGACGAGGAGGACGACGAGCCGGTTGACGA
>CAZUFB010000020.1:26011-30922 GCA_964619775.1 uncultured Coriobacteriaceae bacterium
CCGGTGGACGACGCCACCTGGTCGCGGTACTCCTCGATGAGCGTGCGGGCCTCCTCCTCGCTGTCGCACGAGATGCCGGTCTCGAGGCGCTGCTCGATGGCGTCGCTGAGCTGGGCGGTCTCGATGTCGGTGACCTCCTCGAGCGTGGTGCCCAAAAGGGCGGACGCGTTGGGGAAGCCGCGGTAGAGCGCCACGTAGCCGTTGTAGTCGCCCAAATACCAGCACTGGTGCGCCACGGCGCGCAGGCCCAGCCAGGCGGCGAGCACCACCGCGAGCACGACGAGCACGGCGACGGTGACGTTGCGCAGGCGCATCTTGAAGGCGCGCGAGGCCACGCCGTCGTCCTTGACGTCGACGACGATGCAGGTCACGTTGTCGTGCCCGCCGGCGGCCAGCGCCAGGTCGACGAGGGTGTCGGCGCACGCCTGGGGCGAGATCGACGAGACCATCGCCTCCTCGATGACGTCGTCGGCGATCATCGACGACAGGCCGTCGGAGCACAGCATCACGCGGTCGCCGCGCACGACGTCCATCGTGAAATGGTCGGCCTTCATGGCCGGGTCGTTGCCGAGCGCGCGCGTGATGATGGAGCGGTTGGGGTGGATGCGCGCCTCCTCGGGCGTTATCTCGCCGGCCGCCACGAGCTCCTCCACGTAGGAGTGGTCGTGCGTGACGCGCACGAGCTGCCCGGCGTGGAGCAGGTAGCAGCGCGAGTCGCCCACGTGGCCCACGGCCATGCGCTGCCCGTCGATGATCACCGAGGTGCAGGTGGTCCCCATGCCGGGCCGACCCAGGCCGCTCTGGGCGCCCTCGATGACGGTGCGGTTTGCCTCCTCGATGGCGGCGGCGAGGGCCGCCGAGTCGGGGACGTCCGGGGCGGAGCCGGCCAGCGTCGAGACCGCGATGGTGCTCGCCACCTCGCCGGCCGCGTGGCCGCCCATGCCGTCGGCGACGGCGAAAAGCGGGAAGCGGATGACGAACGAGTCTTCGTTGTGCGTGCGGACGCAGCCCACGTCGGTGCGCGAGCCCCAGGCGAGCGAGCCGGTGCCCTTGGCGGTGCCCGAGATGCGCTCCACCGCGATCGGCGAGGTGGGGGCCGTCGGCTTGACCGGCGCGAACGGCATGGTCTGCGAGGGGGCCGCCTCTTCGGCCAGCAGGGCCGTCAGCTCGATGTGGTCTATCTCGGAGGTGTCCCCGGGGCCGTGTTCGGGCTGCGGCCCGTCTCCGCCGCCGTCCCCGTCGGCGGGCGTTGCCGCGGGGGCGTCGTCGGGGATGTCCTCGAGCCGGGGCATCGCCGACGACAGCGTGGCCGGGTCGGGGTCGCCGACCTCGCGGGCGCCCTCGTTGGACGAGAGGGCCGCGATCGCCTCGAGGGCGTCTTCCTCCTCGGGCGCGCCCGCGCCTGCTGGCACCGGGGCCGAGGGGCCGTCCGCGCCAAGCAGAACCGCCGGCTGGCCGGCCCGGCCTGCGGGCGCCTCGGGCAGGTCGTTCATGCGGGGGCTGGTGCTCGCTTCGTTGCTCATTGGCGCGCCACCCTTATAACGGTGTCGCCGACCTGAACCAGGTCGCCGTCGTGCAGGACGGTGGGGCCGACCAGAGGCCGGCCGTTCGCCATGGTGCCGTTCATGGAGCCGAGGTCCTCGACCACGAGCGCGGGGCCCTGCGGCACGAAGCGCGCGTGGCGCCCGCTGACGTAGACGCCGGGCAGCACGATGTCGGCCCCCGGCGAGCGGCCCACGACGATGGGCCCGAGGATGTCGACGTGGCTGCCCTTGACCTCGGCAGGCCCGTCGACGATGTCGACCGACCACACCGCGGCGTCGCTGCGCTGTCCTTTGACCAGGCCCACGCCCGTCTTCATGATGGCGAACAGGAACAGAAACAGCGCCACCACCAGCAGGATGCGGCCGACGAACAGCACCGTGGCGGGCATGGGTTACAGCTCCTTGAACTCGAGCGTGATGAGGCCGAGCGTGATGGTGTCGCCGTTTGCGAGGCTGTGCTCGGCGACGCGCATGCCGTTGACGCGGGTCCCGTTGGTGGAGCCCAGGTCGACGATGTGCCAGCGGTTGCCCTTGCGTTTGATCTCGGCGTGCCTGCGGCTCACGTTGGTGTCGTTGAGCACGAGGTCGGCCGAGGCCTCGTCGCGCCCGATGACCGTGGAGGGCACGCCGATGCGCCAGGTGCGCCCGCTGCCGGTGTCGGTGATCTCGCAGGCCCCGCCGCCCGCGTCGGACGCCGGGCGGGCCGCCCGCGCGGCCTGCGGCCGCGCCGCGGGGGCCGGGGCGGCGTTGCCGGCGGAGGCGGCGCGGGCTCCCGCGCCTGCGGCCGCGGCCCCGGCCATCCCGGCGGCCGCGGCAGGGCGGCTCGCCCCCGGCGCCTGGTGCGGGCGTCCCTGCGCCGGCGCCTGCGGCCGCCCCGCGGCGGCACGCGCCCCGGCCGGGCGCTGGTCCTGCGGCGCCTGGGGTGCGGGGCGCCTGCCGGCCGCGGCAGCCCCGCGGCCGCCGCGGATGCCGAGGTGGGAGTGGTTCTGGGCGTAGGCCGCCTCCTCCACGCGCAGCGCCTCGATCACCTCGGGCGTCACGACCTCGGCGACGACCTCCATCTTGCCCTGCTTGATGTTGGGGTCGGGGATGAAGCGCACCATGGGGCTCGCCATGAGGGCGAGGCCCGCGTTCTGGGCGCCGTGGGCCACGAAGTCCACCAGCTCGTCGGTGACCTGCTGGTAGAGCGGTGCGATGACCGCGTCGTCGGCCGGGTTCACGAGCACCGTGTAGAGCGAGGGGGCGAACGTGCGGCCGTCCGTCTTCACCGACGCGCGCTTCATCTCGCGCACCGCCCGCTTGGCCAGCTTCTTGAAGGGCAGCGGAGCCATCGAGCTGCCCCCCTCGAATATCTGCCGCATGCGGTCTTCGAGAATGTCAAAGAGGCTCATGTCACGTGCCTTCTTCCGTAGCTTCGCCGTCGTCTCCCGGCCCCTCGCCGTCCACGTCCAGGGCGCGCGACGAGCCGAATAAAAAGATACACATGGACATAAGTATAGTTGAGCCGGCCGCATACGCGGCCACCTCCGGCGTAAGCGCAGACCAAGACCCGCCATTTTCCATACGGGCAACGACCAGCTCAAACGCCGTCAAGACGATTCCTGAAAGCAGACATCCCAGGTAACAGCGCGTTTTGCTGCCCCCGCGGCACAGCGCGGCCATCGTCGCCGAGACGGCCGCCCACGACGCCCCGGTGAGCCAGAACGACGGCGAGCAGACCACCGCCAGCGCGCCGGCGCCCGCAAACGAGGGCGCGGCCGACGGCATCGCGGCGGCCGCGGTCGGCGAGGACGCCACCAGGCACGCGAGCGCCGCGTACTTGGCGAACGACGCCAGCGACCCGAGGGCCGCCGACCCCGGCGGCAGCAGGTAGCCCCCCAGCATCGCCGACAGCGGCTCGGCGGAGCACCACAGCGCCATGGCCGACCCGCGCGGGCGCACGCGCCCCACGAGCACCCACCACGCGCCGCCCGCCGCGAGCACCGCGGCGCCGAACGCCCACTGCCCCGCCGCGCAGCATGCCGCCGCGAGGGCGACGTAGGCCAGGGCGTACCCCAGCTGCGCCGCGAGGCACCCCAGCGCCGCCACCGCAAGCCCCGCCGCGAGGACCGCCGCGAGCTGCCCGGTCCCGGCGGTCGCCGCCACCGCGGCCGCCACCGTGCCGCCTGCGCCGAGCGCCCCCAGCCCGCGCAGCAGCCGGGCCGCGAGGCGGGGGAAGGGCTGCGAGAGCGCCCCCAGCTCGCCGTCGGCCCCGTAGCCGTCGCGCCCGACGGCGTAGGGGTCGTCCGCCTCCGCGCCCTGCTCGCCGGCGCCGGCGCCGGCCTCGTCGGGGGCGGGCGGGGAGTCGTCGAGCACGTCGGCCACGAACTTCGCGAGGCTCTTGCGGCCCGCCTTGGGGCGGCCCAGCCCGGCCAGCAGCTCGCTGCCCAGCGCCTCGGCGCTCGTGGGGCGCATCGCCGGGTCGGGGCTGAGCGCCGCGAGCAGGGCGTCGGCCACCTGCGGCGGGACGTCCTCGTTGAGCGCGCAGGGGTCGGCGGCGCCCCGCTGCACCAGCTCGAGCGAGCGCAGCGGCGTGTCCGCCGCGAAGGGGCGCAGCCCCGTGAGCGCCTCGTACATCACGCTTGCGAACGCGAACACGTCGGTGCGCACGTCCACGCCCACGCCCCGCACCTGCTCGGGGGGCATGTAGCCCACCGTGCCGCCGTGCGCCCCGCCGTAGCCCGTCACCGACGACAGCGACGCCATGCCGAAGTCGGCCAGCTTCACGCGGCCCGACATGTCCACAAGGATGTTGTCGGGCTTGATGTCGAGGTGGAGCACCCCGTTGTCGTGCGCGAACTGCAGCGCGTCGCACACGGCGTCCACCACCGCGGCGGCCTCGTCGGAGGTGAGCAGGCCGTCGTCGGTGGCGTCGAGCAGCCCGGCCAGACTTGCCCCCTCCACGTACTCCATTATGATATAGGCGTTCTCGGCGTCGCTTTCGAACTCGAACATCGAGACGATGTTGGGGTGGGCGAGCATGCTCGCGGTGCGGGTCTCCGCCAGCGCGGCCCGCAGGAGCATCGCGCGCTCTGCCTCCGCGCGGGCGGCGGCCAGCGCGTCGTCGGGCGGGACGGCGTAGGGGCTGTGGGGGCCGTGCGGGTTGTAGGGATCCCCCGCGGCGGCGCCCCCGTTGCCCGCGGGCGCCGCCGCGGTGCGGCCGCCGCCCAGCGGGATGGTCTTGATGGCGACCCGGCGCATGAGGCGCGGGTCCCAGCATACGCTGACGGTGCCGAAACCGCCCTTGCCGCGCTCCTCGAGTACGCGGTAGCGGCCCAGCAGCAGCTGGTCGGCTATAGTGGCAACGTCTAGGGGCACGTGCGCGCCT
>CAZUFB010000021.1:0-7602 GCA_964619775.1 uncultured Coriobacteriaceae bacterium
CCGGGCGGCAAGGGCCGGAAGGGGGGCTCCACGGGAAACGCACAGGGGGGAGGTTCGAAAACCACCCTGAAAACCACTCTAATTCCTCGGCCTCTAGTACTCCTGCGCGCGCGGATAGGGGTCGCCGCAGGTCATCTTGCCCTCAGGGCAGCTGCCGCGCACACAACCGGGACCTGCAGCGCGGAAGATAAAGGGGGCGGTGGGACGTACAAGGTCGAGCATCTTCCAAGCAAGCTCGCGAATCTCCCACTGGGCGCGGTTGCAACAGCGCAGGCTGAAGAAATGCAGCAGTTCGCGGATGTTCATCGTAACGACGATTTTGGTTTCGCAGGCATTGGGCAGCAGGTAGCGCGCGTCCTCGGCAGGGATGCCGGCCTGGACGAGCGCATCGTAGGCTTTCCAGGCCGCTGCAATAGCCTCGTCGAACACCTCGGAGCATGCGGGATCACCTGCGATGCTGGCAGGCTTTACCGTGACGGGCTCATCCTTGAACTTGACGTAGCGCTGCGACTGCTGGTTGAAACTCGCTAGGCGATGGCGCACAAGCTGATGGGTCAGCGCACGGCTCACGCCTTCGACCGAAAAGGTATAGCTTGCATGCTCGAGGGTCGAGAAGTGTCCCGAGCGCATGATGGTGCCTAGAACCTTCTCGGTCTTTTCCTGGGTCAGGCCCTCCATAAGTTCCTTGCCCCCCACGGGGGCGTAGCACAGACGCGCAGCAGTCGCCACAGCACGTTCGGGGTCGGGCGTGTGATAGAGCAGGGTCACTTCCATAGTCGGTCCTCCCTCTCGGCGTGTAGTCTCGCCGCTCAGCGTATATTCCTGACAGCGGGGTTTGGTGCTCGTTGCGTGGAGGCGGGTCGAGCGGCCGATCCGTGCAAAAAGGGCGCCCGGATTCATACCGGACGCCCTATGCGGCACAGCTTCTATGAGATGTGAGGGGGCCGTCTACTCAGCGGCAGGAGCCTCGGCGTCCGCAACGTCGGCGGCAACCTCCGCCTTGGCGGCATATTCCGCGGCGCGCTTGGCCTTCTCGGCAGCCTTCTTCTCACGCTCGACCTTGGCGGCAGCCTCAGCCTCGAGATTCTTGGCGACACGGGCGGCCTTGGCGGCCTTTTCCTTTTCAAGGGCAGCCTGGGCGGCACCGCCAAACTTGTCGGCAAAACGCTGAACACGTCCACCGGTGTCGACAAACTTCTGCTGACCCGTATAGAACGGGTGGCAGGCGTTGCAAAGCTCGACCGTGATCTCAGGCACGGTGGCATGCGTCTTGAACGTGTTGCCGCAGGTGCAACGAACGGTGCACTCTACGTAGTCGGGGTGGATACCCTTCTTCATTGCATAACTCCTTCGGGGTAGAGACGCGGGGCTTGGTTTCCGACCAAACCCTCGCATGAGCTGACGTAGCATAGCATGCGTGGGCGGTCATTTCGGCAGATCCCACGAAGCCCACACGACTTTCTCGGCACCTCTGTCTCGGCATGGGCGGTCAGGGGACCGCTTACATAGCGTGCAAGGCACGCGCCCGGGCCAATGCCCCACGCATGACCGCATCGGCGTCGGCACCGAGGACGTCCCCACCCTCGGTGGTAATCTGGAAGGTTCCCCGAAGCCGAACATCCGCACGATGGCAGGTCCCCATACGAGGCGGCGTCGGCCTCCTCGGCCGCAGCCAGCTGACGGACGAGGCCGAGCGAGGAGTCGTCTCAGGTTCCGCCTCTGCCTTCACCGGCCGGTCGCACGCTCAGGCTACGACCAGCGGGCGCAGATCGAGAAGCGACACGAGGTCAACCTCCTCGTAGTCGCACCCTGCGAGATAGGCGCGGCACAGCGCCGACGTGCGCGACCCCTCGTTGCCGCCGCGGGCGCTGGCGAACAAGGCAGCCATGCATCCTCCTATCGGGAAAACGCCCGACGGCATCAGGCGAGCGCTTCTCGTATCGCCACCTCGGAAACCGCCCCGGTGCGCAGCAGCGACGGTCGGGCCCCCAAACAGGAGACGACGGTCGACGCCTGGGCATCGGGGGTGGCGCCGCCGTCGACCACGAGGTCCGCCTCTGCCACGATACGCCCTTCGAGCCCTTCGAACGACGTCGGGGCCGGCCGGCCGCTTGTGTTGGCGCTCGTGGCGGCAAGCGGCGACCCGGCCACGCGTGCAACGGCCCGAACAAACGACGAGGCGGGCATGCGCAGGGCGACGGTGCCGTCCGCCGCCCGGTAGGCGGCGGGAACCTCGGCCGAGGCGGGCACGACGAGCGTCAGACCACCCGGCCACAGGGCCTCCGCCAAACGGAAGGCGAAAGCGGGGACCCGCGCGCCGTAGCGCCCGAGGTCTTCGGGAGCGGCCACGAGCCAGGGGACCGTCTTGGCCGGGTCGCGCCGCTTGATGGCGAAAAGCCGCGCCACGCCCCCGGGATTGGCCGCGACTGCCTGGGAGACGCCGTAGACGGTGTCGGTCGGGAGTACGACGACGCCGCCTGCCCGCAGGACGGACGCCGCCTCCTCGACCGCGGCGTCGAACGCACGCCCGTCGCCCAGACGGACTACCGACCCCATGCGACGTCCCCCTTCCCTTGTCCTGCCCTCCGTGCGAGCAGGATACGGTTCTTGCCGGCCAGGTCGCGCACGATGCGCACATCGTGGAAAGCGTCGGCAATACCCGGTTCGGTGCAGGCCGCCTCAAGGCACTCCTCGTGCAGCTCGCATGCAAGCAAGCCGCCTGGCTTGAGCGCATGGACAGCTAGGGCGACGATGCGACGGAAGACATCCAGACCGTCGGGACCACCGTCCAACGCAAGGCGCGGCTCGAAACCTCCGACTTCCGCTGGAAGCTGTTCGACGAGATCGGAGGGGATGTACGGCGGGTTCGACACAAGCACGTCAAACGACGCCTCGCCGGCACCGGGCACACCGGAGGCGAGGTCGGCCTCGAACAGCTCGACGCGACCTTCCAGACCCAGGGCATCACGGTTGCGCGTGGCGAGGGCCACGGCCTCGGGAGCTATGTCGGTGGCACGCACGCGCACGAAGGGACGCTCCCCCGCCAACGACAGCGCGATGCAGCCGGTGCCGGTGCCCACCTCGAGCACAAGCGCCTCGCCACCGTCTGGCAGAGCGAGGCCGTCGAGGTAGTCGAGCACGCAGTCGACAAGCACCTCGGTCTCGGGCCGGGGGATGAGCACGCCCGGGGCGCATTTGAGCACGATGTGGCGGAAGGGCATCTCGCCCGTGACGTACTGCAGCGGCTCGCCGCGACCCCGGCGCTCGACGCCTGCATGGAGCATCGCGAGCTCGGAGGCGTCAAGCGGGCGGTCGTAGTTCATGTAGGTCTCGACGCGCGACATTCCCGTCGCGGCACACAGCAGCCATTCGGCCGAAAGGCGCGGATGCTCGTCGCCCTTGCGTTCGAGGTAGCCGCTCATCCATTCAAGGGTCGACTTGACGGTCCAAAGCGGCATGGCTATGCGGCCTCCCCTGCCGCCGCGCCGTCGACAGCGACGACCGCCACCGTGGCGACCGTGCCCGCGGTGGCCCACTGCGCGTATAGGATGGTATCGGTCTCGGGCGTAAACACCTGTCCCACCGCGTAGAACGTGCCGGACCCGTCGGGAGCGGTGTTCCAACCCTCGAAGACGTAACCCGCGTACACGAGCGACCCCATCGTCTCGACCGACACCGCGGTGCCCGCCGCAACAGTCACCGCCGCAGGTGCCGAGCCGCCGGTAGCCCCGTTGGGATCGTAAGACACCGTCACCAGGACGACGGTGTCCTCCGCCTCCAGAGAGCGACCTTCGACCGAAACCGTCTCGGCGCCCTCCTCGGCCGCGCCGGAGCCCCCTTGCACGAGCAGCTCGGAGCCCTCGGCGACCTGGGCCGCCACGGCGGAACCATCGTAGACAGCATCGAGCGCAACGGCCTGGCCGCCTTCGGCAAGACCGGCCGCGTCGCCGGCGGCGAGCTCGAACAGTCCGCACACCGAGGAGGACGAGAGCGTCCCGTCGGCCACCGTCTGGACGGCAAGGCCGTCGGAGCCGTCCGACACCGCCATAAAGGAGGCGTCGAGCACCACGAGGGCCTCGGCGCCCGAAACGGCGTTGCCGTCAAGCACGACCGAGGCGGCCTGCCAGGGACCCCCGCCCAGGCGGAGGACGGCGGTGCGCGAAACCTCGCCCGCAGGGTCGGAGGCAAGCTCGAACGAGTTGGACGTGACGCTTACGGACGCGGAGGCACCCGTCGCGAGAACGCCGCATGCAAACCCGCTCACATCGTTGCCCACAAAGGTCAACACCGCCTGGTCGCCCGGCAGATCGGCGCTCAGCGCGGTCTGGCCCGCCTCGGCATGGAAGGAATTGGCCGTGGCGCTGAGCGAGCCGCCCGCGGAACACAAAACGCCCGCGGAAAACGAACAAGAATCGAGCGCCAGGTCGTCGCGGCAGGAAAACGACACCGAGCCCACGAACGAAACGCCGCGTACCACAAGCGGCCCCGACCCGTTGGACAGGACGATCTCGCCTTCGCCCACAACCGTGAGGGAAGCCCCGTCGCCGCCCACCAAGGCGCACGTCGCACCGTCGACGGGATAGGAAAAGTCATAGACCCCCGCATCGACCTGCACGTCGCCGTAGACCGTCAGGGTCGCACCCGTGCCGTCGTCGACCTGGTCGGCCGCAGGGCATGCCGCCACAGCCGCGAGGGCGTCGGACAGCGTCGCAAAAACCGTGCCCTCGTCGATGCCCGCGACCCCGCTCACGGTGAGGTAGCCCGCGGCCTCGTCGGCCTGGGACGCACGTGCAAACGGGAACAGCGCACACATTGCGGCGAGCACGAGCGCGACGAGTACGGCGGCCGTACCTGCCCGTCTGCGGGCAGCACCGACCCGACGTGCGAAACTGGCACCGGTGACATGGGCGACGGTCATGAGGCCTCCTTCTCTCAAGGTCAGATACGGCGCGGCAGGAGGTTAGACCGCCTGGGCCAGCCGCTCGGCGCGGTCGGCCGCCGCAAGGGCGTCCGTCACGTCGTCGAGGCTCTCGGCGTTGAGCACGCCGCTGTACGTGGAGTTGAAGCCGATGCGGTGGTCGGTCACGCGGTCCTGCGGCTGGTTGTAGGTGCGAATCTTCTCGGCGCGGTCGCCGTGGCCGATCTGGCTCGAGCGCTGGGCGCCCAGCTCGGCCTGCTGCCTCTCGAGCTCCATCTCATAAAGACGCGCGCGCAGCACCTGCATGCAGACCTCGCGGTTCTGGATCTGCGAGCGCTGGTCCTGCGACTGCACCACGGTGCCCGTGGGCAGGTGGGTGATGCGCACCGCCGAGTAGGTGGTGTTGACGCACTGGCCGCCGGGTCCCGACGCGCAGAAGGTGTCGATGCGCAGGTCGCCCGGGTCGATCTGCACATCTATCTCGTCGGCCTCGGGCAGCACGGCCACCGTGGCCGTGGAGGTCTGGATGCGGCCTTGGCTCTCGGTCTTGGGGACGCGCTGGACACGGTGCACGCCGCTCTCGTACTTCATGATGGAATAGACCTTGTCGCCGGTGACCTTGAACTCGACGCTCTTGTAGCCGCCGGCGTCGGACGGACTCGCACCGATGGGTTCGATCTTCCAGCCGTGGCGGTCGGCCAGGCGGCGGTACATGGCGTAGAGGTCGCCTGCAAAGATGGCCGCCTCGTCGCCGCCCACGCCGGCGCGGATCTCGACGATGGTGTTCTTCTCGTCGTTGGGGTCGCCCGGGATGAGCATGACCTTGATCTCGTCCTCGAGACCGGGGAGCCTGGCCTCGTTGTCGTTGACCTCCTCCTGCAGCATGGCCCTGGTCTCGGGGTCGGACTCCTCGCGCATGAGCTCGCGGGCGGCGTCGATGTCGTCGAGCGCGCCCACGTACTCTCGAGCCTTCTCGACGAGGGGCGTCTGGCTCGAGCGCTCCTTGGCCAGGCGCGCGTACTCCTTGGGGTCGGAGACGACGGACGGGTCGTAGAGCCTCTTTTCGAGCTCCTCGTAGGCCGCAATCAGTTTTTCCAGCTTGTCACGCATAAAAGGGTGCTCCTGTCTACCATGCGCGCCCATGCGCCGCAAGCGCGGTGCGGACGCGAAGGCGGTGTCTTTCTACGACCTGCGGCAGAACCGCAGCAAGCAGGTTTGGTCATATAGCGCGGATTATAACACGCATATATGGAGGCGCCCTAGCTAGAGCGGCCCGTCCAGGCTGACCGCAAGGCCGGCGTCCGCCATCGCCGCCAAGAACGACTCCCGGGTGCGGGTGGCAACCAACTCCTCGGGAAAGCCGATTTCATCAAGCAGGGCCGGGGCGGCAACGAAGCGCCCCACGTCGCAGGCTATATGGGCGTCGCTGCCTAGGCTGATGCGGCAGCCCAGCTCGGCGCAGCGCTGGGCGATGAGGCGGCAACGGGTCGAACGCTCGGCGCGGTGGACCAGCGAGGTCTCGTTGATCTCGATGAGCTTGTGCAGGTCGCGCGCCGCGGTCACGACCTCGTCGATGTCGAAATCCACGCCCGAGCGGCCGATGTGCCCCAGGATGAGCACCTTGGGGTTCTCGAGCGCACGCACGTACATCCGCGTGTTCTGCGCGACGGTCGCCCCTTCCGTGAAGGCCTTGCCGTGCACGCTCGCGATGGCGTAGTCCAGACCTTTCAGCACGCGCTCGTCAAGGTCGAGCACGTGGCGGTAGGTCCCGAAGGAGATGTTGCGCGGCTGGGGAAAGCCGTGGCCGAAGAGGTTGCCCTCGAGGTCGACGATGTCGGCCTCGAGGCCGCGCAGCAGCGTGACGCCGTGCCAGGTGCGCGGCCAGACGTCCTGGTTGACGAAGAACTGGTAGTCGCGCAGGTCTGGGTCGCCGGCCATCCCGACGCCGGGGTTGAGCATCCCGCTGAAGTGGTCGGTCGACCCCAGCAGCTCCAAGCCGGCCTGCGCGGCGGCGCGCACGTTCTCCTCGACCGTGGAGTATGCGTGGCGCGAGTAGAGCGTATGGGTGTGCACGTCGCACAGGTTGCGCAGCATGGCGGCCTCCTTTCGTTCGCCCCGGTCCCTCCCGTCAGGCTTCGGCGGGCGCTTCTCCCGCCAGCAGACCCCTCACGCGTGCCATCATAAGGCCGTGCGTCCGTCCCGACGAGTCCCCCAGGCACACAAGACCCCCGATGTTCGTCGAAAATCCCTCATCCATGCTCGCAGCAGAGGAACTCGGACCAGTCGGCGCCGCGGCACCGGTGCCGTGCCTCTAACGGGCGCGGGCGTCGAGCTCGCCGGCAAGCTCGGCCGGGGTCACCCCCCAGCGTTCGCACACCACAAGCAGGTGGTAGAGCACATCGGCGGCCTCGTAGCGGATATGGTCGTGGTCGTTGTCCTTGCAGGCAAGAGCCACCTCGCACGCCTCCTCGACAAGTTTTTTGAGCAGCTTGTCCGCAGGGCCGTCGAGCAGGCGCTTGGTGTAGCTCTGCCCGGGGTCGGCCTCGCGACGCGCGCGAATCGCGGCCGCAAGGCGCGCAAGGGTGGCTCCCAGGTCGCCGTCGTGCACGTCGGGGGTTCTCTCTCCCATGCTCGGGACTCCTTTTCTCGGTGCTCCCGGCGGGACCGCTGGGCCTTGGCCGCAG
>CAZUFB010000021.1:7702-29528 GCA_964619775.1 uncultured Coriobacteriaceae bacterium
GGAGCCTGTACGCTTGCGCCCCGATGGTAGCGCCGCCCCGCGGGCCCCGGGTCGTGCGCATAAGAAAAGCACCGCCGAGAACGGCCGGATGCGGCCTTCCCGACGGACGCGCCGAGGCGACGGGCTCGGACTTACGGTGCGGCCGGCGCGTAACCGCCCCGTCACCCGTACGACCCACGACAGCCGCGCGACGGTTACCTCGCCGCCCCAAACGCTCAAACGGCGAGCAACAACGCGGTCCTACGATGGGGCGTGCCACAGACCCTACGAGAGAGGAACTTCCATGGCGCCCACGAACACTCCCCCGTTCCTGTCAGCCCCCGTCAGCCGCCGAGCTGTCGTGGGGGCGTCGCTCGCCGCAGCGGGAGTCCTTGCACTTGGAGGCTTTTCCCCGCTGAGGCCGGCCAAGACCCTGTCCGCTTTGGCTGACGAAGCCACCGTACAGGACACCCTGACCATCGGCGTCGTGAACTTCCAGCCGCTCTGGGGAGACGTCGAGGCCAACGTCGCTGCCATGCAGGGCTACATCGACGAGGCGCACGCCGCAGGCGTTGACCTGTTGCTGCTTCCCGAAATGTGCGTCACCGGCTATGCGTATTCGGAAGACGAAAGCGACGAGGAGTCGCTCATGGCGGTCGAAGCGGCCGAGACGGTCGACGGCCCCACCGCCCAGGCCATCGCGGCGCTCGCTGTCGAATACGGCATGTGGATCGTCTACGGCGGAACCGAGGTCATCGAGGGCGATCCCGACCACGCCTACAACTCGGCGTTCGCATGCTCGCCGGAAGGGTCCGTCGCGACCTACCAGAAGATCCACCCCGTGGAGGGGGCGTGGTGCGTCCCGGGCGAGACACCGATGATCCTGCGGACCGCCTGGGGTCCCGTCGGCGTCAACATCTGCTACGACACCTACGCGATCCCCGAGCTTGAACGCTACTATGCCAGCCAGGGATGCCGCCTGCTGCTGAACCCAACGGCCACCTCGCGGGGCTTCGACGCTGAAACAGGAGACTCGACGCTGTGGCGGTGGTACTTCGAGTCGCGCATCGAAAACATCGCCATGCGCGAGCAGATGTTCGTCGCCAGCGCCAACCTCGCAGAAGACGACGGCGGGCATTACACCTTCCCCGGCGGGAGCTGCGTCATCGGCCCGACCGGCAGCGACGGGACGGAGCTGTTCTGCGAAACCGTCGTAGGATCGACCTCCGACGCGCAAGCCGGGCTGCACGTCGGCGAGATCGACCTGGCGCTCGCCGCCAGGACCGACATCGTCGACAGCGCAGTCTTCAGAGCCGAGCTCTTCGAGGAGTGGTACGCCGACCTGGCAGACGACACCGACGAAGACCTGGCCGCCGCGCCCGAAGAGACGGCGGTCGTCGTCGGCACCGTCAACTTCCAGCCGACCTTTGGGGACAAAGAGGCAAACTTCCAGTCCATGTCGTCCTACATCGAGGAGGCGGCTTCGGCCGGTGTGGGGCTGCTTGTGTTCCCCGAGCTTGCGCTCACCGGATATGCCTGGAGCGACGAGGAGGGGGCAGCCAACGGCCAGGCCGTCGTCGACCTTGCCGAGGCGACCGACGGAACGTACGCGTCCCAAATCTCCGAGCTCGCCGTTGAGCACGACATGTACATCGTGTTCGGCACGACCGAACCCGTGGACGGGGACTCCGAGCACGCCTACAACGCCGCCTTCGTGTGCACGCCCGAGGGCGGCGTGAGCTCGTACCGCAAGGTCGCCCCCGTCGAAGGTCCCTGGTGCGTTGCGGGCGACGAGCCCCTGATCGTGGAGACGCCCTACGGGGCAATGGGCCTTTCGATCTGCAAGGACACCTATTCCGTGCCCGAGCTTGCCCGCTACTACGCCGCCAAGGGCTGCACCTTCGTGGTGAACCCGACCGCTCGCACCGGCACCGACGAAGGCTGGGCGCACCTTTACGAGAACGCGCTGGCCAACCTCGCCGACCAGGACAAGCTCATCGTCGTCTCGGCCGACCTGTGCGGCGAGGACCTTGCGGCGCCCGACGAGCAGGCGTCGTGGGACCCGTACTCAGGGGCGAGCGTCGTGGCGGCCCCGCTCTCCGCAGGCGAAGACGGGTCGTACGTCCGCACGTGGGGCAGCTTCTCATCCGACCCGACGGCAACCGGCCTGGTGGTGGCCGAAGTCGACTACGCAGACCTGTGGCTCGGGCTTGGCAGCGCTATCACCTACTTCAACCCCGCACTGTACGAGACCTTCTACCGCGGCGAGGCGTTCGAAAACACGCAGGCCCTGGTGGTGGCCGAAGACGAGGCGGCGTAGTCCCCGCCCGCCGGAGAACCCGGCGGGCGGCACCGACGAGGCGCACATACCGCCCGCCCCTCGCTCGTCGCGGGGCGGGCGGCCGCCTAACAGGGGATCTCCCGGTAAAAGCAGCTACGGTGACCGGTGTGGCACGCCGGGCCGGGCGAGTCCACCAGCACGAGCAGCGTGTCGGCGTCGCAATCGACGAGCACGCGGCGCACGCGCTGGACGTTGCCGCTCGTGGCACCCTTGTTCCACAGCTCTTGGCGGGAGCGGGACCAAAACCAGGTGGTGCCGGTCTCCAGGGTCAACGCAAGCGACTCGGCGCTCATCCAAGCTACCATGAGCACCTCGCCGGTGCCGTCCTGCTGCACCACGGCAGGAACCAGCCCGCGCCCGTCGAAACGAATGCCGAGCCCGGCGATCCGGGCAGCGGTCCACGAAGCGCCGGGGGCGAGCTCGAGGGGCTCGGAGGGCTCGCCGGCATAGCGGGGCGCAACCGACAAGCCGAAGCCCGACGAGCCGGTCTCGGGAGACGTCGTGGCCCGTTCCGCGAAAACGGCCGGACGGCCGTCGCCCTCGCCCTGCTCGCCCACCTCAACGAACCCGAACCCGCGGGCCTCGGCCCTCATAGCTCGAAGTCCAGACGCACCGGGATGCCCTCGCCGGCCAGGTACTCTTTGACCTGGCGGACCGTGTAGGTCCCGAAGTGGAAGACACTTGCCGCGAGCACCGCGTCGGCCTCGCCCTCGACGATGCCCTCGGCGAAATGTTCGAGGGTCCCCACGCCGCCGGACGCGATGACGGGGATGGGCACCGCCCGGGCAACCGCGCGGGTGAGCGCGAGGTCGAAACCGTCCTGCGTGCCGTCGCGGTCCATGCTCGTGAGAAGGATCTCGCCTGCGCCGCGACGGGCGGCCTCCTCGGCCCAGGACACCGCGTCGAAGCCGGTGGCCGTGCGCCCGCCTGCGACGTAGACCTCCCACCTGTCGCCCGGGCCGACGTGCTTGGCGTCGACGGCGACGACGACCGCCTGGCTTCCGAACGCCGCGGCAGCACGTGTGATGAGGCTCGGGTCTGCCACGGCGGCGGAGTTGAGCGAGCACTTGTCGGCGCCCGCCGCGATCATCGCGCGCAGGCCTGCCACATCGCGGAAACCCCCGCCCACGGTGTAGGGGATGCGCACCTCGCGCGCGGCGCGCGAGGCCATCTCCACCGTGGTGGAGCGGTTGTCGCTTGTGGCGGTTATGTCGAGGAAGACCACCTCGTCGGCACCTTCGCGGTCGTAGAACGAGGCGAGCTCGACAGGGTCGCCGGCATCGCGCAGGTCGACGAAGTTGACGCCCTTGACGACGCGGCCGTTCTTGACATCCATGCAGGGTATCACGCGTTTGGTGAGCACGGCGCTCCCTCCTCTTGTGCGCCCCGGGCTGCGGCAAGCGCGTCCTCAAGCGTGAAGGCGCCCTCATAGAGGGCGCGTCCCGTGATGGCCCCCTCGACCGCGGCGGGACCCAGGGCCGCCAGGGCCTCGATGTCGGCAAGCGAGGCGACGCCGCCCGACGCGACGACCGGGAAACCGGCAACCCGGGCGATGCGCCCGTAGGCCGCGGCGTTCACGCCGGTCCGCATTCCGTCTCGGGCGATGTCGGTGAAGACGAGATGGCGAAAGCCCATCGCGGCAAGCTCCCCCACCAGCTCGTCGGCGGACATGCAAGCGTCCTCGCGCCAGCCGTTGACGGCGACCTGGCCGTCTCGGGCAGCGACATCGGCTGCGAGCAGGTCCCCGAAGCGCTCGGCGGCCGCGCAGGCAAAGACGGGGTCGCGCACCAGCGCCGTTCCCAAGGCGATGCGGCTCGCCCCGACCTGCGCAAGCTCCTCGATGCGGGCAAGCGAACGGACGCCGCCGCCCACGTCGACCTTGAGCCCCTCGACGGCGCAGATCCGGCGCAGGGCGCGGTCGTTGGCGGCGCGGGCCGCGGCGCTCTCCTCGAAGGCCGACGAGAGGTCGACGACATGCACCCAGCGCGCCCCGCGCGCCGCAAAGTCGCAAGCCACGGCGACAGGATCGTCGGCGTACACGTCGACCTGCGACCGGTCGCCCCGCCTGAGGCGCACCACCTTGCCGCCGAGCAGGTCGATGGCAGGAAAGAGGATCACGCGGCACCCCCTTGGACGACGCGAACGAAATTGGCGACGACGCGGGCGCCGGCGTCCGACGACTTCTCGGGGTGGAACTGGCAGCCGAACAGGTTGCCGCCGTTCCACACGGCGCTCGCAAAAAGGGATCCGTGGCCGGTGGTCGCCGCGACATGCTTCCGGTCGCACGGCACGCAGGCATATGAGTGCGTGAAGTAGAAGTGAGTCCCGTCGGCAACGCCGTCGAACAGCGGGCAGCCCCGTGCGGGGGCCGCGAAGTCGATCGCGTTCCACCCCACGTGGGGTATCTTGACGCGCTCGCCCGGCAGGCGCACCACGTCGCCGGCCAACATGCCCAGCCCCGGCACCCACGCCGGCTCCTCGCCCGGGCGGGGCGGCTCGGCGTGCTCGTTGCCCCGGTCGAAGAAGACCTGCATGCCCAGGCAGATGCCCAACACGGGCCGGTCCGCGCGTACAAGGTCCCACAGCGCGCCGTCCTGACCCGAGACGCGCATGTAGGCCATCGCGTCGTCGAAGGCGCCCACACCCGGAACCACCGCGGCGTCGGCATCGGCGATGACCTGCGGGTCGTCGGTCACCTGCACGCGAGCCCCCGCCGTGAGCAGGGCGCGCTCGACCGACAGGAGGTTGCCCTTGTGGTAGTCGACCACCACAACCTTCGGCGCACCCATCAGAGGCTCCCTTTGGTCGAGGGGACACCGGTCACGCGCGGGTCGATGCGGGTCGCCGCCATGAGCGCCCGGGCAAGAGCCTTGAACGCGGCCTCGGCGATGTGGTGAGAGTTCTCCCCCGCCAGCTGGCGCACGTGCAGGGTGACGCCCGCGTTGGCGGCAAGCGCAATCAGGAATTCCTTGACCAGCTGGGTGTCGAAGGTGCCGATGCGCTCGGTGGGGATACGCAGGTCGCAGTGGGCCTGGCCGCGTCCCGACACGTCGACGGCGCACAGCACGAGGGCCTCGTCCATCGGGACGATGGCGCTGCCGTAGCGCACGATTCCCTCGAGGTCGCCCAGGGACCGCCGCAGGGCACAGCCGAGCACGATGCCGACGTCCTCCACGGTGTGGTGGTCGTCGACCTCGGTGTCACCGCGCGCCCGCACGGTCAGGTCGAAGAGCCCGTGGCGACCAAACGCGTCGAGCATGTGGTCGAGGAAGGGCACCCCGGTCGAGACGTCGGCCCGACCGTCGCCATCGAGAAATATCTCGACGACGACGTCCGTCTCGCGCGTGGCACGGCTCACCTGCGCCTTGCGGGCACCAGCCGCGACATCGGGGGGCATCGGGTCGTATCCCATGCTAGCAACCCTCCTCTGCACCGTCTGCAGGCTCGTCGTCCGGGTTCGCAGGCAAGCCGAGGACCGCGCGCAGGGCACCCAGAAGCCGGGCGTTCTCGCGTGGTGTGCCCACGGTGATGCGCAGGCAGCCCTCGAGCCCCGCCACGTGCGAAAAGTTGCGCACGAGCACCGAATGCCCGGACGCGAGGCTCTCGTGGACCGCGTCGGCATCCGGAAGGCCGGAGGCGCCGGGAAGCAGGCGCACGAGCACGAAGTTCGCCTCCGAAGGGTAGACCCTCATGGCCGCGCCTCCCCCGCGCGCCGCCAGCTCGTCGGCCACGACGCACAGGCGGGTTTCCAGCCAGGAGCGGCCCGCCACAAGAGCGTCGCACGCGGGGGCGAGGGCGTCGCGCATCTCCACGACCGTCTCGGCGGCAACTTGGTCGAGGCTCGAGACCGAATAGGGTTGGCGCACTGCGAACAGGGCGTCGACCACGGCCGGCGGGGCCACGACGAACCCGACGCGCGCGCCCGCCAACGCGTAGGCCTTGCTCAGCGTTTTGAGCACGCAGACGTTGGGAAACTCGGACGCAAGGGGAATGCAGCTCGCCGCCGGGTCGGCGAAGTCGGCATACGCCTCGTCTACGACCACGAGGGCGTCGGAGGCCGCCGCCAGGCAGCGCACGAACTCGGATCGCACCAGGTTGCCCGTCGGATTGTTGGGGGAGGTGACGAACACGAGGTCGGCGTCGGAGGCCGCGGCGAGCACGGCCCCCTCGTCCAGGGAGAAGTCCTCCGCCCGCCGCCGCACGTTTTTCACCGACGTTCCCGTCAGGCGGGCGTAGAGGGCGTAGGCGGAAAAGGTCGGCACGCAGTTGACCATGGTGCGCCCCGGCCCGCCGAACGCAAGCAGCAGGTTGAAGATGAGCTCGTCGCCGCCGTTGCCCACCGCGACGCTGCGCGCGGACACGCCCCACATATCGCCGAGCAGCGCCCTCAGACGGCAGGCCGTCGCGTCGGGGTAGCGGTTGGCCGGCACCGCGGCAAGGCGGCGGGCCATCTCGGAGCACACCGCCTCCGGCAGGCCGAAGGAGTTCTCGTTGGCGGAAAGCACGACCTCGACGTCGCGCAGGTCGGGGTCGTAGGGCTCCATGCCCTGCAGGTCGTCGCGCATACGGGGAGCCATGCTACTCGCCCTCCCCGCAGCACGCGCCGCCGCACGGCTCCTCGTTTTCGAGCTCGGCCTGGTAGGCGGCCATCACCGTGCGGCGCATGAGAGCGCTTTGGGCGTGAGCCCACAGGCCTTCCGCCTCGGCGAGCTCGACCACGTCGTCGCAGTCGGCCTCGAGACCCTCGTAGGAGTAGCAGATGACCGAGGACTTCTTGACGAACTCGTCGACCGACAGCGGGCTTGAGAAGCGTGCCGTGCCACCGGTTGGCAGCGTGTGGTTGGGGCCCGCCACGTAGTCGCCGAGAGGCTCGGAGCTCCATGCGCCCACAAAGATGGCGCCCGCGTTGCGAATGCGTCCCAGCAGCTCCATCCCCTCGAAGGTCTGCAGCTCCAGGTGCTCGGGGGCTATGGTGTTCACCGCGTCGATCGCCTGGTCTATGTCAGAGCACACCACCACGGTGCCGTTGCCGTCGAGCGAGGCGCGCGTGATCTCGGCGCGGGGACTCTCGGCCAGCAGCCCGTCTATGACCTCGAGCACGGCGGCCGGCAGGTCGGGATCGGTGGTCACGAGGTAGGCCGTAGCCATGGGGTCGTGCTCGGCCTGGGCCATGAGGTCGACGGCGACGAGGCGCTCGTCGGCGGTTTCGTCGGCCAGCACGCAGACCTCGGAAGGGCCGGCCACCATGTCGATGCCGCAGTCACCCGACACGAGGCGTTTGGCCGCGGCGACGTACGCGTTGCCCGGGCCGACGATCTTGTCGACCTTGGGGACGGAAGCGGTACCGTAGGCAAGAGCCGCGACGGCCTGCGCGCCGCCCACGGTGTAAATCTCGTCGACCCCCGCCACTTTGGCGGCGCACAGCGTGTAGGGCGACAGCTCGCCGCCCTCCTGCGGCGGCGTGACCATCACGATGCGCCCCACACCCGCCACCTTGGCGGGTATGGCGTCCATGAGCACGGTCGAAGGGTATTGCGCCCGACCGCCGGGGACATAGATGCCCACCGATTCGAGCGGTGTCACCTTTTGGCCGACGATCGTGCCGTCGGGACGCGTCATGAACCACGACTGCTGCACCTCGCGCCGGTGGAAGTCGCATATGCGCGCGGCGGCCTTCTTGCACGAGGCGAGGAACCTCTCCCCCACCGCCTCAAGCGAGGCGTCGATGGTCTCGGCCGGGACGCGAAAGTCGGCGACGTCGACGCGGTCGAACTCCCTTTCGAAGCCGCGCAGGGCGTCGTCGCCGCGCCGGCGGACCTCCTCGACGATGGAGGCCGCGGACGCGAGCACGTCGGCGGGAAGCGACCCCTTGCGGACGAGCATGGATTCGGTCAGCCGTTCGTCGGCGGCAAGTTCGATGGTCTTCATGGCGTTTCAGCCTTTCTCAGGCAAAGGTTTGTCGACGAAATACTTTATCACACTAGAGTGTTAAAGCATCAACAGGGCTGCGCTTGCTCCTTTTCCGCACATCCGCGACGCGCAGGCGGCGCGCCTACGGACAGGCGGCGGCCTCCAGGCGGCGCGCAAGGTCGAAGACGCGCGGGTCGGTGCGGGCGGCGGCCGGGTTGGCAAAGAAGCGCGCCGTGCAACGCAACACCTCGTCGACCACGACCAGGTTGTTCTCGCGCAGGGTCGTGCCGGTCGCCGTGATGTCGACGATGCGGTCGGCCATGCCCACCAGGGGCGCAAGCTCGACGTTGCCGTGGAACTTGAGGATGTCGGCCTCCACGCCGATACCGTCGAAGTAGGCGCGCGCGATGCGGGGGTACTTGGTGGCGACGCGCATCGAACCGAGGCGGCGGTAGTTTTCCTCGGCCCTCCCGGCCGCATCGGCAGGCTCGGCCACGACAAACCTGCAGGCACCGTAGGCGAGGTCGGACAGCTCGAGCACCTCGAGCCCGGCCTCGACGAGCGAGTCGCGCCCGCAGACGCCGCAGTCGGCGCCGCCGAAGGCGACGAACGCCGGGGCGTCGGTGGGACGGACGATGATGTACTCGACTCCCTCGGCGCGCACGACGAGCTGGCGGCCCGGGTCGGCAAGGCCGCCGACATCGAGACCCGCACGGCGAAACAACTCGACGGCGCCCTCGAACAGCGCGCCCTTGGAAACGGCGACGCGCAACGGGCGGGCATCGGCCCCGCCCGTTGCGGGACGGTCGCGAGCGGCCTGAAGCGCGTCGAGCGACAGGGCGAAGCCGGCCGCCGGACGCGCACACCCGTAGCGCTCGAAAACCCGGTCGTAGCGCCCGCCCTGGCCCAGACGCCGCCCCAACCCAGGCGCATACGCCTCGATGACCATGCCGGTGTAGTAGCCGAACGACCCCATCACCGAGAAGTCCACCGCGACGCGCCCGGAAACGCCCGCCTTCTCGGCACGGGCGACGAGGGCGTCGAGCTCGTCGAGGCCGCACCCGTCGACGCAACCGCATGGGGCGAGCAGGGCGCGCGCCGTATCGACGGCCTCGCGGCCCCCGTGGATGCGCGGCAGCCCGCGCAGGGCGCGGCGTACCGACCCGTCCATGCCCTCCCCCACCTCGGCGAGCAGCGCATCAAGGCCCACAAGGTCGCAGCGCTGGCAGAGCGCCCGCACCGTGCGGCAGCGTCCCTCGTCCAGGCCCGACGTGGCCAGCAGGGCCTCGAGCGGGCGAACCGTCCCCAGGGCGACGACATAGCCGGAAAGCCCCGCGGCCTCGAGGCTGCGCGCCATGAGGAGCAGGACCTCGGCGTCGGCGTCGGGCCCGGCGTCGTCTATCAGCTCGATCCCGAGCTGGGTGAACTGGCGCGCCTCGCCGCGCAGCGGGTCGCTCTCGCGGAAGACGGGCGCGTTGTAGCGCAGGCGGAGCGGCCCGCGCGTGCCACGCAAGCGCGTCGCCACCAGGCGGGCGACGGGTAGCGTGACGTCGGGGCGCAGCATGAGGCAGCGGCCGTCGGCGTCGAACAGGCGGAACGTTCCCTCGCCGGCGCCGTCGGTATCGCGCAGCAGGTCGCGCTCCTCCAAAACGGGGGTCTCGACGGGCTCGTAGCCCGCCTCGGCGAAGCGGCCGACCACCGCCTGCATGATCTGCTCGCGCCACAGGGCCTCATCGGGAAGGACGTCCCTAAACCCGCGCGGTGTGGTGATGGCAGCCACCTTCTGTGCCCCTTTCAATCTCGTCGCGCCCCGCCTCAGGCAAACCGCGCACAGGGAGGGAACCGCTACAGTGCCGGGTACTTTATCACACTATAGCACTAAAGTATCAGGCGGCCTTCGTTCGTCATGCGATCCGCAAAAGTCGCCGTGCCGCACGGGCATGAGGCGCGCACAGCACGGCAAAGGGGCGGTCTACACCACCACGACGGAACCTTGGCCGCGCAGCAGGTCGTTGGCCTCTACGATGAGCGCCACGTTGCGCGTGTCCACGTGGACGGGAACCTCGGCGCGCATCGTACGGCCCGACACCTCCTCGACCAGAAGTTCGACGTTGTCCTTGCCCGGGTAGCAGCCGAGAGCCCGCGACATCTGGGAGACGAAACTCTGGTTGAGCATGCTGCTCGCAATGCGAATCTCAAGCGTCTTGGGGCGGTTGGAGACCGAGTCGAGCGCCAAGGGGTCGATGTCGAGCACCATAAGCTGGTTGCCGCGGTCCGAGCGCTCGAGGTTCGCGCGCACCTTGACGAACACGTCGCCCACCGGCTCGCCGGTCAGCGAGTCGGTCTCGCCGTAGAGGCACGATCCTTTCTTGGCGAACACTTTGGGGAAACACACGCAGGCAACCTCGCCCTCCATGTCGGCCAGCGTGAAGGTCGCCATCTGGTCGCCGCTTTTGGTGACCTTCTTCTGCACGTCGCTCACCATGCCGGCCCACGTGAAAACCTTTTTCTCGGGAACCTTGAAGGAACCTGTCGCCTCGTCGGCCATCTCGTCGATCTCGCTGATGCCGTAGTTGCGCACCTGGGACAGGGCGTACTCGAAGGGGCGCAGCGGGTGGTCGGTGACGTAGATGCCCAAAACGTCCTTCTCCTGCGCGAGCTTGACGCGGTTGTCCCACTCGACGCCGTCGGGCGCGACGCGGTCGTTGACCGAGCCTGCGTCTTCCTCCGAGTCGAACAAATCGAAGATGGACAGCTGGCCAGCCGCGGCGTTCTTCTGCCTGCGCACGGCGGCGTCGAGGATGTTCTGGGGATTGTCCTTTGACACGAGCTCGCACATCTGCTTGCGCGTGTAGCCCGTCGCGTCGAACGCGCCGGCCTTGACAAGCGACTCGACTACGCGGCGGTTGGCCTTGGAGGTGTCGATGCGGTTCACGAAGTCGAAGATGTCCTGGAAGGGACCGTTCTTTTCGCGCTCCTCGACGATGAGGTCGCTCACGCCCTCGCCCACGCCGCGGATGCCGGCGAGGCCGAACCTGATGCCCTCGGCGACGGGCGTGAACTCGTTGCCCGACTCGTTGACGTCGGGGGCGAGGACCGCGATTCCGTCGTAGCGGCACGCCGAGATGTAGTGGACGATCTTCTCCGTCTTGCCGGTGTAGGACGTGAGCACCGCCGCCATGTATTCGCGCGGGTAGTGCGCCTTGAGCCAGGCGGTCTGCATGACGAGGATGGCATAGCCGGCCGAGTGCGACTTGTTGAACGCGTAAGAGGCGAACTCGAGTACGTCGTCCCAGATCTTCTGGGCAACCTCGCGCACGTATCCGTTGGCCGCCGCGCCGTTCATCCAGTGGTCGTAGGTGGTCTCCTCCTTGCCGTCCTCCCATTTGAAGACCGTGTCGGTGAGCAGCTTGATCTTTTTCTTGGCCACCGGCTTGCGGATGCGCGAGTCGGACTCGCCGGCCGAAAAGCCGCTCATCTTCATCGAGATCTGCATGACCTGTTCCTGGTAGACCATCGTGCCGTAGGTCTCGCCCAGGATGTCGTCGAGCCGTGGGTCGTAGGAGACGGCCGCCTCCTTGCCGTTCATGCGGTTGACGTAGCTGTCGACCATGCCCGCGCCCAAGGGGCCGGGGCGGTAGAGCGCGATGAGTGCGACGACGTGTTTGTACTCGCGCGGCTTCATGCCCTTGATGGTGGCCGTCATGCCGCCCGACTCGATCTGGAAGACGCCGGCCGTGTGGCCCGAACCCATGAGCTCGAAAATCTTGGGGTCGTCGAAGGGGATGGCGTCGACGTCGATGTCGATGCCGGTGGTGAGCTTGATGTTTGCTTTGGCGCGCGAGATAACCGTGAGAGTGCGCAGGCCTAGGAAGTCCATCTTGAGCAAGCCCATGTCGGCCACCATGTGGCCTTCGTACTGGGTGATCTCGACCCCACCCTTGGTGTCGAGCTTGGTGGGCACGTGCTCGTTGACCGGGTCGCGGCAGATGAGGACGGCGCAAGCGTGGACGCCCTCACCGCGGGTGAGGCCCTCGAGGGCGCGCGCCGTGTCGATGACGCTCCGGGCGTCGGCGTCCTCCTTGTACGCCTGCACGAAGTCGGGGGAAAAGTAGTCTTTGTGCTTCTCGTCCTCGCCCATCGTGGCCGCCAGGGTGGTGTCGGGCGCTGAGGAGATCATCTTTGAGAGCTTCTGGCCGAACGATACCGGGTAGCCCAGCACGCGGTTGGCGTCGTTGATGGCCTGTTTGGCTTTGAGCACCGAGTAGGTGATGACGTGGGTGACGTGGTCGGCCCCATAGCGGCGGCGCACGTAGTCCACCACCTCGAGGCGCCGCTCATCGTCGAAGTCCATGTCGATGTCGGGCATCTCGGTGCGCTCGGGTGACAGGAAGCGCTCGAACATCAGGCCGTTGGCGAGCGGGTCGAACGTCGTGATGTCCATTGCGTAGGCGACGATGGCGCCCGCCGCCGAGCCGCGGCCGGGACCCACGCCGATACCGTTCTGCTTGGCCCAGCGCACGTAGTCCTGCACGATGAGGAAATAGGCGGCGAAGCCCTTCTCGCAGATGACCTTGTACTCATACTCGAAGCGCTCGACCACGTCGGGACGGGCGGTCCTCCAGTCCTCCCCGTAGCGCCGGGCCAGGCCGGCCTCGCACTCGCGGCGGAACTGGCTCTCGTGGGTTTCCTCCTCGTCGAGGCCGGGGTAGCGCGGCAGGATGATTTGGTCGAAATCGAGGAAAACGCCGGCGTTGTCGTCGAGCAGGAAATCGGGACGCGCGCCGCACTTCTCGGCGATCTCGACTGTGTTGTCGCACGCCTCCTGGTAGATGCCGAGCGCCTCGCGCATCTCCTCCTCGGTCTTCATGTAAAACTGGTCGTTCTTAAAACGCATGCGGTCGGGGTCGTCGATCCTCTTGCCCATGCCGATGCACATCATGGCGTCCTGCGTGGGGGCGTCCTCCTGCAGCAGGTAGTGGAAGTCGTTGGTGGCGACGGTCTTGAGACCGAGCTCGCGGGCAAGCGCGTCGAGCTGGCCGTTGAGCTCCATCTGGGTCATGCCCGAGTCGGCCGTGATGCCCTGGTTCTGCAGCTCGATGTAGAAGTCGTCGTGGCCAAAGATGCCGCCGAAGGTCTTGGCCCACTCGATGGCCGTCTTGCGGTCGCCCCGGTCGAGGCACTGCGGGACGATGCCCGCGATGCACGCCGAGGTGGCGACGATGCCCTCGTGGTGGTCGCGCAGCATCTCGAGCGTCACGCGGGGTTTGTAGTAGAAGCCGCGCGTGGCCGCTTGCGACACGATGTTCATGAGGTTGGTATAGCCTTGGTTGTCCTTCGCCAGCAGCAACAGGTGGTAGAGGTCGGGCTTGCGATCGCGCGCCAAGGTGGAGTCGGGCGTGAAGTACACCTCGCACCCCAGGATGGGCTTGATGCCGTACTCGGGGCCCTTCTTGCCGTTCTTGGCCCCCGCG
The DNA here is from genome assembly GCA_964619775.1 of uncultured Coriobacteriaceae bacterium. Classification (GTDB taxonomy): domain Bacteria; phylum Actinomycetota; class Coriobacteriia; order Coriobacteriales; family UMGS124; genus CAZUFB01. The sequence continues at coordinate 21,407 of CAZUFB010000021.1, forward strand.
GCGCGCGCGTCGAGATACCACTGCGCGCATCCGTACATATAGCCGTGGTCGGTGATGGCGCAAGCCGGCATGCCGAGCTGCCAGGCGCGCTCGGCCATGTCCTTGAGGCGCGTGATGCCGTCGAGCATCGAGTACTCGGTATGGTTGTGCAGGTGGACAAAGGCCATGGGTCCTCCTCGATGCGCAAAAACACCCTGGTGGGCGACCATATGGCCGAATGCGGCCGGCAGGGTTTCCCAGATGACGCACTCTCTGTGATACGTACACCTGTTCGTTTTTTCTGCCGGCAGCATACCACGGCCGCACGCAAGATGATAGGGGCTTCACGGGAATTGCCGGGAGAGCCGCGTGCGCGGCACGCAAACTCCGCGTGCGCGGGGATGTCTGGAAACCGACGAAGCCGCACGGGCGAAGCGGCCACGGGAGAAGGCGCCATCATGCCGGACGGCGCAGGACCGACGGCGCGTCCGCGCCCTACCTTACCCGGCGGACTCCTTGGGCACCTCGTAGGCGGGCAGGCGGTCGAGCACGGCACGGTAGCCGCCCGAACCGTACTTGAGGCAACGGGCGACGCGGGCCACCGTGGTGGCCGAGGCGCCCGTGGCGGCCTGGATGCGCGCGTAGCTCACGCCGGCGTCGAGCATGCGGGCCACCTCGAGGCGCTGGGAGAGGTCCTCGAGCTCGCGGGGGGTGCACAGGTCCTGCAGCAGGTGCTCGGCGTCTTCGCGGCCCGCAAGCGCGACGAGCGCGTCGACCAGCAGGGAGAACTCGGGGGCAGAGCCCGCGCCCATTGCTTGTATCATAGAACCCGCGTCCTTTCCTTTTCGCCGCCGGACGGCGGGCGCGCCGCAAGGGCCGCCCGCGTGCGACGCCGGCACGTCGTCCAGTCGCGCACCTCTGTGCCGTCGCACTATTGTGCTATAGCGTACTATAGCGAAAGCCGATTTCGCCCGGGCTGCGCGGGCAACCCCACGAAGCGCACACGCACCCGCGGCGTTTGCGTCAGGGGCGCATGCTAGACTGCCCGTCGAAGGCCACCGACCATCCGACTCGCAGGGAGGCGCCCGCCTCATGCCCCACATCACGTCCACCGCCCCCGGGCTCCGCATCGTATCGGCGCCGCACGCGCAGGCGCAGGCCCTCGCCTGCGACCGCGCCGTGGAGGCCTGCCTCGCCGCCGGCGTGCCGGTCGCCCGCATCGCGCCGACCGCCGAGCTGGCCGCGCTCACCGCGCGCCGCCTGGCCGACACCGGCACCGGCACGCTCGGCGTCCCCACGACCACCCTCCAGGCCTGGGCGCTCGACCGCTGGTCGCTCTACGGCGACGGGAGGCGCCCCGTGTCGGGACCCGCGCGCCGCGCCGCGGCGGCGGCCGTCCTCGACGATGCGCGCACGCGGGTGCTCGCCGCCGCGCTGCCGGGCATGGCGAGCTGCGTGGAAGGCGTCGTGCGGGTCGCGGCGGGGTCGGCCGCGTTCGACGGAACACGCGACGACGATGCCCGCCTCTCCCCTGTCGAGCTCGAGCTGCTGGCCGTGTGCCGCTCCTACGAGCGCCTGCTTTCCGAGCACGGGCTCATCGAGCCGGGCCGGGCCATGTCCCTGCTTCCCTCCCTGATGGGCGCCGCCGGCTGGGCCCACCTCGTGCTCGACGGGCACCACGCCCTCACCGATGCCGAGCTGGGGCTGGCGGCCGCCGCCGCGTGCCGCCGCGGCGCGACGCTCGTCGCCGAACTGGGACCCAGCCCTGCCTGCGCGGCGGCGCGCGAGCTCGCGGCGCACCTCGAGGAGGCCTGCCGCGCGCAGGGCGCGCCGGTCGAACGCACCGACTGCCGGGAACTGCTCGGCGGCGAGGTGCCGGACCCACGCGCTCCCTGGGCGAGCGCCGAGGTCGCCGACCTCGCGGGGCGCCTCTTCACCGCGGGCGTAGGCCCGGCGCTCGAGGCGCGCGGCGACGTGCGCTTCTGCCTGCCGTCGGGGCGCTACGCGGAACCCGAGCTTCTGGCCCGCACGCTGCGCTCCCTCGTCGCCGAGGGCGTTGCGCCGCGCGCCGTGGCGGTCGCCTGCAAGGACCCGGTCGCACTGGCCGGCCTCGTGGCGCCGCGCCTCGCCGAGACCGCCGGACGCGCCGTGGCCTGCCGCGCGCAGGGCAGCGCGCCCGTGGCGTCGACCGGCGTGGGAAGGCTGCTCGCGGCGCTCGTCGCCCTCGTGGAGGCCGAGCGGGAGCAGGGGGACGAGGCGGCCCCGGACCTACGCGCCTGCGCGTCGGACATCGCCCGCAACCCGCTGGCCGGCCTGACGACCGACGACGCGCTCGACCTGGACCGCGCATGGCGCGGCGACCGCACCGTGGGGGCCGCGACCGTCCTGCACGACCTGTGCGTGGCTGCCGAGCGCGCCGCCGTGGAGCGCTGGCTTGCCGAAACGGAGCCGTGCGGCGCCTCCGACGGGCCCCGCACGCCGCTGGCGGAAGCCGTGGGGGCGCTACGCTGCGACGATTTGGCCGGGGCGGCCGCGGCGCTCGTGAAGCCGCTCGGGACCGCCGGCAGCACCGAGCGGCTCGAGCGCGCGGCGGCGGCGCGCGTCGCGCGGCTTGACGAGGCCCGGAAGGTCTTCGGCGTGAGACGACCCCTGTCGCAGGCGGGCTTCGCACGGCTCGTCGCCGGGGCCGCGGTGCCCGTGTCGTGGGTCAGCGTCGCGGCGGGCGACGTCGCCGCACAGGAAAGCGCCGCGGCGCTCGACTCCGACCCCAACGCCGTCGCGTTCTGCTCGCTCGCGCAGCTCCAGGGCCGTTCGTTCGAGGCCGTCGTGGTCTGCGACCTCACCGCCGAGGACGCCTCGGTGGGCGACCGGACGGACGCGCAGGAGGTGTTCCTGGACGCCTTGGGCGTGGGGCGCGGCCCGTCCGCCCTGCAAGAGCTGCGCCGCCGGCTCATGTCCGCCGTCGAGGCGGCGCGTTCTTGCATCGTGTTCGAGCGCTGCCTGCAAGACCCCGACGCGCGCGGCATGCGCCCCTCGGCGCTTTTCGAGGAGGTCGTGGACTGCTACCGCGCCGACCCCACGGCCGGCGACGACCTCGACCGCATCACGGGCCTGCCCAAGGGCGGGGCGCTCCCCTCGGCCACGCTGGGCGAGGAGCGCTTCGCCGAGCTGGCGAGCCCGTCCACCTGGACGCCTGCGGCCATCCCCGCCGAGCCGACCGCCGTCCTGCTGCGGCCCGACCGGGCACGCCGTCTCTACCTGTGCGACGACCACGTGTGGACGCCCTCGGCCCTCGAGGCCTACCTGAGCTGCCCGCTGCGCTGGTTCTACGAGTTCAGGCTCCCCTCGGGCGGCATCGACGCCGAGTTCGGCCCGCGCGAGCTGGGCTCGTTCTCACGCCGGGTGCTGGGCATCTTCCACGAGGCCATGGCGCGGCGGGGCGTGCCGCGCGTCGAGGGGGCCGCGGACCGCGCCGAGTGGGAACCTGTGCTCGACGCCTGCTTCGACAGGGCCCTGGACGAGCGGGCCGGCAGCAACCCGCTCGTGCCGGTCACGCTCCTCGAGCACGAGCGGCTCAACACCGTGCGCCGCAACCTACGCGGGTGCGTCGAGCGCGACGCGCTGCTGCCGCAGGGTTTTGCCCCCTCGAGCCACGAGTGGTCGTTCGGCGACCGCGAGCCGCTCGTCTACGGCGGCGTGCGCCTGCACGGCACGGTCGACCGCGTCGACGAGGACGGCGCGGGGCACGCCCTGGTCATCGGCTACCGCGGCGCCGTCGGCGAGTCCTACGGCATCCCGCGGCCCAAACGGGGCCAGGACCCCGCCGAGGTCGACCGTCTTCCCCAGCACTGCCAGGCGCTCGTCTACGCGTCGGTGCTCCAGCAGGCGCGCCCGGGCACCGTCGCCGTGGGCGCCCTGTACGTCTCCTACAACCGCGCGCGTATCAAGGGCTTCCTCGACGGCGCGGCGGCGTGCCTGGCCGGCAGCGACCTTGGCGAGGACAACGTGGTGGCGCGCACCGACGGGGGCGGCAGCGGCTTTCAGGACCTGCTCTGCTACCTCGAGCAGGAGGTCGCTCGCGCCATGGACCGCCTGCGCGACGGGGACACGGCGCCCAACCCGCGCTTCGGCAAAGACTCGTGCGCGTACTGCACCGTGACGGGATGCCCCAAGAGAAGGACGGCGTAGATGGACCTCTCGACGCTCACCCAAGACCAGCGCGACTGCGTGACCCACGTGCGCGGGCCCCTGCTCGTCTCGGCCGGCGCGGGGTCGGGCAAGACCCTTATGCTGACGCAGCGCATCGCCTACGCGCTGCTCCACCCCGAGGAAAGCGGCGTGGGCGACATCGACGAGGTACTCGCCATCACCTTCACCGAGCTCGCCGCCAGCGAGATCAAGGCCCGCGTGCGCACCCGGCTGCGCGAAGAGGGGCTCGCCGAGGCGGCGCTCAAGGTGGACGCCTGCTGGATCAGCACCATCCACGGCATGTGCTCGCGCATCCTCCACGAAAGCGCACTCGACCTGGGGCTCGACCCGCGCTTCGGCCTTATCGGCGAGACCGACCGCGACCAGCTGCTCGAGGCGTGTGTCAACGAGGTGCTCGAGGAAGCGCGCGGCGAAGACGGCGGGGGCGCCGCTCTGGACGCCTACCGGGAGCTCTTCGACGAATTTGAGAAGGCGGACGGCGACTCGAACGTGGGGGCTATGGTACGGGAGGTCGTAGGGAGCGCCGCCAACCTGCGTGGCGGGCTCGACGCCGTGGTGTGCGCCGAGGTTCCCGCGCCGCGCGACGTGGCCCGCGACGTCCATCAGGCGGCCGTGGCCTGCGACGCCGTGGCGTGCGAGGGAATCTCGAAGACGGGCAGGCAGGAGACGTTCACCTCCAAGGCGTTCGACGCACTCCGCGGCGAGGGGGGAGCTATAGCCGCCTTCGAGCGGCTTGCCGCCGACCCTTCCAGCACCTACGTCGACGTGGCGCTGGCGCTCAAGGGGATCGACCTTTCGTTTGGCCGCAACACCTCCAAGGAGCCCTTCGCCACCGGCTACGCCCTCTTTCGGAAGGCCTGCGCGGACGCACGGCTTGTGTGTGCGCTCGGCCTGGCGCGCAGGGCGCGCGACCAGCTGCTCGACCTCGCCCGGCGCGTGCAGGGGCGCTTCGACGCCGCCAAGGAGGCCCGCGGCGTACTCGACCAGAACGACCTGCTCGTCAGGACGCTCGAAGCCTTTGAGACGCACCCCGAGGTCCTGGCGCGCTACCGCGACCGCTTCAAGCTGGTGATGGTCGACGAGTTCCAGGACACGAGCGGCCTGCAAGTCGCCCTCATCGGCTACCTGACCGACGGTGACCGGCGCCTGTGCACCGTGGGCGACACCCAGCAGAGCATCTACCGCTTCCGCGGGGCGGACGTGGACACCTACCGCGCCCACAAGCGCGCGATGCGCCGCCACGAGCACGACGGCACGGGAGGAATGTACCGCGAGCTGGGCAAAAACTTCCGCTCGCACGGCGACGTCATCGCCTTCGTGAACCGCGTGTTCGGCGCGCCGGAGGTCTTCGGCGCAGGGGGCGAGTTCATCAAGCTGTCATGGGACGAAGGGCACGCCGACGCCAACCCCTTCCCCGACGTGGCGCGCGTCGACGTGGTGGCGACCACCAGCAGGCGACAAGGCGGCGTGAACACCGAAGACCGCCACCTCGTGGAGGCCGAGGCCGTCGCACGCCGGTTCGAGGCGCTGCACGCCGACGCCCCCAACCGGCGCTGGGGCGACATGGTGATTCTGCTGGGTAGTATGGGCCGCGCCGACGTCTACGCCCGCACGCTGCGCGCCCACGGCATCCCCTGCATCGTGACCGGCGGGTCGGGCTTTGCCCAAACGCCCGAGGCCCGCGAGGTCAGCGCCTTGCTCGGTGCCGTGGCCAACCCGTGGGACGACGCCAACCTGCGCGCCGCGCTGACCGGGGGCACCTTCGGCCTAGGAGCCGAGGAGCTGCTGCGCCTGGGCAGCGCCGACGACGGCGGCCAGCGCCATCTGTGGACCGGGCTGCTCGCCGCGCGCGGCGGCGACCCCTCGCCCCGCGTGCGACTCGCCGCCGCGCTGCTGTGCGACGCCGTGGCCACGGCAGGCGGGCGCGGCGCGGCGCAGATACTCACCGACCTCGTGGTTTCGTCGGGGTGGCTCGACCGGCTGCAGGGCGCCGGACCTCAAGGCATGGCAAGCGCCGCCAACGCACTCAAGGCCGTGCGCCTGGCCGAAGCGGTCGAGAACGACCCCGCCACCCCGCGCGGCATCCCCGCCACCGCGGCGCGCGTCGCGCGCGAGCTGGCCGCAGGCGTCAAGGAGAAGCCGGGCACCCTCATGACCGCCGACCAGGACGCCGTGCGCATCCTGACCATACACGCGTCCAAAGGCCTCGAGTTCCCCGTCGTGGCGCTCGCCGACTTCTACGGGGCGCGCACTGAAGGCAGCCGCCTGCGCCTTGAGACAGCGGGCGACCGTCTCTACCTATCGCTTCTGCCCTCGGCGAGCGTCGCCGAGGGCATGCCGCTCGAAAAGCTACACAACGGCTTGGAGCTGACCGAGACGCAGCGCGGACGCCTTGTGGATGCAGGGTACCTCGACCTGCTGAAACCCCCTGAGATGGAAGAGGCTGAAGGCGCCTTGGAACTGCACCGCGCCATCGCCGAGCGCCGACGCACCGAAGAGCTCGGCGAGATGAGGCGCAGGTTCTACGTGGGGGCCACCCGACCGCGCGAGGCGCTTGTCGTCGCCGTGAACATGGAGGACAGGGCCGTGGACCCCTCCAAGGAGCGGGCCTACGGCGGCGTGCTCGACGACCTGCGGCGGGCGCTGTTCGGGCAGCACTGCGACTTTGTCACCGCACCCGACGGCATCGACTTCGGCGGGAAGCGGCGCGCGACGACTGAGCGCCTGCGCCTCGAGCGCGACGAACGCGGACGCCTGCTTGTAAACGGCAAGCCCGCCGAAGGCTACCTGCGCCCCGAAATGGCCGACGCAGACATGGCGGACGAAGCGGGCAGTGGCGCGCAGGCACCTGGGGCGCACAGCCTGGGCGGGGTCGGAGGAAGCGTCCCCGAGCCGCCACGCCCTGGCGAGCGCCTGCGCGACCTGCTGCCCGGCAAGCGGCCCTGCAACCCCCTGCGGGCGGGAACGTTCTCATACAGCCGTCTGGCCCGCGACGCGCACCCCGCCGGCGAGCCCGCCGACCCCGACGAGGTGTGGGACCCCGCACGCGCAACGTGGGACGACGAGGCGACGGATGCCGACGAGACCCTGGCCGCGGCCCCCGCCACCCGCGCAGGCGCGCCGGGGGACGAAGGCACACGACGGCCTGCGAGCCCCGTGGCCTTCGGCTCGGCGCTGCACCAGGCGTGCCAGCTCATGGCGGAGCAGCTGGCGGCGCGGGGCGAACCGCGCGCACGGTTCGAGGTTCCCTCCGACGAACGCCTGCGTGCCTGCCTGCGTGCCTGGGACGCCGACGACGACGAGCTGCCCGCCCTGCGGGACGCCGTCACGCTGTGGGCGACGTCCGAAGTTGCGGCCGAGGCAGCGGCCTACGCGGACGTGACCGCCGAGGCGCCGTTCTACGTGACACTCCAGGGGCCCCAGGGAGAACCCGTCCATCTTGAAGGGTCGATCGACCTGCTCTGCCGCGACCACCGCGTGCCCGCTGCGCAGCAGACCGCCTTCGTGGTGGACTACAAGACCGGCGGCCGTGCGTCCGAGACCCCCGCCGCGCTGCAGGAGAAGCACCTGCTGCAGGCGACGTGCTACGCCTACGCCGTGCTGCTGCAAGGCTACGCCGCCGTGGAGTTCGCGTTCGTGCGCGTGCAGCATCGCGACCCCTCGCGGCCGGACCAGCCACAAACCGTGCGCTACCGCTTCGAGCGCGGCCGTCTGCAGGACCTGCACGAGGCGATCCGCACGGCGTACGGCGAGGCAACCGCGATGCGCTAGCACAATGCGACTTATGGGAATGTTGCACCCGGGATGCACGGGCGGCGCGCTATGATAAACTACCTTCCCAGCAACGCGGGCGATTGGCGCAGCGGCTAGCGCAGGTGCCTTACACGCACAAGGCCGGGGGTTCGAATCCCTCATCGCCCACCAAGAAACCGCA
>CAZUFB010000022.1:0-1654 GCA_964619775.1 uncultured Coriobacteriaceae bacterium
CGCAGGCGCTCCCACGGGTTCTCGTCGAGGAAGCGCAGGCAGGTGTCAAACGTCGCACCGCCCCACGCCTCGATTGCCCAGTAGCCGACCTGGTCCATCTTGGGCAGAATGGGCAGCATGTCGCCGATGGGCATGCGCGTCGCCCACAGCGACTGCTGCCCGTCCCTGATCGTGGTGTCCATGATCTTCAGGGGTTTCATCCAGCACCTCCCGCAAATCTCGCCGACGGGTCCGCCGCGGTACGCACCCGAGGCGGCGCTCAAGCCCTGTACGGTCGCTCAAGCCACATATAGGAAACAAAGTATAGGAACGCTTTGTTACCAACCTGGCACGTTCCCCGCAAAGAGGGCAAAAAGCCCCGCGAATCCGCAAAAGGCGCGTTTGGGCAGGTTTGCGGACGGGTGGCACGCGCAGACGGGCGGCCAAGCAGACCGGCTAGCGGCACGCCTTGAGCTTCGAGAAAAGCTTCGTGGAGTGGCGCTTCACGAACGAGATGACCCGCCCCTCCATGTAGGCGACCCAGGGATGGCCTCCTCTGATGGGCCACAGCATGACGCGCATCATGAGGGAGCGCGGCACGGCCTTCTCCACCGCCAGACGCGCCTGGGGGGTTTCCACCATGCGCCGCACCGCCTCCCGACGCTCAGCACGGGACAGCTTGCAGTCGGCGCAGGTCACGTTCTCGATGCAGCCGATAAGGCGTTCGGCGTAGCGGCGGTAGACGACCTCCATGCTGCGCTCGTCGCAGACGTTCCAATGCCGGTACAGGTCGAGCATCCAGGCGTGCTCGTCTTCGCGCTTCTCATACATGCCTTCGCGGTAGCGCGAGGTCTCCGACTCGGCGCGGGCGCGGATGAAGTGGTAGTAGGGGGTGTCGGTCACCCCCACGCGATCCACGTCGCGCAGCACCGACAGGACGAACGGGAAGTCGTCCCAAAAGGTCGACGGGAAGCGCAGGCCGTGCCCTTCGACGTAGCTGCGCAGGTAGAGCTTGTTCCACGGCGGGTAGAACTGGTTCTTGTCGAACAGCGCGTAGGCGTTCTCGCGGAACTCCCGCTGGGTTGCGAAGACCCGCGCCGGGACGTTGAGCACCTGGCGGAAGCAGTCGTTGCCCTCGTCGTCGCAGTAGGTGTCGATGTAGAAGCCCGCCACGACCAGCTCCAAGCCGTGCGCGGCGCCCAGGGCATACATGTCCTCGAGCATGCGGGGCTCGGCCCAGTCGTCGGCGTCGACGAAGCACAGGTAGTCGCCGCGGGCGTAGTCGAGCGCCCGGTTGCGCGCGGCCGGAGCCCCGGCGTTTTCCTGATGGAACACGCGGATGCGCTGGTCGGTCGCCGCATAGCGGTCGCAGATGCGCCCCGAGTCGTCGGGCGAGCCGTCGTCGACGATGAGGAACTCGAAGTCCTCAAGCGTCTGGTTGAGAATGCTCTCGATGGCACGCCCCACGTACTTCTCGACACCGTAGACCGGCATGATGACGCTTACCTTGGGATGCATGGTTACCGTTTGCCGCCTTTCGACTTCGCAAGGTCCGGACCGCCGCGCCCCGCGGCGAGCGCGGCGGTCCACAAAGCACGCCAACCGTTGCTGATGACCATGTTGCCGCGCCGGTCGAGCACGGCGTTGCCGGCCTCGTCGCGCTGCGTGCCGGCCG
>CAZUFB010000022.1:1754-29252 GCA_964619775.1 uncultured Coriobacteriaceae bacterium
TGCCGGCCGAATACCCGCCGGCGTCGTACTACTGGCTATAGAACTGCACGTAGCCGTTCTCGTCGAAGACCAGGTTGCCGGACTCGTCGCGCAGGGCGCCCGAAGGGGCGTTCGACTCGTCGAGGATGGCGGCGCCGGACTCGTCGTACTGCGTGCCGGCAAGATTGCCGTTGGCGTCGAGCTGGGTGTTGCCGGGCAGCGTCGATCCGAGAAGCAGAGAGAGTTCATAGAGCTGCTCGCTGCCTTGCGCCATGACCGTGCCGTTGACGTCGATGTCGGTCGTGGGGGCCGTGCGGTCGACGATCGTGGTCTGGTCGAGTGCGCCGAACTGCCCGCACAGCTCCACGAGCGCCTCGAGCGTGAGGTTGGAGTAGACCGAGCCGAGCAGCGACGACGGGTCGACCGAAGAGGCGTCCGCCTCGCCCGTCATAACCGCATAGAGCAGGTCGAAAACCGACTGCTGGCAGCACACGACGTTGTAGAGACGGATACCGAAGGCGTGGTCGATCCCGTCGAGCGCGTCGACGATGCTCTGATCGGCGAGGGTCTGCTGGATTGTCTGCGCCTCGCCCGTAGTGGAGTCGTCGGGAGAAAGATAGAGGTTGACCGGAACCGAGATGCGCATCGCCGTGGTGACGTCCTTGTCGTGGCGGTACATGAGGATCTGCGAGAGCTCGCCGATGGTGTTCTCGTCGGTCTCGGTCGAAGTGATGAAGAACACGGTGTAGTAGCCGCCGTCGTCGGCCGGGGTGAGCGACAGCGCGCTGTCGTAGCTCGTCGTGCCCACGATGGCCTCCTGCTCGTCCCTGACAATCGACGCCTCGGCCGCGAACCACACCCCCACGAAGACGGCCGCGACCGCGGCCAGGCAGGCGAGGGCGATAAGCGTCTCGCGCAGCAGGTTGCGCCGCTTTTTAGGGGCGAACATCGCATGGCCGCTCGAAAGCGAGAAACGGCGCTGACCCATGGCGTAGGACGTCTCGGGCTGACGGCCGTCGGCGCGTACGACGCGGCGCGGGCCGCCTTTGATGACCACGGGCTTGGGACGCGCGGGCGGGTTGACGGCGGCTGCGGCCCCGTACGGCGCCCCTTCCCCGCGAGGTTTGGCGGACCCGCCGGCGTCACGGGCGGAACGAGGCGCGGGGGCCGCGGTGAGCGGCGGCAGCCCGGATAAGGCGCCCTTGTCCTTGGGTTCGTTGTCGGTTGCGGAGGACGCGGGGGCGGACTGGGACGCGCCGGACGAGGAGGGGCCTATCCCCATGATTCTGAGGAACTCGAGGGTGTCGCCGGCACCCTTGTTGGTGTTCTCGGCCATGCAAGCTCGCTTTCACCGGGCCGGCCGCCGCCGGCCCGGCTCGCTCGGATAACTGACGGAAAAGCACGCGTATAAGGCTATACGATAGCAGGCGGTTGTGCCTAAGACGTGGGCGACACCGCCTGTGTGGCGTCGCGCATGCCCAGCACCATGCTCGTCCACAGGGTGTCGTCGAGCACGGTCATCGTCGTGCCGTCGGCGACCTCGGCCTCCTCGGCGGGTGCCTCGAGCACCAGGTGGTTCTCGTCGGAAACGTCTGCCATGGTGTTCAGCAGGCCGCGCAGGGCGGTCTCGGTGACCTGCTGGTCCTCGTCCCATACCTGTGCGGCGAGCGAGGCGGCCTCGCCCTGCGTCCCGCCCAGCGCCAACACCTGCGCCATCTCTTCCGGGCTCACGGACACCGCTGCGACCACCTCCACGCCCGCCAGGTCGGCGACCGTCTCGAGCAGGGAGGCGAGGCCTCCCTGCGCGTAGACGGAGGCCAGGTCGAGCGCCGAGCCGTCGGACCCTGTGCCGCAATAGGTTCCCGGCACAAGGTGGCACAGCTCCACGCGTTCGTCGATGGAGTCGACGTAGGCCAGGTAGACGTCCTGCAGCGCACCGTCGTCGCCTTCCACCGCAAACAGCGAGTAGGCGTCGGTGGCGTAGATGGCCGACGAAGCTTCGATCACGCTGCTGTTGAGGCTGCCGAACACCGCGCTGAAGCCGAGATAGCCTCCGGCAAACACGGCTGCCGCGACCACGACGAGAACCGCGGCGATGACGGCTTTGGTGCGCTGGGTCAGCGGCTCCTTGCCAGCCGACGCACGCGTCGGGGACGCCCCCGCTAAGCGCAGGGACGCCACCCCCGCCGCACGGCCGAGGCGGGCGTCGCCGGCGGGGGCCACCGCCTCGGGCCGGGTGTCCGTCGTCGTGCGGACCCCCTGCGGCGGACGGTAGTCAACCGCCTGGAACTCGACTGTCTCGCCGCCCAGGGTACGCGTGCGCGCCGCACTCGTCGACGAGACGCCCCGGCCCGCCTCGGCGCGGCGGACGCCTCCGGCGCCCTCCCCCGCCGAGGCGTCGGAGGCCGTGCTTTCGTGCTCGGGACGCGTGCGCACCATAGGGTCACTCCCCTCGGACAGTGGCGCCGGTCGCGCGGCAGGCCTTCTCCACCACGCGGCGGTGTAGGTTCTCGGCCTCCTCGGACGTCAGCGTGCGGTCGGGGGCGCGATAGGTCAGCGCGAAGGCCATCGACTTCTTGCCCTCGCCGACGCGCACCGGGTCGCGGTAGACGTCGAACAGGCGCACGGACTCGAGGTTCTTGCCACCCGCGCTCGTGATGACCTGCCCGAGGCGCTCGCAGGTCACGGACTCGTCAACGATGAGCGCGAGGTCCATCGAGACGGCCGGCAGCGTCGGCACGTCGCGGTAGGGAAGCTCGTTCTTCGCAAGGCGCACAAGCTGCTCCAGGTCGAGCTCGAAGGCCGCAACCGGCCCCTGCACGTCGAACGCGGCGAGCGCGGCGGGATGGATCTCGGCGACCCAGCCCAGCACGGCGCCTCCCGCCACGACCTCGGCGACGCGGCCGGGCTGCGCGAACCCGTACGAGCCGCCCTCGGGCGCGCGGTAGCGCACCTTCTCGACGCGCAGATCGGCCAGCAGGGTCTCGGCGACGCCTTTGGCGTCGAAGAAGTCGAGCTGGGGCCACGCGGCGTTCCAGCCGGCGTCGTCCCAACGACCGGCGAGCACGCCCGCCACGTAGGGGCGCTCCTTAGGCTGGGCGTGGCCGGGGCGGCCGAAGAAGAGCCTGCCGCTCTCGTAGAGGGCGACGTTGGCGACGCCGCGGCTCTGGTTGTTGGCGACGCTACGCAGCAGGCCCGGGATGAGGCTGCGGCGCATGACCGTCCAGTCGCTCGACATGGGGTTCATGAGGCGCACGGGGACGCCGCGGCCCTCTTCGCCCATGTGCAGGCGCTCGAGGTCGTCCTCCGGGACGAAGGCGTAGCTCACCGTCTCGTTGAGCCCGCAGGCGCGCAGGCACGCCCCCACCTGGCGCAGGCGGCGCTGCTCGGGGGAGAGGCCGCCGGCGTGGTTCCTGGCCGCGGGAATCGTGGGCTTCACCGCGCCCTCGCCCCACAGGCGCACGACCTCCTCGTAGAGGTCGATCTCGCGCTCGAGGTCGGGCCGGAACGTCGGGACCTCCACCGCAAGGTCGTGCCCCTCCAAAGCCTCCACCGCACAGCCTAGGCGGCGCAGCGCGTTGGCCGCGAAGACGTCCTCGATGGGGGCGCCCATCATGGCGCGCAGGCGCTCGCAGCGCAGCGTCAGGCGGCGCGGCCCGACGGGCGCCGGGTAAACGTCGACGGCCCCCTTGGCGACCGTGCCGCCGCAAACCTCGGCGAACAGCGCGGCGGCGACATCGGCCGCCCGTGCGCAGCCAGCGCGGTCGACGACGCGCTCGTAGCGCATCGCGGCCTCGGAAAACAGCTGCAGGTTGCGGCTCGTCCGCGAGGTGTGGCCGTTGGAGAAGGCGGCGGCTTCGAGCAGCACGTCGACCGTCGTGCCGTCGATCTCGGTGTCCAGGCCGCCCATGACGCCGGCCAGGGCCACCGCGCGCTCGCCGGCGTCGGTGATGACCGCCATGTCGGGCGTGAGCACGCGCCGCTTGCCGTCGAGCGTCGTGAGCGTCTCGCCGTCGCGGGCGGCGCGCACGACGATGTGGGCGCGACCGTCGGCGTCTCGGGACAGCTTGCCCAAGTCGAAGGCGTGCAGCGGCTGGCCGGTGAGGTACATCACGTAGTTGGTGACGTCGACCACGTTGTTGATGGGGCGCGCGCCGCACGCCGCGACGCGGCGGGCCAGCCAGTCGGGCGACGGCCCGATCTTGACGCCGCTCACGACGCGGGCCACGTAGCGCTGGCACAGCTCGGCGTCGTCGATACGCACGTCGACGAAATCCCCGACGGGGCGCCCCTCCTCGACCGGCGCCGGCAGGTCGACGCGCACGTCGCGGTCGAGCACCGCGCCCGTCTCGCGCGCCATGCCCGCCATCGAGAGGCAGTCGGGGCGGTTGGGGGTGATCTCGCAGTCGAGCACCACGTCGGAGGTGCCCATGTACTGCGTGAAGGGCACGCCCACCGGGGCGTCGGGCGGCAGGATCATGATCCCCGAGTGGTCGCCGCCCAGGCCCAACTCGCGCTGCGAGCAGTTCATGCCGCACGACGAGACGCCGCGCAGCTTGCTTTTCTTGATTTTGACCCCGCCGGGCAGCTCGGCGCCGACGAGCGCCACCACGACGTGGTCGCCCGCGTTAAAGTTCTGGGCGCCGCAGACGATCTGCAGCGGCTCGGGGCTGCCGTCGGCGCCCAGGTTGGCGGAGCCCACGTCGACCGTCGTGACCCACATGTGGTCCGAGTCGGGGTGGGGCTCCTTGGTGAGGATCCTGCCCGTGACCACGCGGTCGAGCGTGGCGCCGACCTCCTCGACGGCCTCGACCTCGGTGCCCGTGCGGGTGTACTCGCGCACCAGGTCCTGAGGGTCGTCGGGCACGTCGACCATCGTCTTGAGCCATTCGTATGAAACGCGCATCGTTGCGTTGTCCTTTCAACCAGATGGGCTGCCTGCCTTCGCGCGGCGCGGCGGCGCCGCGGTGTCACGACCGTCAGAACTGCTTGAGGAAGCGCATGTCGCCCTCGACCAGCATGCGCAGGTCGGGCAGGTCGTAGCGCAGGCAGGCAACGCGCTCGACGCCGATGCCGAAGGCGAAGCCCGAATACTCCTCGGGGTCGATGCCGCTCATCGACAGGACGTTGGGGTCGACCATGCCGCAGCCCAGGATCTCGAGCCAGCCCGTGCCCTTGCAGAAGCGGCAGCCCTCGCCGTGGCACACGTTGCACGAGATGTCCACCTCACAGCTCGGCTCGGTGAAGGGGAAGTAGTGCGGACGGTAGCGCGTGGCGCGGTCCTCGCCGAACATCGCGCGGCAGAAGGCGTCGAGGGTGCCCTTGAGGTCGCCGAAGGTGATGCCACGGTCCACGACGAGCCCTTCGACCTGGTGGAACTGGGGCAGGTGGCACGGGTCGGCCGCGTCGGGGCGAAAGACCGCGCCGGGCGCTATCACGTAGATGGGAGGCTCGCCGGCCTCCATCGCGTGCACCTGCACGCCGGAGGTCTGGGTGCGCAGCAAGACGTTGCTCTCGCCGATGACGCCCGTGGCGGCCTGCCCGTCGGCGCCCTGCGACTCGTCGACGACGTAGAAGGTGTCGCGCGCCGAACGGCTGGGATGGTCGGGCGGGGTGTTGAGGGCGGTGAAGTTGTAGTACTCGGTCTCGACGCGGGGACCGTCCATGACGCGGTAGCCGATGCCGGCGAAGAAGTCCTCCATCTCCTCGATGATCGAGGTGATGAGGTGCCGGTGGCCCAGCGGGCGAGCGCGGCCCGGAAGCGTCACGTCGACGGCCTCGGCCGCCATGCGGCGCTCAAGCTCGGACGCGGACAGGACCGCCCTGCGCTCCTCGAGCGCGGCTTCAAAGCAGGCGCGCACCTCGTTGGCGAGCTTGCCCACCCGGGGGCGCTCCTCGGGCGCCAGCCCACCCATGCCGTGGAGCACGGCCGTCAGCTCGCCCTTCTTGCCGGCGACGGCGACGCGCACCTCGTCGAGCGCGCGCAGGTCGCCTGCGGCCGCGACGGCCTCGAGCGCACGGGCCTTGATGCCTTGCAGATCGTCGATGATCGACATGCAGATCCCTTCTGTCATCTCGGGCCGGGTACGAAAAATCCGTCCCCGGCAGCCTGTGCTCAAGGACGGATTGAACCGCGGTACCACCTTGATTGGCCCGGCGGCTGTCTACCCGCCGGAACCCCCTCGTTGACGGCCCGATACCGGGGGCCGGCCGGCTTCCCTACCGAGCGCGCGGACAGCCGTGCGCTGTTCAGGTCGCGGCTGGTGGAGTGAACTCCCGCGCCGCGTCCGCATGCGAGCTTCCAGCCGACGGCTCGCCTCTCTGGTTCGGACGCCGACGGCGCGGGACCTCTCCGTCATAGCCTTGGGCTACAGGGTAGCGCAAAGCGGCCCCCGGGGCGCCTACGCCACCAGGGTCACCACAAAGACCACGAGCGGGGCGTCGTCAGGACGACGCAGATGACGTCGATGACAGAGCGCCCACCTTGCTCCCTTCAGCACCTCCCCTACCCCCGCAGGCGGTTGAGGCAGGCGTAGATCTCCTGCACGCGGGGCATGGCGAGCCCGCAGGCCGGATAGGGGGTTCCCGCAATGGCGGGCAGGCCGCCGCGGGCCAGCTCGTCCTGCAGGGCCGCGACCGCGGCGCAGACCGCGACGTCGCCCAAAAGCCCGCGCTCCAGGCACCAGCGGACCGCCTGGGCAAGGGCGTCCACCTGCTCGGGGTCTACAAGCTGCTCCACAAGGCGCACGTCTGCCGCAAGGTTCCCGACGCCCAGCTCGTCCATGCCGCGCGCCCTGACCTTCACCCGGTCGCCGCGGCCGCCCGGGCGGCCCGCGCCGTGCCTGCCGCCCGATCCCGCACCGGCCAGCCTGAGCGAACGCGGCCGATCGGGCAGGCGAAACCCTGCGTCCGGGGATTCGGGGCCGGCCATGCCGTGGGCGCGGCAGACCTCGCGGGCGCGGTCGGTGATGTCGATCGCCTCGTAGCAGTCCATCTGCACCACGGTGTCGGCCACCGGAAAGAACGCCCCCGAGCTGCCTGCGACGATGACCGACGACACGCCCGCCTGGCCGTAGAGCGCCCGGACGCGTTCGACGAACGGCGTGATGGGCTCGTGGTCGCGGCTCACCACCTCCTGCATCAGCGCGTCGCGCACCATGAAGTTGGTCGCCGAGGTGTCCTCGTCGATGAGCAGCACGCGGCAGCCCGCCTCGACGGCCTCCACGGCTGCTGCAGCCTGCGAGGTGCTGCCGCTCGCGTCGGCCGTGGAGAAGCGGTGCGTGTCGGCCCCGTTGGGCAGATCGTCGATGAACGCCGAGATGTCGACGTCGCGCACGCTGCGCCCATCCTCGGCGCGCAGCTTCACCGCGGTGGCGTCGGTCGCCACGTACTCGCGCCCGTCGCCGGCGACGTGGTCGTACACCCCGGCCTCGATGGCCTTGAGCAAAGTCGACTTGCCGTGGTAGCCGCCGCCCACGACAAGCGTCACCCCGCGGCGAACTCCCATGCCCGGCAGCGGGCCGCGATGGGGAAGGTCGACCGTCACACGAAGCGACGCGGGCGAAGAAAAGGGCTTGGCGCCGCGCAGGGGGCGGTTCGACACGCCGCTCTCGCGCGGCAGAACGCTGCCGTCGGCCACGAAGGCGACCAGGCCGAGCTCTTCGAGGGCGAGGCGCAGGGCGTGCTGGTCCTCGGCGAGGTCGGCCACGGCACGCACCTCGGCGGCGGGGAGGCTGCGGGCAAACAGGGCGGCGCGCACGCAACGCGGGACGAGGTCAAGCAGCATGTGCACGAGCTCGCCGGCCGCCACGCTGCGCCCGTTGGCCGGAAAACCCGCCTCGAAGCGCGCCTCGACGCCCTCGTCGTCCACCTGGCACGCCGTGCGCTCGAGAACCTCGGGGCCGGGACGGCTCGTGGCGAGCAGGCCGCTCTTGCCCGACCCGCGCGCCTTGAAGCTGCAGCGCGCGAGCTGCGCCCCGAAGGCGCGCACAAGGTGGTCTTCGAAGGCGACGCGCTTGTGGGGCGCGTCGAACAGGCTTCGGTCGAAGCCGGCGTCGCGATGGTCGACGAAGACGCTCAGCTTGGACGGCGCGGCAAAGGGGTCGCCCTGCACGTGGTCGATCGACAGGGCGAAGTCGCCGAAATCGTACGCGCCCTGGAGCGACTTGAGGGCAGGGTACCCCCGGCGGTCGATGCCTTCGATGCGGCGGCGCAGCTCTTCGGACGTCTTCATGGCAGGTGCGGCTCCTTTTTCGGCACACGGTTCGCACGGCCCGTTGCAGGCCGCGCGGTTCGAACGGCGGGCGCGCTCGGTACGGCCCGCGACGCCTGCCATTGTCGCACAGGCGCCGCCATGCCCGCACGGCATTCGCGTCCCGCCCACAATGCACGGACGCGGATGCGACGCCTCTGCGGGCATACGGCAGGGCAGGCGGGCGCGGGGTCCGAACCCGCCGCGCATCGGGCCCCGCATGCCCTATCATGTCGCCCGTAGGACAACTGCGATTGGAGAATCCATGCCCCAGACGCCACCCGCCCTGCTCTTCTGTTCCATCGGGATGTTCGACGAGGAGTTCTTCTACCAGCCCGCACGCTTCGTGGGCGTACGCGACGGACGCATCTCCTACATCGGCGAGCATGCCCCCGACGACGCGGCGGACTACGCCGAACGCTACGACGGACGGGGGAAGCTGCTGATGCCGGCCTTCGTGGACGCCCACGCCCACGCTCCCATGACCCTGCTGCGCGGCTACGCCGAGAACCTGCGGCTGCAGGAGTGGCTCAACGACCGGGTGTTCCCCTTCGAGGCGCGCATCACCGAGGAGGCGGCCCGCGCCGCGACCGACCTCGCAATCGCCGAGATGGTGCGCTTTGGGTGCGCAAGCTTCAGCGACATGTACTTCTTCGACGACGCGCGCTGCGAAAGCGTCGCGGACGCAGGCGTCAAGTGCAACGTCTCGCACGGGCTTACGGCGTTCGGCGAGACCGACTACCACAAGACCGGCGAGTGCGCCGCCGACGACCACCTGTTCGCCGTGTGGGACGGCGCAGCCGGCGGACGCATCAAGACCGACATGTGCATCCACGCCGAGTACACCAACAACGAGCCGGTATGCCGCGAGGTTGCCCGCATCGCACGCGAACGCGGCGCGGTGGTCCACCTGCATCTCTCGGAAACCCGCAAGGAGCACGAGGAATGCAAGGGACGCCATGACGGCCTGACCCCGACACGGTTCCTTGAGGAGTGCGGGGTGTTCGACAACCCCGTGCTTGCGGCGCACTGCGTGTGGTGCGACGAGGGAGACCTCGAAATCCTGCGCTCCCACGGGGCGACCGTGGCCTGCAACCCGGCGAGCAACATGAAGCTCGCAAGCGGTTTTGCACCGGTGCCGCGCATGCTGGAACTCGGGGTCAACGTGGCGCTGGGAACCGACGGGGCAGCGAGCAACAACGCGCACGACATGCTGCGCGACACCTATCTGTTCGCAACCATCTACAAAGGCGCGAGCGGCGACCCGTGCGCCGTGACCCCCCGCCAGGCCCTCTACGCCGCCACGCGCGCGGGCGCCCTGGCGCAGGGACGAGCCGACTGCGGCCTGGTGAAAGAGGGCATGCGCGCCGACCTGACGGTGCTCGACGTGGACCGGCCCTGGATGTACCCCCAGGCCGACATGGCGGCGAACGTGGTCTACAGCGCCTCGGGCGGCGACGTGGCGCTCACGATGTGCGACGGATGCGTGGTCTATCGCGACGGCGTCTGGCCGACCGTCGACGTGGAGCGCGCCCAATGCGAGACGCAGGCGTACGCCGCAAAGATCGTTGCCGAGCTTGAACGTTGAACTTCGATCGGATACATGGCATGCGCACTGATCGGATGACGAGCCACCCGCTATGGCCTGTCATGCTGTCAATAACATATAAGGTAAAGATAAACGTTATGGTAACGGAACGGTAAGGTGGGAAGAGTGGGTGCACAAGCCGGCAACGAGGCCTATCCGACCTTCGTATTGGACGAAACCTTTGAGTTTATGTTGAATGAAAGCGTTACGGTCATGCGCGAACGGCTGCCCAAAGGATGGTCGCCCCAGGTGCTTGTCACGCTCGGCAGCGGTCTAGGCGGCCTCGCCGCGCACGTCGAACACCCCGTGCGCGTCCCCTACGGCGACATCCCCCATATGCGCCGATCGACCGCACCCGGCCACGCCGGGTGCTTCGTGGCCGGGCAGGTCGAAGGCGTCGACGTGCTCTGCATGCAAGGCCGCCTGCATCCTTACGAAGGCTACACGCCCCTTGAGGCGACCTATCCCGTGCGCCTTGCCGCCCGCCTCGGGGCGCATGCGTTCGTCGCGACCAACGCAACCGGCGCCGTCAACGCCGCCTTCCACCCTGGCCAGGTCGTGCTCATCGCCGACCACATCAACCTGACCGGCCAGAACCCCCTCGTGGGCCCCAACCTCGACGCCGAAGGCCCGCGTTTCCCCGACATGACGCACGCCTACACCCCGCGCCTGCGCGAACTCGCCCGCGAGGTCGCCGCGCAACGCGGCTACAACCTGCAAGAAGGCGTCTACCTCGGTGTGAGCGGCCCCTCGTTTGAGACCCCCGCCGAGATCCGCGCCTTCCGGGCCCTCGGGGCCGACCTCGTGGGCATGAGCACCGTGTGGGAGGTTATCGTGGCCACCCACTGCGGCATGGAGGTGCTGGGGCTGTCGATGGCCACGAACATGGCGGCAGGCATGCTCGACGAGCCCATCTCCACCGACGAGATCAACCGTGCGGCCGCCGCGGGGGCCAACGACATGCTCGGCATCGTGCGCGGCGTGCTGCAGCGGATGTAGGAAGACACTGCTCGATGGTTGGCACTGATCGGAAATCACAATGGTTGGTGCCGTAGCATTTTCTCCTGACCCGTCAAGCTCGATGTCCGCAGCCGCCAAGAACCGCTGCGGATCGGAATTGAACAACGCCGTCCCGCCGCCGCAAAAACCGGGGCAGCCTCCGCGTTCGCGAAGCTGCCCCGGCGTATCGCATCTTGACCGCTGTCCTTTTGCCCTTTTTATGCAAACAGCCCGTATGCGATCAGCGGGCCGTCTTTCACCACGTTGAGCGACCCCGTCTGGTAGACCACAACGCCCGTCTTGGGAGCACGCACCTCGTGCAGGACCTCGCCGAACGCGTTGCGGATCTGCCCCAGGAGCTCGTCTTGCGCGAAGCATTCGCCGGAGTGCCTCGTCGGATACCAAAAGCCGCCGCAAGGCGCGTAGAGGTCGTACATCTCCTCGAAGTCGTACTGAGATGGCCCCATGTCGCGCACCGGGCCCGCAAGCATGCCGGCATAGCGCAGCATGTTCAGCACGTCCGCCTTCACCGCGTCGACCTCGGGGCGCGACCAGGCTCCCATGCCGCCGCGCTCGAGCAGGATGCTCACCACGCCAGCGGCCGCCGCGGCGGCGTAGGTCCCGCCCCGCCGCGTCTCGTAGCACGGCACCACGATGCGCACGTCGGTGCAGGCGGCCAGCTCGCGCGACTTCGGGGAGACGGGAAGATCTGCAACGTAGTACAGGTGCGGGGCCAAATCCTCGTAGTAGTCGCCCGAATGCAGGTCGACGTAGTAATCCGAGCCGGCAACCGCCCCGGCGAACACGGCGTGGGCGATCCGCTCGGCCAGGCCGCCGTCCTCCGAACCGGGGAACACTCGGTTGAGGTTGACCTCGGGGCCGCCGGCACCGTCGGGCACCATGCTCGTGCCGCGCCGCACGAACCCGGCCACGTTGACCACAGGGACCAGCGTGACGCATCCTTTGAGCGCGCCAGCGGGCAGGGCCGCAAGTTCGGCGGCCAGCTCGATCAGAGCCTGCTCCCCCACGTATTCGTCGGCGTGAACGCCCGCGGTCAAGGTGAACCGGGGTCCGTCTCCCCCAGAGATGCGGGCGAATGGTATCTCGATGTCGCAACCCGCGACACCCAGTACGCCGTGTTCGACCTCGACGGCACTGCGGATATCTGCCTGTTCCATACCGATCGTCTCCTTTTCGCTAGCCGTCCGGCAGCGGCCGTCTGCGCGGACGCGGCTCCGACACCCTACAGCGCCCCGCTCATCCAGGCGTCGGTGTCCTCGACGCGGACGACCGCCGCGGTGCCGCGCACGCCTGCAAGCGTCTCTATACGGCGGCAGGCGGCGCGCACGTCGGCCTCACGGGCCAGGTGGGTTACCACAATGAGCGGTGTCGGCAGCCCGGGTTCGGCGGAAGGCTGGCTCACGTTGGCCAGGCTCACGCCGTGCTCGGCAAAGATGGACGCCACCTCTCCGAGCACGCCGACGCGGTCTTCGAGCACCAGGCGCACAAAGTAGCGGTCGTGCAGCTCGGCCACCGGGCACATCGGGAGCACCCGGTCGTAGGGAGCCGCCTCGATAGAGGGGCGTTCGTCATGGGCCAGGGGGGCCGCCAAGGCCAAGATGTCGCCCATAACCGCGCTCGCCGTGGGAAACGCCCCGGCGCCCGCTCCGTAGAGCATGGTTTCACCCACCGCGTCCCCCACCACGTAGACGGCATTGAACACACCCTCCACGCTGGCAAGCTGGTGGCGTTCGGGAATCATCGCGGGATGGACGCGCACGTCGAGGCCGGCCGGCGTCTTGCGCGCCACGCCCAAAAGCTTCACACGGTAGCCGAACTCGCGCGCGAATGCGATGTCCTGCGCGGTGATGGAGCGGATGCCCTCGACGGTCGACACGTCGTCGAGGGTCACGCGCGTGTTGAAGCCGATCGTAGCCAAAATAGCCATCTTGGCGGCGGCGTCCCAACCGTCGACGTCGGCCGTGGGGTCGGCCTCGGCATAGCCTAGGCGTTGGGCTTCGGCCAGCGCCTCGTCGAAGGACAGCCCCTCGCGCTCCATACGCGTGAGGATGTAGTTGGTCGTGCCGTTGACGATGCCCGCAATCGTGAGGATCTCGTTGCCGGCAAACGACCGCTCGAGCGCCTCGACGATGGGGATGCCGCCCGCCGCCGCAGCCTCGCATTTGAGCTGCACGCCGGCATCGTGCGCCAGACCCGCCATGCGGCCCATGTCGTGGGCGAGCATCGCCTTGTTCGCCGTGACGACGTGCTTGCCCGCGGCGAAAGCCGCCTCGAAGATCTCGGTCGCCGGATGGTCGCCGCCGACGAGTTCCACGACGATGTCGACCTCGGGATCATCGACGACGTCGCGCCAGTCGGTGGTGAAGACGCCCGGTTCCAGCCCCAACTCCCCCACGTGCGCCGCGCTGCGGGCGCAGGCGCGCTGCAGGCGCAGGTCGACACCGTAGGACGCCAGGTAGCGCGCGCGGTGGCGCTGCAGAAGGCGGACGACGCCGCCGCCCACGGTGCCCAGGCCGACAACGCCGATTCGTACGGTGCTCATTGGCTTGCTCCTCTCTGCCGCCCCGGGCGGCTTGCGTGCAGGCTCCTGTCGGAAGCGCTACGCGGCGTCCCCGCCCTGCTCGGCGGCGTCCCCGACGGGGCGCTGGCCCATGCTTTGGGGTGCCGACACACCGATAAGCGCGAGAGTCTGCGCCAGCACGCGCCGGGTCGCGTCGCAGGCGGCGAGGCGGGCGCGTGTAAGCTCGGGGTCGTCGGTCAATACGTGGCAGTTCGTGTAAAACACATGGAACGCCGCCGCCAGCTCGGTCGCGTAGTGGGTCAGACGGAAGGGTGCGAGGTCCTTCGCGCAACCCGCCACCAGCTCGCCGAAGTGCGCGATGTGGCGCGCCAGGGCCAGCTCGGCGGGATTGGTGAGCAACCCCAGGTCGGGGTCGGCGCCCACGACGCCGTCGGCCAGGGCGTCCATGTCGGTCTCCCGGCCGCGCATCTGCTCGCAGTCCGCCGCACGGCGCAGGATCGAGCAGATGCGCGCATGGGCGTACTGCACGTAATACACCGGGTTGTCCGAGCTCTGACGGGTCGCCAGCTCGATGTCGAAGTCGATCTCCTGGTCGCTCGAACGCGACAGCAGGATGAAGCGGGTCGCGTCGCGACCCACCTCGTCGAGCAGCTCCTCGAAGGTGACCATCGTGCCGCGGCGCTTGCTCATACGCACCGGAACGCCGTTGCGCAGCAGGTTTACAAGCTGGCCGAGCAGCACCTCGAGCGCGCCTTCGCGGCCCAGGGCCGCCACGGCGGCCTGCATGCGGGGCACGTAGCCGTGGTGGTCGGCCCCCCAGATGTCCACAAGGCGGTCGAACCCGCGGGCGAGCTTGTCGGCGTGGTAGGCGATGTCGGCCGCGAAATAGGTGTAGGAGCCGTCACCCTTGACAAGTACGCGGTCCTTGTCGTCGCCGAAGTCGGTGGAGCGGAACCAGCGCGCCCCCTCCAGGTTGTAGAGCTCGCCGGCGGCGTCGAGCTGGTCGAAGGCCCGCGTGACGGCCGTGGCGCCGTCGGGCCCCGCGGCGTGCAGCGTGCGCTCGGAGAACCACACGTCGAACTCGCAGCCGCAGCGTGCCAGCACCTCCTTGATGTTGGCAAGCATCGTCGCGTAGCCGCGCTCGCGAAACGCCAACAGGCGCTCCTCCTGCGAGAGGTCGAGGTCGGAGGCACCGTCCTCGTCGAAGAACGCCCGCGCTGCGTCGACGATGTAGGTGCCACCGTAGGAGTCGGCACCCAGCTCGCCGGTGAAGTCGTCAGTGAGCCGGTGGGTCTCGGGGCGCTCGCCGTCGGGGTCGTCGAGCGCGGCGAGGCGGTCGGCCTCGAGCGCGGCACACGCCTCGTCCGCCGTGGCTCCGTCGGCGACCAGCGCACAGATCTGACGGTAGCGCTTCTCGATGGAGGAGGCGAAGACGTTCATCTGGTTGCCGGCGTCGTTGATGTAGAACTCGCGGGTCACGTCCCAACCCGCAAACGAGAGCACGTTGCACAGCGAGTCGCCCAGCGCGGCCCAGCGCCCGTGGCCCACGTGCATGGGCCCCACGGGGTTGGCGCTCACGAACTCCACGTTCACCGAGCGCCCCGCACCGGCATCGCTGCGGCCGAAAGAGGCACCTTCACGGCGGACCTGGCCGAACACGCCGGCGACCGCAGCCGGCGTAAGGCGGAAGTTGAGGAAGCCCGGACCCGCGACCTCCACGCCGGCGACGTCGGGGTCGGCCGGCAGGTGCGCGGCGACGGCCGCGGCGACGTCCTTGGGTGCGCGGCGCGCGGCCTTGGCGCAACGCAGGGCGACCGTCGAGGTCCAGTCGCCCTTGGCCGAATCGCCCGTGCGTTCGATGCCCAGGTCGCCGGCCTCGAAGACGGGCAGGTCGCCGGCCTGCTGTGCAGAGGAGAGACCCTGCGCCACCAGCGCGGCGATGCGGGTGCGCATACCCATGTCGTCGTAGGCGGCCTGCGCCGCGCTCATGCGTTCACAACTCATCCGTACTGCCTTTCTCGACCGGCCCTCCCACAGATCGGCCGGCCCGTCGTCTCTTCACACAGCCAGAACACGCAAACCTCTTCTCAGCGCCAGGTGAGGTCGTGCTGGCGCCCGCGCGCCTCGGCAATCATCGTCTGGCGCAGCTCGTGCAGTCCCCGCTCGAGGCCTACCGGATAGACCTGCGGGTTGAAAAAGCGCTTGCACGCCGGGTCGAGCCCGTCGAGGTTGGCGCGCGCCCGCTCGCGCGCCGCCGCAAGGGGCTCGGGTTCGCCGACGCGCTCGCCACCGCGCACCACAGGGTGCAGCATGCGCTCGAACGAAAGCCCGTCGAGCGTCATCGTGAGCAGCGGGTCGTTCACATCCACGATCGTGGGAGTCTCGCCGTCAGGGAACGATGCATCGCAAATCATGTCGGCAACCAGGTTGCCCGCCCCGTCGCGATAGCGGCGCAGATCCTGCACACCGGGGATGGTGCGCTTGTACACCTGCTCGGAAACCTTGAGCACCGGAGTCCACGCCTTGCCCGGCATGCGCTTGGCCGAAACCTTGTAGACGCCCGCCATCGCCGGCTGGTCGAAGCAGGTCACCAGCTTTGTGCCCACGCCGAAGCCGTCGACCGCCGCACCCTGGCGCAGCAGCGACTCGATGAGCATCTCGTCGAGGTCGTTCGAGACGACGATCTTCACATAGGCAAGGCCCGCCTCGTCAAGCATCGCGCGGGCGCGCCGCGACAGCGCCGCCAAGTCGCCCGAATCGATGCGCACCCCGGCCAGACGCTCGCCGCGGGCCTCCATCTCGCGGCCCACCACAATCGCGTTCTTGACGCCGCGCACCACGTCGTAGGTGTCCACAAGCAGCGTGCAGTTGGCGGGGCTCGCCGCGGCGTAGGCTCGGAAGGCCGTCAGCTCGTCGGGGAAGGACATCACCCACGAGTGGGCATGCGTCCCCGAGCACGGGATGCCGAAACGCTGCGCGGCGAGCACGTTTGAGGTGGAGCTGCACCCCCCCACATAGGCCGCCCGGGCCGCCGAGAGCGCCCCGTCGGGACCCTGGGCGCGCCGCAGGCCGAATTCGGCGACCGGCCGGCCGGCGGCGGCAAGGCACACCCGGGCCGCCTTGGTGGCGACGAGCGACTCGAAGTTCACGAGGTTGAGCAGCGCCGACTCGACGAGCTGGCAGTCGATGACCGGGCCGGTGACCCGCACCACCGGCTCGCGGGGAAACGCCAGGTCGCCTTCGCACAGCGCGTCCACCGTCAAACGGGGGCGCCACCGCGCCAGCCACTCCAGGAAGTCCGCGGAAAAAATCGGACCTCCGCCGGGGGCCTCGAGGCCGGCAAGGTAGGCGACATCCTCCTCGGTATAGTAGAAGCGCTCGAGAAGCGAGGCGATGCGCCCTGTGCCGCACACGAGGGTGAAGCCGCCGCCGCAGGGGTTCTCGCGAAAGAACACCGTGAAGCACGCCTGCATCTCGGCCATGCCGCTGCGCCAGTAGCCCTCCGCCATCGCAATCTCGTACAAATCCGTCAAAAGCCCCGCGTTGCACGTCCCGCACGGGCTGAACTCGGCGGCCTGTGCGGCTTCCCGCGCACCTTTGCGTCCCATCCCGAAAAGGTCCTCCTCGCAACTTACGCCTGCGCCTGCGCACGCGGCCCCTCGCGGGACCGGGCGCAGGCGCGTCCCGGCATCTATGGTAGAACCGCCGTATGTCCTCAGTGGGTGGTGTTGAACCAAATCAGATAAAACACCAGGGCCACGGCGAGCGCGGCGGCGACGCCCAGCACGATCTTCTGCTTGACCGACATGGGAGGCAGGTCGTCAAGGCTGTAGTCGGGGTTCTCGCGCTCACGACGGCGCTCCTCCTTTCGGCGCTCTCGCTCGGCGTAGTATTCGGCGTCTTCCTTGAGGTGCTTCTGATCCCTTCGGAGCCGTTCGAGCTCCTCGCGCTCGACGCGTTCCTTCGCCGCGCGCAGCTCCTCGAGCTCGGCACGTTCCTCGTCGGTCAGCGGCGTGGGCTCGTTGTATGCCATGTACGGTTCCTTTCTTTCGGCGGACGCCGGGCAGGCGCGACCGCACGGCGGCTTCGCAGGTGCAATTTGGGGCATTATACCCGTGCCTCGCCAATCGGAAGACCTCCTCAGGGGAGCGTCTCCCAGTACACAAGGTTCAGCACCGTCGTTAGCGCGGCAAGCACCACCACGGCACAGGCGGCGCGCTGGCGGCGCATCCAGGCGCGGATAGGTGTGCGTGACCGTGAACAGCCTCTCGGCGGTCGCGGCGGGACGGTGCTGCAGGTTTGGCGGGAAGGCCCTCACGGACTCCCTCCCTCGCCGGCTTCGACCCCGGTGCCGTCGAACTCCGGAACGAAGCTCTCCCCCACCGTACCGCCCTGCTGCCACCACATCGTCTCGAAGCCCAGCACGTCGGCATAGTCGAGCACGGCCTCGTACTCGTCGTCCAGAACAGGCCGTGCCAGCTCGGGAAAGCCCGCAAGCCTCGCCCCAAGGTGCGCAGGCGGGGTGTACTGGTTCATCACCGACAGGTCGATGCGGTTGCCGAAGCGCTCCCATAGCAGGTCGAGCGCACGGTAGGAGTTGCCGAGGCGGCCGGGCAGCACAAGGTGCCGCACGATGACGCCCCGCTGCATGGCCCCGTCGGCGTCGCACGACCGGCCGCCGGCGCGCTCCACCTGAGCCACCATGCGCCCGATCGCCTCGAGCGCGACCTGCGGGTAATCAGCCGCCCCCGACAGGGCGGCCGCCAGTGCGGCGTCGGAATACTTGAAGTCGGGCAACCACACCTGCACGGTATCCTCGAGGGCATCTACCACCTCGGGCAGCTCGTAGCCCGAGGTGTTGTAGACCACCGGCACCTCGAGTCCCCGGCCGCGCGCAAGCGACACGGCGGCGCGCACCTGCGGCGCGTAGTGGGTGGCGGTCACGAGGTTCACGTTGAGGGCACCCTGCGCCTGCAGGTCGAGCATCGACAAGGCAAGCCCCTCCACGTCGGCCTCGACGCCCCAACCTCCGGCCGAGATGCGGTCGTTCTGGCAGAACGCGCACTTGAGCGGACAGTTTGAGAAGAACACCGCCCCGCTGCCCCGCTCGCCCGAGATGGGGGGCTCCTCCCAGAAATGCAAGGCCGCACGCGCCACGAGCAGGCGCCCGTCCGCACCGCACAGGCCCCGCCTCCCTGCGAGGCGGCGGGCGCCGCAGCGCCGCGGGCACAGGCCGCATTCCTCGAGGGAGTCGGGCAGCGCCAGCGGGTCGGCGGCGCGCGGCGCTGACGTCACGCTTCCCCCGCGCGCATGCGCCCGGCCATCACGCGGTTGGCCGCGAGCTCCTCCGCGTCGTTGAGCGGTTCGAGGTCGACCGGCGCCCCGCCGCGCCGCTCGAGGGCGCGCGCAAGGAGCCAGTCGGCGATACCGGGGTTCTTGGGCAGCAGCGGGCCGTGGATGTAGGTGCCCACGACGTTGCCGGCTAGGCATCCCTCCCCGCCGGAGGACCCGTCGTTGCCGTGGCCGTGCAGCACGCGCCCGAACGGCCTCACTCCCGCGCCCAGGTGGGTGCGGCCCCCGTGGTTCTCGTAGCCCACCACCGGCTCGTCGACAAGCTCGGTCTGTACCATGACGTTGCCTATGAGACGCGGGGAGCCGCGGTCGGTGTACATGTCGACGAGCGCCAAGCCCGGAACCTCCTCGTCGCCCATCAGATAGCTGCGCCCCAGCAGCTGGTAACCGCCGCAGACGGCCAGCAGTACGCCGCCGTCGGCCGTATAGGCGCGCAGCTCGTCGCCAACCGCGAGCAACTGGTCGCAGACGATCTTCTGCTCGCGGTCGCTGCCGCCACCGATGAACGCGATGTCGACGTCCGCAAACGAGGGTCGCTCGCCGTAACGAACCGGCATGACCTCCACGGCGATGCCGCGCCAGGCGCAGCGCCGCTCAAGCACGATGACGTTGCCTCCGTCCCCGTAGAGATTCAGCAGTTCGGGAAACAGGTGGGCTATCTTGAGCGGCGCGCTCACAGAACCACCCCCAGGCGCTCGAGCTCGGCCTTGGCACCCCACAGGGCTGAGTAGTTCGTCAAGACCCACACGCGCCACGGGGCCGGCAGGTCACGCACCGCATCGAGCACCTCGGCGACGCTGCCGGCAAGACCGGCCTCGACGCCGGCGTACTTGAGGCGGACCTGCATGTCGTTGGCGCGGTGCCCTCCCGCGAACACGCGGACCTCGCCAACCTCGCGCAAGCGTTCGAAGTCGACGTCCCACAGCCACGAAACGTCTTTGCCGTCGTTGTAGTCGTCGTTGATGACCACGTAGACGACCTTGGGCGACGCGTCCTGCATCAGCAGGGACATGTTCTGGTTGAACCCCGTGGGGTTTTTGGCGAGGTTGAGCGTCACGCGCCGCCCCGCCACGTCGAAGCGCTGCAGGCGGCCGTTTGCGGGACGGTAGGCGTCGAGCGCCCTGCCGAACGCGTCGGCACCGACCCCCATGAGATGCGCGGCGGCGAAGGCGGCGAGCATGTTGTAGACCATGTAGGTCCCGCCCATGCGCGTCTCCAGGCGCACCGGGGCGCCAAGGCCTTCGCCGACGACGTCGAACGACACCCCGCCGTCGCCCACGCGCACGTTGCGCGCGGCAAAGACCAGGGCCGGCCGGGAAAAACCGCATGCCGTGCAGGCGTAGCTGCCCAGCTGGCCGTACTGGCGGTAGGCGTAGGAAAGCGGCGCGCCGCACAGCTGGCAGAACCCGCCCCCCGTCACCCGGTCGCCCACCAACCCCATGTCCTCGTCGACCCCGAAGGTAACGGCGCTCCCACCGCGGGCGCGCACCCGCGCGGCCACGCCCTCGCACAGCGGGTCGTCGGCGTCGTAGACCAGCACGGTCTGCGGCGACGCCTCGAGGGCAGCGACGACGGTCTGCTGCACGCGGTCGATCTCCCCGCAGCGGTCGAGCTGGTCGCGGAACAGGTTGAGCAGCACCAGGTAGCGCGGTTTGAGACCGGGCACGACGCGCACCGTCGACAGCTCGTCGTTCTCGAAAACCCCCCAGTCCGCGCCACGGCCCGGAAGCAGCGCCGTGGCTATGCCCGACTCCATGTTCGCGCCTTCGCGGTTGCACAGGACGTGCGCACCCGACGCCTTGACGGCATGGGCGAGCACGTTGGTCGTGGTGGTCTTGCCGTTGGTGCCGCACACCACGGTGCTACCGCAGGCAAGCTTGCCGGCCAGCGAGTCGATGACATGCGGATCGACGGCCAGGGCGACGCGCCCCGGCAGCGTGGTGGCGCCGCGGTGCAGGACCTTGCGCATGCCCCACGAGCAGGCAAGCCCCGCGGCACGCGCCACGGAGGTGCGCATTCCCATGCCGGCCTCCCTTTCCATCCCCTTGCGCTCCCGCTCCCAGTCCGAGGACGCGAGGCTTACAGGCCGTAGACGTCGCGATACTTGGACGTCAGGTAGTCTGTGTAGCAGGTCGGGTCAAACGACTCCCCGCAGGCGTTCTCAACCAGCCATGCCGGGTCCTTCGCGCTGCCGTGGTGCCAGATGCGCTCGCCGAGCCAGGCGCACACCGGTGCCAGATCGCCCGATGCCACCGTGCCGAACACGTCGAAGTCGCGCTCCATCGCGCGCAGGTACTGGGCGGCGTAGGCGCTGCCGATCGCGTACGACGGGAAGTAGGCGAACGTGCCGTTGGACCAGTGGACGTCCTGCAGGATGCCGTGCGCGTCGTCGGGTACGTCGACTCCCAGGTACTCCTTCATGAGGGCGTTCCACAACTCGGGCGCGTCGTGGACCGAGACCTCGTCGGCGAACAGCGCGCTTTCGACCTTGTAGCGCACCAAGATGTGCAGCGGGTAGGTCAGCTCGTCGGCCTCAGTGCGAATCAGGCTCGGCTCGCTGCGGCACACTGCCAGGTAGAGCGCGTGCGCATCGACGTCCTCAAAGGCCCCCGGCACGCAGGAACGCAGGATGGGGAGCAGCTGGCCGCAAAACGCCTCGCTACGCGCGACGACGTTCTCCATGAAGCGCGACTGGCTCTCGTGGATACCCATCGACACGCCCCCGCGCAGGCAGGTGTAGTCGTAGCGAGGGTCGATGCCCTGCTCATAGAGTGCATGCCCGCCTTCGTGGACCATCGAGAACAGTGCCGAGGCCGCGTTGTCCTCGTAGATGTGGTTCGCGATACGCACGTCATCGTGGGCCAGGGCGTCGGTGAAGGGATGCTCGGTGTCTCCGATGGACAGGGCGTCCATGTCGATGCCCATAAGCCGCGCGGTGCGCTCACAAATCTCGCGCTGTGCGGGAACCGGCACGCAGGTGCGCAAAAAACCGTCCTCGGGCTGCCAGCCCTTGCGCGTGATGGCATCGACGAGCGGCACCACCGCGGCGCGCACCTGATCGAAGAACGCGTCGAGCGAGGCACGCGTGAGACCGCGCTCGAAACGGTCGAGCCACACCTCGTAGGGATCGGCGTCGGGGTTGAGAAAGGCCGCCTGGCGCTTGAGCGAGGCGACGATGTCGACCAGGTACGGCTCGAACGAGGCGTAGTCGCTGTCGGCCTTGGCACGCCTCCAAACGCTGCACGCCGCCGCGGTAAGGCGCGCGAAGTCAGCGCACTCCTGGGCGGGCACGGCGCCCATCTCGCGGTAGTTGCGCGCAAAGACCCGAAGCTCGTCGGCGTGCAGCTCGTCGAGCTCGCCGGCGTGGGCCGACAGAGCCTCGACCAGCTCGCCGGCGCGGGCGCCGTAAGCGCGCTCGTGCTCTTTGCCGGCAAGCGTCGCCAGCGCCTCGCTGCGGGCCTCCACGCCCTTGGTCGGGGCCACCGTCTCGCCGTCATAGTTGATGAGCTGCTGTGCGTACTGGTAGGCGAAAACCTCCGCCTGCAAGGCGTCGAACTCCCCTATCAGCCCGGCCAGCCCCTCGTCCCCGCAAACCGTCTTTTGCCCGACCTCGTTCATCCGTGCCGTCCTCTCTTCTTCTGCCCGCCGCCCGTATCCCCACGCCGCAGACCGGCACGGGGCACGGCCCTATGCAGCTCCGTCTGCCTCGGGTTTCTCGGGCTTCTCACCGGGCTTCTCGCCCTTCTCGGACCGCTCGGCCTTCTCGCGACGCCGACCGCCCTCCATCTCCTCACGCGTCATCACGTTGGTGATGCGCACGTTCACAGAGTTGACGCGCAGCCCCGTCATGTCGGTGATCTTCTCCGAAATCTTGTCGTGCAGCTCTTGGAAAATCTTCGGGGCGGATTTGCCGTATTCCATGATGATGGAAACGCTCACGTTGCAGGCATCCTCGCCCACCATCTCGACCGAAACGCCCTTCGTGATGTCGGTGCCGCCAAAGCCCTCCTGAATCGACGAGATGAGGTTTCCTTTCATCTGCAAGATGCCGTCGACCGAACGGCAGGTAATGGCGACTATCTTTTCCACCACCGTGTTGTCGATCGACAGCGTGCTCTCGCCGGCCGGGGCGTCGGTGGTCATCAGCTCGGTGCTCCCCGTCGGGCACGGCCCGGCGTCCTCCGCGACAGACGCCGGTACCTCGACGGCCTCGGGGGAAAACTCCCGCATGGCGAAGGCGTCGGGCGCCTCCTGCTCCTTGATGTTCTCTAACATGGTGCCGCCTTCCTGTTGCCGGTTGAGCCTGCACGCCCCGTCCGGGGCGCGCAAGGCGCGTGTCCACCTGACTGGTCGCAACCGCCCATGGCGCGCAAAGCGCGCCGTCGCTTCCTACGCGCGCGACGTGCCGCGGTCGGGTTCGTCGGCCTCGGCGGGTTCGCCAGGGCCCCTGTATTCGAACGAGGCGTCGAAGGCGGCGTCGCCTTCCGAATCGGGCGCGCAAGAACCGGGTTCCCTGAAATCGCCACCCCGCCCTGCGGCCTCGCCATCTGCAGGCACATCCTCCACCACGGCCCGGGTCTCGACGACGTCCTCGTCGCGCTGGGCGCGCGACGCCGCGACGCGTTCCTTGAAACGCTCCCACAGAGACGTTTTGGGCTCGACAGGAACCTCGGCCGCATCGGTACGCGCATAGGAAGGCCGGAACGGCTCGGCGTCGTCGATACCCTCGTAGCGCGGGGGTACGTAGTCGGCCGCCGCACGGGCATCCACCGCCTCCTGGGCGGCCTTGACCTCGCTGCGGCGTTGCGGCTCGACGAAGTTCACCGCCACATAGCGAACCTCATGGTCGGTGAACGCCTCGACGGCCTGTTTGGCAGAAGTCTGGATGCGACCGGCGGTCGCCATGAGCGACTCAGCCCCAAACGGCACCGCCGTCACCGTCAGATCGATGACCGGCTCGCCCTTGCGCTCGACGACGCGCGCCACGACATGCTGCAAAGAGATCCCCTCGATCGAGGAGAGCGCGCGGCGCGCCGTCGACTCGAGAGCGCTGCGCTCGATGTTGATGGTGCCCCCGGAACCCGCGTGGAGCGTCGCCTTTTCGTGCAGGATCCCGTAGACGACAAGGTAGAGGGCCGCAACCGCACCGGCCACCAGGGCCAGCCCCGGCAGCATGAGCAACGCCTTGAGGGCGGGGTGGAACCCCGATTCGAACAGCAGGATGTAGTAGAACACGGTCGCGAGCACGGTGCATATAAGGTAGACGATGAGGAGGTTGCGCTTCCAGGTTTTCATGGCGGTCCCTTCCGACGATCCGGTCCCTACAGCCTGTCGCCCCGTGTCGTGCGGGCTCTGTGTGCACTGTACCCATAATACGCAGCCGGGCCCCGAGTTAGACCCGGGGCCCGAAATCTCTGGAGTACTTTTTACAAGGCGTTTCCGCCCCAGCAAAAGGAAGCTACTCTTCCTCGAGGGCCTCGGCGATCTCGTCGGTCATCTCCATCGTGTGGTAGACGTTCTGGACGTCGTCAAGCTCCTCGAGGCGGTCGATAAGGCGCATGACCTTTTTGGCATCGGCCACCGAAACGCTCGTGGGGGTGGTGGGGACCATCGTGAGCTCGGAACCCTTGACCTCGATTCCTTGCGCCTCAAGGCCCTTGTGGACCTCCTGCATCTGGTCATAGGCGGTGTAGACGACCCACTCGTCGCCGTTGTCTTCATAATCGTCGGCCCCCGCCTCGGCGACCGCCATCATGAACTCGTCCTCGTCCACGGCGTTCTCGCGGTCGGCCACCTTCTTGTCGTCGCTCTTGATAATCTTTTCCACCGCAACGGTGCCCTTGCGCTCGAACTGGAACGCGACCGAGCCGGTGGTGCCCAGGCTACCGCCCGAGTGCGAGAAAGCCGAGCGAACGTCGGCGGCGGTGCGGTTGCGGTTGTCGGTCAGGGCCTCGACGAACACGGCCACGCCGGCCGGGCCATAGCCCTCGTAGGTGACTTCCTCGTAGCTTGCCGCATCGGCACCCGAGCCGAACGCCTTCTTGATGGCGGCGTCGATCTTGTCCTTGGGCATGGAATTGAGGCGCGCCTTCTCCACTGCGGCGGCAAGCGCGAAGTTGTTGTCGGGGTTGGGGTCGTTACCCTGGCGCGCGGCAACGGTGATGATGCGCGAAAGCTTGGAGAACAGCGCCGAGCGCTTGGCGTCCTGAGCGAACTTGCGGTGCTTCGTGGTAGCCCACTTGGAGTGTCCGGACATGCATGCTCCTTAACTTACAGACTCAACTTGAACCAAAGGTGTGCGCACCGTCTCGCCGCTTCATTGCTACGAACACGGGCCTCGCCCGAAATAACAGAAGTATGTTACATAAAAATAACCATGCGATAAAGGCCGCACGGGATTTCCGCACGGGATTTCCGCGCAGGATTTTCACGCAGCGCAAAGCACCGTAGACACTTTGCCGCAAAAGGGCACAAGCCCGGTCCGGCTACCCCAGACGCAGGCGCTGGGGCCGTTTAAGCCGGCGCGCTACGACCAGCACCGCCACCCCAGCGACAACGAGCGGCAAACTCAGCAGCTGGCCCATCGTAATGGGCCCGAACAGATAGCCCAGCTGTGCGTCGGGTACGCGAACAAACTCGATAAGGAAGCGAAACACCCCGTAGAGCACCAAAAACGTCCCGATGAACGTTCCCTGTGGGCGAGGCGGCACCTTGCGGGACAAGGCATAGAGCACAGCGAAGATAACCAGGCCTTCAAGCACCGCCTCGTAAAGCTGGGACGGATGGCGCATCACGCCGCCACCCGATTCGAAGGCCACACCCCAAGGTAGGTCGGTCTCCTTGCCCCATAGCTCCCCGTTCACGAAGTTTGCGCACCGGCCAAAGAACAGCCCCCACGGCGCTCCGATAACCACCAGGTCGCATATTGTGAGAAACGACAGTTTCAGGTAGCGGCACGCAAGGAACCCGCCTACCAGCGCACCCGCCAAGCCGCCGTGGAACGACATCCCGCCTTCGGTGAACATCAGGATGTGCGCCGGATGCTCGAGATAGTACTCGAGATTGTAGAAAAGCACATAGGACGCGCGTGCGCCAACGATGACGCCCAAGGCGATTATCACCACGACGATGCACACTTCGTCGATGCTCAGCGGAAGCTTCCAGCGCCTTGCCGTCCGGTACAGCATCACGGCGGCGATAAGAAAACCGGCAATATAGGCCAGACCGTACCACCGAACTTCATACGACCCGATGGAAAAGGCGATCGGGTCGAGCGCCTGGTAGATGTCGTTCAGCATCGCACTTCCCGCAATGAATCGCCGTTTACTTGCCCGAACAGCCCCAACGCCCGAAGCGGCGGCGAGACGCCGTCTAGAACAGGTGGATGGTCACGCCGCCCGCCGCATCCTTAGTCGCGGCGTCGGGAACCAACGCGCCATCGGACGCCCCCTCCCCGACGCGCGGGGCGTTCTTGAGGAAATACTCGCACGTATAGCAGCTTTTTTTGACGGCAACCATGCGGTCGACCGTGGGATCGAGAATCAGGTTGAAGTCGGATGACGTCCGATGCCACGGACGCTCGCACACGGTGTACTGGCACTCGGTCGGACAGGGGCTGTAGCAGTCGGTCCGACTGTGTGGACACTCTTCCTGCATGGGCGCAACGAGTCCCATCAGACCTGCACAGCCGCGAAGGTTCCAGCATGCAACCGGACGCTTTTCACCCGCAGCGGCAGCCGTACGCGCAGCTTCAACCGCCTCGTCCTCGTAGCCCTCGACGCTGAGGGAAGTGAGGGCAGCATCGAACGACGCGACGTCCACACCTGGGGCAACGATCCTCTCCTCCATCTCATCCCCTTCCTTGCCGCAGCTCCTTCAACAAGCCAACACAACGCCGCGTGTCAGGTAATCCCGTCCAGCGGTTTACAACAAGGCGGACGGCGTCGCACCTACCTGACCTTGATAATGGCTTCCCAGCTGCGGGGATCCGTATGGGTTGTCCACCGCGGTGGACATATAGGTAAACGAAATTTGCCCGATTTTCATACCTGGGTACAGCAGAATCGGCAGGTTGGCAACGTTTGCCAGCTCAAGCGTCAAAAACCCGTCCCAACCCGGGTCGACGTAGCCGGCAGTCGAATGGATCATCAAGCCCAGCCGGCCCAAGGTCGACTTGCCCTCGAGGCGACCCACGACGTTGTCAGGCAAAACGACGCGTTCAAGCGTCGTTCCCAATGCGAACTCGCCCGGATGCAGCACAAAGGCGCCTCCGTCGACAACGGTGCAGCGCTTGGTGTAGTCAATCCCGCGTTCAAGCGGATCGATACAGAGGTGGGTCGAGTGCTCGAAAACCCTAAAGTCGTTGCCCAGGCGAAGGTCGATGCTCGACGGCTGGATTGCCCCTTCGTCAAGCGGATCTACCACGATACGCCCAGTCCCGAGCTCTTCGCGAATGCTTCTGTCCGACAAAACCATGGGAAACCCCGCCTTTCAGCAAGCCGTACCCATGCCAAACCTAGTCCTCAAGCGCAACAACGCTCGTGACGCCCGGGACGCGCTCCTTGAGCACACGCTCCACGCCCATCGAAAGGTCGTACGACGACAACGGACACGAGGCGCAGCTTCCGTGCAACTCCACCGTCACGACACCGTCGTCAGAGACATCGACAAGCGAGATGTCTCCCCCGTCGGCCTGAAGCGACTCGCGCATAATGCCTATGATTTCAGCAACCTTGAGTTTATCGACAGCCATTATTCCTCCCGACACCTTCCCCAGCAGGCAAATCC
>CAZUFB010000023.1:0-11165 GCA_964619775.1 uncultured Coriobacteriaceae bacterium
TGACCCTCCGGACCCCTTGACCCTCTGAGCTCCGAGCTCGCCGGTCTGCGGGTTAGGGCGGTTCCATGGGCCTCTCTAGCTCTCCCGCAGCGCGGCGATCCGCTCCAGACAGTCGAGTACGGCCCCCTCGGTGTTTGCCCCGATCTCGAACGTGCAGCGTTCTTTGAGCGCGGGCATCGCGTTGGCCACTGCAACCGACAAGGGAAGCTCCTCCATCATCCGCAGGTCGTTCATCGAGTCGCCGAAGGCCACGGCCTGCGACGGCACGGCACCCAGGTGGGTCAGCACCATGCGTACCCCGTCGACCTTGTCCACGCCCTTGGCGAGCACGTCGATCCAGTGCTGCCCGCACGGTGCAAAGTCAAAGCTCTCCCCGAGCGGACCTGTCGCCAGCAGCCGAGCCGCCTCGGTCGCGTCGTCCCGCGCGATGACGGCCACCTTGGAGACCTCCTCCCCGGCGATGCCGTCCTCCAGCGGCCGCACCTCGGCGCGTTCCATGCTTTCGATGCAGGAACGCGCAAAGTCGGCTTCCATGTCGAGCAGATAGGGGTCGCCTTCCCCGAACACCGCAAACCCCATCCGCAGCCCGCATTCCTGCACCTCGCGCAGCAGGGCGCGGGCCTCCCCGAGGGGATAGGGCGCGTGGAACACGTGCCGCCCGCCCACCACGACGTCGGCGCCGTTACCCGCCACGGCGTCGATGCGGTCGAGCAGCGGTCCAAAGATGCCGCGCAGCGCGTGCAGAGTGCGCCCGCTTGTCGGAACAAAGCGCACGCCGGTCGCCTGCAGGCGGTCCACGACCTCGGGGGCGCGTGCAGGAAGCCGGTGTTCGGCGTCGAGGAACGTCCCGTCGAGGTCGGTGAAGACCGCCTTGAGGTCGCGTGCGTGGGCGAGCAGGTCGTCAAGCCCTCGGCGGGGCCGTGCGGTGCGGATCATGGATTCCTCCGTTCGGACCGCGGGTCGGGGTTGGGAGCGTCGACGCCTTCTTCGATCAGGTCGATGAGTTCCTGCTGGCTATGCACGTCGAGCTTGCGGTAGATGCGCTTCACGTGCGTCTTGACGGTGTTGTAGCTGAGGGTGAGCGCCTCCTGGATGTGCCGGCTGTCGCGTCCGTGCGCGAGCAGCTCCATGACCTCGCGCTCGCGCGCGGTGAGGCCGTCTTTTTCGGCGAGTTCCCGGCAGCGCTGCGCGAACAGATCGTCGCGCGAGGGCGCGGCGGGCGCGGGCGAGACGGGCACGGCCGGCACGACGCCGCGGATGGTTTCCGCGATGGAAAAGCCCCGCAGCCCGACAAGCACGTAGCCAAAAAGCAGCAGCACCGCAGCGCCCGTCACCGCCGACGCTGCGTCGGACCGCACGGCGAGCAAAAGGTTCACGAGATGGCCCAGGTCGGCGCCCACAAAGGTGCCGAGACCCGAGGCGATGCCCCCGCAGGCGAGCACGAACAGCGCGCCTGACGGGTTGCGCGCGCACAGCGACGCGAGCACCGCCCACGACAGGATCGAGAAGCACGAGTTGCCGGCGTAGAGGAGGCCGTTGGCGACCGCACCGGAGTCCAGGCTCGCGACCGGCACGGCGAGAAGCCCCGCAACTACGAGCAGCGCGGCGACGGCGAACAGCGCGTCCTCCCGCGCCGGCCCCGACGAGGCGAGCAGGAACCAGACGGTCACCCCTGCTACGGCGAGCAGGTTCAGCCAGCTCGAGACCGGCGTGTGCTGGGAGATGTTGAGCGAGAGCGCAAAACCGAAGGCGAACGCGAAGATGGCCATAAGCACGTACACCCGGTGGGAGAGCGCCAGGAACGATTGCGGGTTGACCAGCGCGAGGTCCCCGACGGCCTGGCCGCCGCACAGCGCCTCGAGGGCGGGGCGGGAGGGGGAGAACACCGCGAGCAGCTGGATCGTTCCGATGGCGGTGAGCAGCACGACCGACGCCGCGTAGCCAGGGGCGGGCGCGGCATATCCGAGCGCCGTGCCCGCCAGCAGCGCGCCGGCCACAGTTGCAAACGTGCGCCGCCCCGCGCCGAGGCGTGCAAGGCACAGCCCCAACGGGTAGTAGAACCAGCCGTGCCCCAGTGCTGCCAAGACAAGCCCCAAGGTCACGCCCCATGCGCTTTCGGGGGCCGACAGCAGCAGCGCCGACCCGGCGATCGTGAGGGCAAGCGCCCCGGCGGCCGCGGGGGCGGGTGCCGCCAGCGACGGCCGCCGCCGTGCGGCGAGCGCCACGGCCACGGCAAGCAGCGTCCCAGCGGCCGTCTGGAACTCGCGGGCAAGCGGGTAGGTCTCGCTGGTGGTGGGAAAGACGCCGTTGTTGAGCAGCCAGGTATAGTAGGTGCCGAGCGCCAAGGCGAGGCCGCAGCGCGCATAGAGTGCCAACGGGGCCGCTTTCTCTGCCGCGAGTTCGGAGGATGCCCCCATGTGTCCGCCTCCTTTTTGCGCCCCTTCTTGGTAACAGTACGTCAACACCGGGATGCAGCCTGGGTCTGCAGCCTTCCACACAGTAGCGCACATCGCTGCGCGGTGTGCCGCGGACCAAGTCTGCAAGCAGGCAAAACATGCAAATACCCCGCTGCGGGGGACTTCGGGGCGACCGGGTGTTCCTACACTGGCAACCGTTCACGGCGCAGGACGCCCCCATCGGCGGTTTTGCCGCCTGTCTGTGTGTCGTGCATCGATCGCAACGCGGCCCCGCGCCCTTCTCCGCACGCCCAGCCGCGGCGAGGGCGCCGTCGGGGTCCGCCCGTCCCGAAAGGAAGCCAAACCATGGAAACGACCCGTAGGAACTTCGTTGCCGGCACCGCCGCCGCGGTCGCCGCGCTCGGCATCGCCTCTGCCGCCTTGGCCGACGAGGCCGCGGAGGACGGCGAGGACGCCGGGTCCGAGGCACAGTCCTACTCCCAGACCCACGAGCCGCCCGCCTGGGGCAGCCTGCACATGTCCGATATCGACTGGCTCGGCACCGCACCCCAGATCTCCGAGGACGACATCGTGAACACGCTCGAGACCGACCTGCTCATCGTCGGCGCGGGCAACGCCGGCATGGTCGCCGCCGCCACCGCGGCCGACGCGGGCATGGATTTCATTGTCTGCGAGAAGACCGGCGTGCTGGGCACCACCCGCAGCTGGTACGGCGTCTGCAACTCCACACAGTGCGTCGAGGCCGGCGAGGAAGCCGACCCCATGTTCATGCTCAACGACCTGACCCGCTACAGCAACGGCAAGGCCAACCAGCGCGTCATCAAGAACTGGATCGACAACTCCGCCGAGATGAGCGACTGGCTCGTCGACATCATGGACGGCTACGGCTTCGACGTCTACTTCGAGACCAACACGGGCAACGAGCAGGGTGCGGGCGGCTGCCACTACTTCTGCGCCCCCACGCAGCACAACTTCAACGCCCGCGAGGACTGCCCCGAGGAGTACGCGAGCACGCCGCGCAACATGCTGCTCGAAGACTACATCGGCCAGAAGGGCTACTCCGTCAACTACGAGTACGACCTCGTCGAGCTCGTGCGCGACGGCGACGGCCCCGTGACGGGCGCCGTCTTCAGCACCGACGAGGGATACGTCCAGATCAACGCCAAGAACACCATTCTGGCCACGGGCGGCTACACGGGCAACTACGAGATGCTCGAGGCCCTCAACCCGATGCTCGTGCGCTGCTGCACCTCCACCGACGGCTGGACCCTCAACACCGGCCAGGGCATCAAGGCCGCCATGTGGGTCGGCGCTGAGAAGGACATCGAGCCCACCGGCATGATCTGGGACCGCGGCCTCACCGAGCCCGGCACCCCCTGCGGCTTTGTGCGCGACGAGGAGACCGGCGGCTGGAAGTTCCCGCATTCCGGCCAGTTCAACCCCTCTTCGCAGCCGTTTTTGCGCGTCAACGCCGAGGGCGAGCGCTTCATGAACGAGTCGGGCCCCTACGACTGGTCGGTATACAGCTCGGTGCAGCAGACCAACGGCACCTGGCACACCGTGTGGGACGCCAACTTCTGCGACGACGTCGTGAAGTTCGACAAGCTCGGCTGCGCGAGCCTCACCATCATCATGCGCGACATGTACATGGAGGAGGGCGGCACCTTCGACCAGATGGCCGAGGAGGGCACCCTCGTGAAGGCCGACACGCTCGAGGAGCTCGCCGAGGGCCTCGGCGTCCCCGTCGATGCGTTCCTTGCCACCGTCGAGCGCTACAACGAGATCGCCGAAAGCGGCGTCGACACCGATTTCGGCAAGGAGGACTACCGCCTTTCGACCCTTTCGACCCCGCCGTTCTACGGCATCACGACGGGCGGCTGCGTCCTGTGCACCGGCGACGGAGTCAAGATCAACGAGAACATGCAGGTTATCGACCGGCAGAACAAGGTCATCGAGGGCCTTTACGCCGCCGGCGACTGCTCGGGCAGCTTCTTCACCGGCGTGTACCCCGAGCTGTACCCGGGTCTGGCCTGCGGCCGCACGATGACCGAGGCGCGCCGCGCCGTCCAGCACATCCTCGAGGGCGGAGACGCCGAGTAGCCCCAGCCCAAGGCCGCGCTGTTCGGCCGAAGCATACGGCCGGCGGGTTCGTCCCGCCGCACGGCGGCCTCGCGGTGGACGGGCTCCACGCGGGGCCGCTTCCGTCCGCGTCCCCCGACGCTTGCAGCGGGGGCGTGTCCCGTCGCAAACCTCTGCCGGCGACCAGGGCAACTCTGCGGACGGCCCTTAAGCGAACATGTTGCGCTCTTTGAACTCCGCCTGCACCGTGCGCAGCATGAGCGTCACGTCGTCGAGGCCCAGATGGCGCTCCTTCTCGTGGGGTTTGAGAGTGCCGCGGCGGCGTGCCCAGTTCTCGAGCGTCGCGGGCTTGTCCTCGTGGGGCAGCAGCTTGGTCTGCGGGTCTACGCGCCGGCAGATGTCGCGCGTGTGGATGGGTACGACCTGCCCCGCCTTGCGCGCCTCCGCGGAGCCGTTGAGGTGGAGCAGGAACCAGGAGTCCTCGAACGCGGCGTTGTGCGCCATGAACGGATAGGAGGTCAGCGAGGCGAGGATGGCCTTCTGCAGCGCGGCGTTCTCGCGGAAGGGCGGTTTGCCCGCCAGATCGTCCCACGAGATGTGGTGGATGTCGGCCAGCGGGACGCCCTTCTCGGCGTACTCCTCGGGCATGCCGCAATACGCCACGTAGCCGCGGTCCGACGTGGCGGTGGGTGCGAGCTCGATGAACTGGAGGCCCACGTTGACGATGTAGCCGCGGTCGGGGTAGATGTCGGTGGTCTCGATGTCGATGCCGGCGACCGTGCCCGACACCGGCGCGCTCGTGTAGGCGACGCCCAGGTCCCTGAGGCCCGGCCCTGCCTCGCGGCGCACCTGGGCCGGCGTGCGGTGCTGCAGCGCGGCCACCCCGCGCACCAGGTCGTCGTCGGACAGGCTGCGCGCCAGGTTCGAGCCGCGCGTGTCGCGCAGGCGCTCGACGCCGTAGGCGTCGCAGGTGGCGCGGTTGCGGTCGGCCAGGTCGCGCACCAGGTCGAAGGAGAACGGCTCGGAGCCCCGCGGCGCCTTCATCCAGGCGTCCATGAGCAGCCCGATGGCCTCCTCGTTCTTCTCGCGGTCGGAGACCAGCGTCGCGTCGTCGCTGAAGAACCCGGGAAACGAGAGGGCGTTGGCGTGTTCGATTGCCTGGGCGAGGTTCACGGGTCCTCCTTCGGTGCCGGGGCGTTGCGTGCCCTTGCATGGTACGGCAAGCCGGCGTGCGCGGGTTTCCGCTTTCGGCGTGCCCGCGCGAATTCCGCGGTTCGCGGCCTTGCTGCCGCGCCGCTTCCCGGTCGGCGCTACAATCGTGCGCAACGCCGGCCCGTCTCAAGGAGGAGCTTCCATGTTCCAGTCCCAGGTCCGCGTCCTCGTCGCTGAGGACGACCCGTCGATCGTCGAGGGGCTTGTCGAGTATCTCGCGGCCGAGGGCTTCACGGTCAAGAGCTCGCCCACCCAGGACGGGGCGTGTCTGCTGCTCGCCGAGGAGCCGTTCGACATCGCCCTCGTCGACATCGGCCTGGCCCGGGGCACCGGCTTCGCGGTGTGCGCGGCGGCCAAGGCGGCCGACGTTCCGGTCATCTTCCTCACCGCCGCCAACGACGAGTTCACCACCGTCGCGGGGCTCGACATGGGGGCCGACGACTACATGGCCAAGCCGTTCCGCCCGCGCGAGCTGGTCTCGCGCATCCGCAGCGTCCTGCGCCGCGCGGGGCGCCAACGCTCGGTGCTCGAGCTGGGCGACGTGCGGCTCGACGTGGGGCGCGGCGTTGCCACCAAGGCCGGTCGCGAGCTGTGCCTCTCGGCGCTTGAGTACCGCCTGCTGCTCACCTTCATGAACGCTGCGGGCTGCGTGCTGTCGCGCGCGCAGCTCGCCGACGCCATCTGGGACGCCGCGGGCGAGTATGTGGAGGACAACACGCTGTCGGTCTACGTCAAGCGGCTGCGCGACAAGATCGAGGACGACCCGGCGAACCCCCGCCTCATCACCACGGTGCGCGGCATAGGCTACCGCGTGGCCGGCTAGGGGGAGAAGATGGCGCTTTCGGCCGGCGACCGCCGGCTCTGCACCGTCGTGGCGCTGGGGTGCCCGGCCGCGGCCCTTCTGTCCGCGCTGCTGGTGTGGTCGGTCGTCTACGGGACGACCTTCCGCGTCAAGGTGTCGTTGTGCGCCGGCCTTGCTGCGGGCCTCTGCGTGCTCGTTTCCTGCGGCTGCCTGTGCGCGCTGTTCGCCGCGGTGGGGCGCCGCCGCGCCCGGCGCATCGCGGGGCTCGCCGAGCGCCTCGACCTCATCCTGCGCGACGTCCGCAGCGTGCAGGGCTTCGACGACTACGAGGAGGGCGAGCTGTCGGTGCTCGCCAACGAGCTGCAAAAGGCCTGCACGCTGCTGCGCAACCAGGCCGACGCCCTGCGCGGCGAGCGCGACCGCCTGGCCGACTCGCTTGCCGACATCTCGCACCAGCTGCGCACGCCCCTCATGTCGATAAACCTCTCCCTGGAGCTGCTCGGGCGACCCGACACGGCCCCCGAGCGCCGCCGTTCGCTCGTCCGCGAGCTGCGTCGCACCTCCGACCAGATGAACTGGCTCGTCACCTCGCTGCTCACCTTGGCGCGCGCCGACGCGGGGACCTTGCGGCTCACCAGCGCCCCGGTGCGCATCGCCGACCTCGTGGAGGCCGCCGTCGACTCGCTGCGCATAGCCTTCGAGCTCAACGAGCAGACCCTCGAGGTCGCCTTGGCGACAGGCGACGAGGTCTTCGAGGGCGACGCAGGGTGGAGCAAGGAGGCCCTGGCCAACGTCGTCAAGAACTGCATGGAGCACACCCCGGCGGGCGGCACGGTGCGCATCGAAGCGTCCCAGGACGCCGTCGCCGCCCGCATCGTGGTGACCGACACGGGTCCCGGTATCGCACGGCACGACCTGCCGCACGTTTTCGAGCGTTTCTACAAGGGGGAGGGGTCGGCGGCAGGGTCGGTC
This sequence comes from uncultured Coriobacteriaceae bacterium, assembly GCA_964619775.1. Classification (GTDB taxonomy): domain Bacteria; phylum Actinomycetota; class Coriobacteriia; order Coriobacteriales; family UMGS124; genus CAZUFB01. The sequence continues at coordinate 7,483 of CAZUFB010000023.1, forward strand.
GGCATCGGCCTGGCCCTCGCGCGCTGCCTCGTGACCGCCCAGGGGGGCACCCTGTCGGCCGGCAACACGCCCCGCGGCGGCGCCCGCTTCGCGATGACGTTCCCGAGCATCCGCGCGCTGTAGCCCGCGCCGCGGCCCGCGTGCCGCAAAGTGACGCATCTGTCACCGGGCGCACAGCTCGCCGCAACCCGCGTGTGGCACGATGGGTGCTACGGTTGGGAGGGGCGGCCGCTTCGGCAGCGCCCCGCGTCGCGACGGGAGGTTTCGCGATGGAGATCCTCAAGGTCGAACACCTCGTCAAAGTCTACGGCAAGGGCGCCACGGAGACGCGCGCGCTCGACGACGTGACCTTCGACATCGAGCGCGGGGAGTTCGTGGCCATCGTCGGTGCGTCGGGGTCGGGCAAGTCCACGTTGCTGCACATGTTGGGGGGAGTCGACCGCCCCACGTCGGGGACGGTGCTCGTCAACGGGTCCGACGTCTTCTCGCGTTCCGACGAGCAGCTGGCGGTGTTCCGCCGCCGCGAGGTCGGTATCGTCTACCAGTTCTTCAACCTCGTTCCGGTGCTCGACGTCGTCGAGAACATCGAACTGCCCATCCTGCTCGACGGACGACGTCCGGATCGCGGTGCCGTCGCGCGCCTCGTCGAGACCCTGGGGTTGACGGGTCACGAGCATAGCCTGCCCAACCAGCTTTCGGGCGGCCAGCAGCAGCGCGTGAGCATCGGCCGGGCGCTTGCCAACAATCCTTCCATCGTGCTTGCCGACGAGCCCACAGGCAACCTCGACTCCAAAAACTCGGCCGAGATCGTGTCTCTTCTGCGCCGCTCGAACCGCGAGACGGGGCAGACCCTCGTGATGATCACCCACGACCAGGACATCGCCTTGCAGGCGGACCGCATCATCTCCCTCGAGGACGGCCGCATCGTGCACGACGAGCGGGTGCGTTAGCCATGGGCGTCCTGGGAACCTGCACGGTGCGCTCGCTCAAGGGCAACCCCGTCCGTACGGCCGTGACCGTCGCGGGCATCGCGTTGGCCACGGCGCTTATCCTCGCCGTCGTCACCTCGGCGCTGAGCCTCTACCGTTACATCGTCGCGGCCGAGGTCGCGCTCAACGGTTCCTACAACGCCTCGGTGTTGGGGGCGACGGCCGAGCAGGTCGCGGCGCTTGACGGTGCTGCCGAGGTTACCCGCAGCGCCGCCGTCGAGCGCGAGGGGTACGCCCTCGTGAACGCCTCTAACGAGCTTTCCCCCTACGTGTGCGTCGAAGGTTTTGCCCCGGGCACCGACATCGAGGCGTTCGCCGACCTCGTGGCGCTGCGCCTGGAGGAGGGGGACTTTCCAACATCGTCCGACGAGCTCCTGCTCCCCGCCTCGCTCGTGCGCTCGGGCGTCCTCGACGTCGCGGTGGGAGACGAGATCGTCCTGGAGGTGGGCCATCGCGTCTCGGTCGAGACCGGCGAGGTCGTCGACGCGCGCGACGACGTCCTGACCGGTGAGGAGGGGCTCGACGAGGAGCTCGCCGACGTCGAGGCCCGCACGTTCACCGTGTGTGGGTTCTATGCCGACAACTCCGCCCTGTTCTCGGGCATGACGGGTGCGGGCGGGTCGGTGGCGGGCCTGCCGGCCTTCACCGTGGCAGAGGGGCTCGACGGCGACGTCTACCAGGTGTGGCTCAACGTCAACGACCCGCTGTCGGCCATCCAGATTGTCGCGTCGCTGTTCCCCGGGGCGACCCTCTTCGAGAACTCCTACATCAACCGGCTCACGTCGTTTTCGTTCAACATCGGCGCCTACCGGACGCTTGCGGCGTTCACGGCCCTCGTGCTCGCGGTCGTCGTGGCAAGCTCGGTCATGCTCATCCGCAACTCGTTCGCCATCTCGGTGACCGAGCGTACGCGCCAGTTCGGCCTGCTCGCCTCGGTGGGCGCTACGCGCCGTCAGCTGCGGGGCATGGTGCTGCGCGAGGCGTTGCTGCTCGCTGCCGCAGGCGTGCCGCTCGGGGTCGCCCTAGGCTATGGCGGCACGGCCCTTGTGCTTGCGCTGTGCAGCACGTTTGTCGACTCGTGGGTATCCGGCCTGTTCGATTACGAGACGGTTGGCACCGGCGGCGTCCCCCTGGCGTTCTCATGGGCGATTCTGGTCGGCGCCGTCGTCCTGGCGTTTGCGACGACGCTGCTGTCGGCCCGCGGCCCCGCCCGGCGTGCTGCGCGCCAGAGCGCGATCGACGCCGTCCGCTCGGTCGCCGACGTGCGGGTTCCCGCCGGCGTGCGCCGCTCGGGGCGCCTCGCCGGAAGGATATTCGGCGTCGAGGGCTCTGTCGCGGCCAAGAGCTTCCGCCGCGCCTCGAAGCCGCGTCGCGCCACGGTGGGTGCGCTCGTGACGGGCACCGTGCTTGTGACCACCGCCCTGCTTCTGGGAACTTACGCAAACGCGTTTTTTGCGGCGATGATGCCCGAGGCGGTCGACCGCCCCTACGACCTGCGCTATTGGTTCCAAGAGGGAAACATCAGCAGCGATGCGACCGCAGAGGAGGCCCTGGGGGTTCTGGCGGCGTCGGACGGCGTGACCGCCTCGGCCTACGGTGCCTACCTCGTCGTCCGCATCATGGACGGGGTGTACGACGGACTCGACGCGGACATCTTTTCCGACGAGTTTGTCGAGGCTTGCGGAAGCGTCTTCGAGATGACGGTGTCGTTTGTCCAAGACGACGTCTATCGCGCCTGGCTCGAAAGCCTCGGCCTCGACGTCGGGCTCTTCATGGACGCCGACGAGCCTCTTGCCGTCGCGGTCCAAGCGGTGTCGCTGTCCGACGGCGTGAACTACGGCATCGTCGAGCCGTTTTCAGGTGAACCGGGCACCATGGTGGGCGCCTCTGAGGTCAAGGATTCGGGTCTGGGCGACGTGAACGGCGGACTTGCGACGGTCGAGTCGTACACGTTCGAGGTCGGCCGTGAGACCGTGTATGCCGAGTATGGGCTTCGTGAGATTCGCATCGAGGTCGGCGCCTTCGTGGACGAGGGCCCCTGGTGGGTCGGGACGCCTTCGTCGCCCATGCTGCTGCTGCCCCTGTCGGCGCTCGGGGCGGTCGACGCGAGCCTGGTCGAGAGCCCGGATGCCTACGCCAACCTCTTTTGGGAGGTCCTGGTGCGCTCCGACGACCCTGCGGCCACCGAGGCTTCCCTGCAGGCGCATCTGCAGGCGCTGGGCCTGTCTTCTTCGCGCCTCTACAACGCGTCGTCGGCGTCGGCGGGCCAGGAGGGCCTGTTCCGTACGGCACAGGCGTTTTTGTGGGCGTTTGCCGCCATCGTCTCGCTTATCGCGGTGACCGGCGCGTTCAACAACATGCACACGAGCGTGGGGCTGCGCCGCCGCGAGTTCGCCGTGCTGCGCTCGGTGGGCATGACGGCCGGGGGCCTGCGCAAGATGCTGCTGTGCGAGTGCCTCATCTACGGCGTGCGGGTTCTTGCATGGTCGGCGCTGGTGTCGTGCGCGGTGTCGCTGCTCTTCTGGACGGCCATGGGGGCGAGCACCGGGGGGACGGGCTTCGCCGTGCCGTGGTGCGTGCTGCCCGCCTCCGCGGCGTCGTTCGTCGTGGTGGTGCTGGCCTGCGCCTACGCCCTGCGCAAGGTCGATGTCGGCGCGAGCCCCGTGGAGGCCTTGCGCGCCGAGACGGCGTAGG
>CAZUFB010000023.1:11265-23204 GCA_964619775.1 uncultured Coriobacteriaceae bacterium
AAGGTCGATGTCGGCGCGAGCCCCGTGGAGGCCTTGCGCGCCGAGACGGCGTAGGGAGGGCGGGCGCCGCAGCGTCCCTGTCGGTCCAGGCGCGCCCAGGCTGCCTACCCTCGCTCGACCGCGACGCGTACGAGCGCGTCGAGCAGCTCGGACGGCTCGATCTGCGCGGCGGCGCACGCCAGCGGCAGCGGCGAGCCGGGGGCCATGTCCGGTGCGAGGTTGACGTCGATGACGCGCGCCCGGGCCCCGTCCCACACCAGGTCGACGCAGCCCAGGTCGCGGCAGCCGCAGGCCAGGTAGGCGTCCACGGCGGTGCGTTCCACCTCGCTGCGGATGGCCTCGGCCTCGCTGCGGTCGGCGTGCAGCGAGGCGGGGCGCACGGGGGCGTGGCGTTCGACGGGCGCCCCGTCGCGGCGGCAAGCCCCGTCGAAGAACGCGGCTTCTCGCGGCACGACCTCGACGGCCGGCAGTACTTGCAGGTCGTCGAGGTCGCCGACGACGCACACTGCAAGCTCCACGCCTTCGACCCATTCCTGCACCAGCGCCTCGTCATCGTGCTCCAGGGCCGCCCGCAGGGCGTCCGCAAGCCCGTCTTGCCCGTCGACCTTGCGCACGCCGGCCGCCCCGGTGCCGCGCGCGGGCTTCACACACAGGGGGTAGCCGCCGGGGATGAACTCGGCCACCAGGTCGAAGGCGTCGGCGGCGCCCAGCTCGTCGAGGCAGGCGCGCGCCAGGCACAGCGTGGCCGGCATGCCCGACCCAAGCTCGCCGCGCCCCACGGCTTCGGCCAGGGTGTGTGCCAAGGCGGCTTTGTCCCACACGCCGCGGCACACCGCCGCCGCCGACCCCACGCAGGGGACGCCGAGCAGTTCGAGCAGCCCGCGCACCGCGCCGTCTTCCCCGCGACGCCCGCCGAGCGCCAGGTAGGCGACCTCGGGCCGCGCCGCGCGCAGCTTCCCGGCGAGCGAAGCGTCGCAGGGGAGGGCCAGCACCTCGTGGCCTGCCTGTCCAAGCGCCGCGCACACCTGCGCGGTTCCGGCTCCGCCATCCGCGTCCGTCAGAACCGCAACCTTGTACCCCATCGGCCTCACGCCCTCCTTTGTCGCATCCATGTGCGGGGCCGCCCTGCACGCCCCGCGCGGCGGCCCCGAGATCGCCCTAGACGTCGGCCGGGGGCTTCGCCCCGCCCGAGCCGCCTCGGTCGCCCGGCCTGCGGCGCCGCGTCGCAGGCCTCTGCCCGCCCTGGGCGGTGCCGCCCGCGCCTTCGCGCCCGCCGCGGTTCTCGCCTGCCCGCCCGTCCGCCGTCCTGCCCGCGTCGCCGCTGCCTGCGGCGCGGTGGCGCCGTCGCTGCCCGCCTACGCCGGCCTGGCCGCCCGCGTCGCCGTCCGTCCCGCGGGTTTGCTCGCGCCGTTCGGCGGGCCTGCGGCGCGGGGCCTGCTCGCGTCGCTCCGTCCCGCCTGCGTCGGCCTGCGCCGCGGTCGGCACCGTGTGGTGGCGCCGTGTCCTGCGGGTCGGGGAGCCCTCGCCGCCGTCCGGCCCGCGTGTCCCCGCACGCTCCTCGGGCGCAGGCTTCGGGTCGCCGCCGGCCTTGTTCGTGCGGCGCGGGCGCATCCCGCCGCCGCGCGGGCGACGCTGCTCCTGCGCCTTCGCCTCGCTCTCGACGCCCTTGTGCTGGCGGCGTCCCGGCGCGGCGCCCTCGCCGCCGTCCGTGTTCGCGCCCTCCGTGCGGTCGGCGGCCTTGTTCGTGCGGCGCGGCGTCCGCCCGCCGTCGGAGGAGTCTTGCCCGCGGCGCTTGCCGCCCGCCTGCGCGCCCGTGCCGGCGCCCCCCGCGCGGCTGCCGCTGCGGTGCCGGCGCTCCCGGGAGCTCAGCAGCGAGTCGTCGAGCGTGCAGCCGCCGTCAGGGCTGTTGGTGCGGTCGAGCTCGGCGAGTTGCAGGGCTATCTCGGCGGTGCCGAGCGCCTCGAGCGCCTCGCGGGTCACGGTGTCGGGACGCAGCGGGGCGTGCTGCTCTGCGGCTCGCTTGCGGCACCCCTCGCTGCACGTCATGTCCGCCAAGGCGACGGTGAACGACTTGCCGTTCTCCAGGCGCAGCGTCAGCGTCTCGCGCGGGGTGTTGTACTCCACGATCTTCGCCTTGCCCAGCGGCGTGTCGATGAGGGCGTTCTTCTTGGGGGCGCGCTGCTTGAAGTCGCGATAGGCTTCGAACTCGTAGCGCAGGCAGCACATCAGCCGGCCGCACACGCCGCTTATCTTGGCGGAGTTCAGCGGCAGGTCCTGCTCTTTGGCCATGCGGATCGAGACGGGCTCGAACTCGCCGCCAAAGCGCACGCAGCACAGCTCCTGGCCGCACGGCGCATAGCCGCCCACGAGGCGCGCCTCGTCGCGCACGCCGATTTGGCGCATGTCGACGCGCTGGTGGAAGTGCGACGCCAGCTCGCGCACCAGCTCGCGGAAGTCGACCCGCTCCTCGGCGGCGAAGTAGAACACGGCTTTCTCGCCGCCGAAGAGGAACTCGACGCCCACGGGCTTCATGTCCAGGCCGTTTTCCTTCACGAGGCGGCGGAAGACCGGCATGGCCTCTTCGCCCTTGCGCACGAGGGCCTCGGCCTTGGAAAGGTCGCTTTCGTCGGCGACGCGCAGCACGGGCTTCAACTCGCCGTGCACCTCCTTGACCGAGGCCACGAACGGGTCTCCGCAGGCGAGGCCGAGCTCGGTGCCGCGCTCGGTCGCGACCACCACGTGGTCGCCCTTCTTGGCGCCGGTCGACTTGGGGTCGAACCAGAGGTCCTGCATGCTGTAGTGCATGCGGACGGGAATCACGATCGGCACGCGATCAACTCCTTGATTTCGAACAGCAGGGCTTCCAGAGCCAGCTGGGGGGAGACGTTGCGTCGGACGCGGGCCTCGGCCTGGCCCGCCGCGGCAAGCGCCCGCGTCAGGCCGTCGACCCCGAGGCGCTGCGCGTAGACGCGTGCGGCGCGGGCGTAGTCGTCGCATGCGGGCGGCTCGCCGCTGCCCGCCGCAAGGGCCAGGGCGTCGCGCAGCAGCGAGCGCACGGCACCGAGCTGCTCCATGATACCCGAGCGCTCGCGCGCGGTGAGCTCGCGCTTTTGGCGGTCCTCGAGCTCGCGCATCGCGGGGCCTGAGAGCAGTTTGGCGTTCTCGTCGAGCACCGCCTGCTGGGCCTCTTTGAAGTCGGCCAGGGGCGCCTTGGCGGCGAGCACCGCGGCCTTTGCGCCCTGCAGGACGTCGAGTTCGTCGGCGTCGGGCAGGCGGTCGATGCAGTCGAGCGCGGCGCGGCGGGCCTGCTGGCGCGCCTCCGAGCCCAGAAACTCCCGCGCCTGCGCGGGGGACGGGCAGCAGGCTGCCGCCCGGCGGCAGAGGTTTTCGGGCATGCCGGTCTGCTCGACGAGCAGGGAAAGGGCGCGCGCAGGCGCTATTGGGCGCAGCGGCACCGCCTGGCAGCGCGACAGCACGGTGGGCAGCACCGCGTCGCGCGCGGTGGAGAGCAGGGCGAACACCACGTTGTCGGGCGGTTCCTCGAGGCTTTTGAGCAGGGCGTTCGCCGTGGCGTCAGTGAGCCGTTCCGCCTCGTCGAGGATGTAGACCTTGCGTGCGGCGCGGATGGGGGCCAGGGCGAGGTCGTCGATGAGGGCGCGGATCTGCCCGACGAGGTACCCCTGGGCGCTTTCGGGGCGCAGCAGGTGGATGTCGGGGTGGGTCCTGCGGGCCGTGCGCACGCAGTCGTCGCACGCGCCGCAGCCGCCCGCAGGGCAGACGGCGCCCTGGGCGAGCGCCCAGGCGGCGTCGAGCTTGCCCGACCCCGGAGCTCCCAAAAACAGGTAGGCGTGGCCCAGGTGGCCGCCGGCCAGCGCGTTTTCCAAAAACGAGCGCACGGCGTCCTGGCCCATGAGGCCGCGCTCGAGCAGGCTGCTAGCGCCCGGCATAGGCCACCTCGTCGGTCGGAGGCCGCTCGGGCAGTTCGAACAGGCCGTCGAGGGCGGAGCGCACGCGGCCCCACACCGCCTCGACCGGGCCCGAGGCGTCGATCAGGCGCACGCGCCCGGGGTCGCGCCGCGCCGCCTCGAGAAAGCCCGCGCGCACGCGCTCCTGGAAGGCGACGCCCTCGCGTTCCACGCGGTCGGCCCCCTGCCGGGTCGCCCGGCCCAGGGCCTCTGCGGGCGCGAGGTCGAGCAGCAGCGTGCGGTCGGGTGCCACGTCCCCGCAGGCCAGGCCGTTGGCCCCCTCGACGAGCCCCGGTCCCAGCCCACGGCCGAAGCCCTGGTAGGCGACCGTCGAGTCGAAGAACCGGTCGCTCACCACCACGGCGCCGCGCGCCAGGGCCGGACGCACGACCGCGCCCACGAGCTGAGCGCGCGCGGCCTCGTAGAGCAGCAGTTCGCAGACGGGGTCCATCCCGGCGAGCGCCGGGTCGAGCAGCAGCCCGCGCACCCGCTCGCCCACCGGGGTCCCGCCGGGCTCGCGCAGGCGCACCACCTCGCGCCCCGCGGCCGCGAGGGCGGAGCACACCAGGGCGCACTGCGTGGTCTTGCCGGCACCGTCGACGCCCTCGAACGTTACGAACGCGCCGCGGGGGTTGCTTCGCAGGGACATGGGCCTTTCCTGAGCTGGTCGGGGCGGGGTGGGCCGCCGGGTGTCCGGCGGTTTCGGTCACGCCGGTAAACCTACCAAGTATACGGCCCGCATGTGCAAAATATGGGTTGGACCTGTGCAAAACGGGTGTGCGCATCTATCCCCGGCACCGTGCCGCGATTGGGTGCGGATGAGACATAGGTTGAACATGTGAGTATTGCATGGTGAGGCTGACCGAGGAAAATGACAAATAGTAGAATAAAAAATGACAAGGGTGTTGGGAACTCGGACTCTGACCAGGCTGCGCTGTTTGTGGACCGGCGAGGGCCTGGCCGGCCGGGCAGAGGCGGCACCTTTGCATGCGATGCCCGCGACGAGGCCGCGACGGCGTGTTGGGGGGAGCTGCCGGAGGGCGGTTGCCGTGTCGGTCGAAAGAGGTGGGCCGTCGTGCGAGCGGTGGCCTGACGCGGTGTGGTGCTCGCAACTGCAGACAAGGCGGGCGGCGTCCCAGTATGTCGACCCCCGAGAGGATGTTGAATTCACGTGGATGTGACCCAATACATTGAAATACGCAGGCGTTTCAACGCCCTGCGCAAGGAGCCCCCGGCTTCTTCGCGTATGATTTTCGAGGAGTTCGCCATTTTGTGCGCACTGCACGAGCACAAGGGCTACTCGGCCACCCAGATCGCGTCCGAGCAGGGTATCTCCTGCCCCACGATGACGCACCGCAGCAACCACCTGTCGCAACTCGGCTACATGACGCGCACCGCGAGCAACGACGACCGTCGCAGGCTGCGCTGCATGCTCACGCGCAAGGGAACCTCGTACGTCCACCGCATGATCCAGGCGATCGTGGACGCCTCCGACGAGGCGGTGGGCCTCAAGGAGCTCGAGATGGGCGAGCTGGTGCCGCTTGTGGCGAAGATGGGTTCGATGCCGATGACGGCCGACGCGTTCACGCTGCTATGCTTTGCCCACGCCGGCGTGCGCTCGATGCCGGTGATGCGCATCGTCGAGATGACGTCCATGCTGCAGCCCACGGTCTCGATGGCCGTGCTGCGTCTGGAGGACTCGGGTTGCATCGAGCGCTCCGAGATCGCCTCGGTGGGGGGGCGCAGGCCGATGCGCCGCAGCTCGGGGTGCACCCTCACCGACCACGGCGTCGAGGCGGCGCAGGAGGTTGTGCGTCGGGTCGAGGCGCTTTAGGTCGTCCCGCAGAAGGCCGCACTTCCGCCCTGTCTGGGCCGCGTGTCCTTGCACGGCGATTCCAAGGACCGCCTTAACGGTGCGACGGCCGGCGCGCCGCTTCCGGGCAAACCGGGGGCGGCGCGTTTTTAAGGGGCGAGCCCTGCGGCGCGCTGTGCCCTTTTTCAAAAAAATAGGACCGTTTTTAAGGATGGTGTACGGGCGGGGTTTTGTGAGCACATCGCACCGTCTTGTGTGTTTTGATGGCGTAGCGCCGACGAAGGTGCTATAGTTGCCGATGCAATCCTCTTTCCCATATACGTATCGGACACCGCGCCGCTTGGAACAGACCATGCCTATATCCATGTCCGGCGGCATGGGCGGGCCGTCTTTCAGGGCCGTCCGAAACCGTGCGGGGCGAGAGCGCAATACGAACGGCCGTTTTTGAACAAAGGAGCCATCGTGAAGTTCTTTTTGGACACCGCGGACCTCGACGAGATCCGCGAGGCCGCGTCCTGGGGCGTCGTCGCCGGCGTCACCACCAACCCCTCGCTTTACGCGAAAATCGGGGGCAGGCTCGCGGATTTCGAGAACCACATCGCACGCATCTGCGAGGTCGTGGACGGTCCCGTCTCCGCAGAGACCACGGCGATGACGTGCGACGAGATCGTGGCCGACGGCCGCCGCCTCGCCGCGATCGCCCCCAACGTCGTCGTGAAGGTGCCCGTGATGGCCGAGGGCCTCGCCGCGACCCGCCAGCTCGCCTCCGAGGGCATCGCGGTGAACATGACGCTGGTCTTCTCCGCCCCGCAGGCCATCATGGCCGCCCGTGCCGGCGCGCGCTACGTCTCGCCGTTCGTGGGCCGCTTCGACGACATCGCCGAAGACGGCCTGACCCAACTGTCCGACATCGTGACCTGCGTTAAGAACTACGACTTCGGCCACGAGGTCGAGATCATCGCCGCCTCGGTGCGCTCTCCGCACCACGTGGCCCAGGCCGCCCTCATGGGCGCCGACATCGCGACCGTGCCCTTCGGCGCGCTCAAGAAGTGCATCGGGCACCCGCTGACCGACCGCGGCCTCGAGCGCTTCCTCGCCGACTGGAAGAAAGTTGAACAAGCATGAGCGACCAAGAGCGCGTAGACGCGCCGGCGGCTCTTCCCGCCGAGCCCGCGTCCGCACCCGAACCTGCCCGCACTTCAGAGGGCGCGCCCGCCGCGCCTGTTGCGGACGCCCCTGTGCCCCAAGGCGACGGGGAGGCCCCGTCCGCCGCCCCCGCCCGCCCGCGCCGCCGCCGCGCCGACAGACAGCATACCGATGAGCCGGCGGCCGAAGGCTCCGCACAGCTTGCAAAGGGGCGGGTCGGCTCCGAGCGTCCATCCGGCGACAAGGCTGCGCCCGGCGGGCCTGCGGACGGCAAACCCGCAGACGGCAGGCAAGCGCCTGCAGAGGCGAAAGCCGACGGCGGCAAGTCCGGGGACGGCGCGACGGCGCCTGCGCCGGCGGCGTCGGGCGACGGCAGGCCGGCCGGGAGGCCTGCGGACGACAAGCCCGCGTCCGACGGGTTTGTGCGCGCAGAGGCGAAGGCCGATGCCGGCGACCGTGCGTCCGAGCCGTCCGACGGCGGTGCGCCTGTGGCCAAGTCCGCGCAGGGCCAGGAAGAAAGCCCTGCCCGCACGCCTCGCAAGCGCACCCGTCGCCAGCGCGACGGGGAAGCGCCGGCGTCCGACGCCACCGAGAAGCCGAAGGCTCCCAAGGTGCCCAAACCCGCCGCCCCGGAACTCGACGCCGGCGGGCAGGAGGCAACGGCGGCCCCCGAGGCGCCCGCGCCCTCCGACGGCGCGGACGCGCCCCGGCAGTACGCGCGCCCCGCGCGCGGTAAAGGGCTGGGCAAACCCGTCGAGGAGATGAGCATCGAGGAACTCGTGGCGCAGTTCTCGCGCCGCCGCCGCGGCCGTCCCAGCAAAAGGGAGCTCCAGATGCGCGAGGCGCTCATGGCGGCCAAGGCAAACCCTACCGCCGAGCTGGTCGACCGCGCCCGCGCCGCGGTCATCGCTTCGCTAGGCCCCGCGCAGCGCGCCGCGACCCCGGAAGCCGAGGCGCCCGAAGGCCAGGTGCGCGCCGGCGAGACCGCTGCGGACGAACGCCCCGCCAAACCCGAGCAGCCTGCCGGGCCCGAGCAGGCCGCCGAGCCTGAACAGCAGTCCGTCGAGGCCCTCGCGCAGCCTGCCCGGCAGCAGCCCGAGGCCCCGGTCGAAGGCGGCTACGGGACGCGCCGCCGTCGCCACGAACGGCGTCCCGACGACCGCCAGGAGCGTCCCGGCCCCGGCGAGGGGTCGTGGCAGAAGGACCGTCAGCGCGACCGCGACCAGCAGCGCCGCGACCAGCAGCGCCGCGACAACCGCTCCCAGCAGGACCGCGGCGGTTTCCAAAACCAGGGTGTCCGCCGCGACGCCAACCGCCCCGGCGCCGGCCAGGACCGCCAGTACGGCAAGAACGGCCGTCGCAACAGCCGCGACCGGCGCGAGTGCGTCGTGGAGCCCAGGACCAACCGCGAGGAGCTCGAGGAGCTGAAGGTCGGCGACCTGCGCGCCAAGGCTGTCGAACTCGGCATCGACCCGGCAGGCCTCAAAAAGCCCGAGCTTATAGATGCGGTGTACGCGGCCCTGGTGAGGCAGGAGGGCTTCTTCAAGTTCAAGGGCATCCTCGACCTTACGCCCGAGGGCTTCGGCTTCATCCGCACCCGCGGCTACCTGGCCTCCGAGCACGACGTCTACATCTCGGCCGCCCTGGTGCGTTCTTGCGCGCTGCGCCGCGGCGACGAGGTTGCGGGCATCGCCCACACGGGGCGCCCCAGCGACAAGTACCCGGCGGCCAACAAGGTCCTCGCAGTCAACGGCAAGGATCCCGAGGCGCTGCGCGGACGCCCCCGCTTCGGCGACCTGACGCCCGTGTTCCCCTCCGAGCCGCTCAAGATGGAGCACGGTAAGGACTCGATTCTGGGTCGCTGCATCGACCTGGTGGCGCCCATCGGCAAGGGCCAGCGCGGCCTCATCGTCTCGCCGCCCAAGGCCGGCAAGACCACGGTGCTCAAGAAGATTGCCGAGAGCATTGCCGCGAACAACCCCGAGGTGCACCTCATCTGCCTGCTTGTCGACGAGCGCCCCGAAGAAGTCACCGATATGGAGCGCTCCATCAACGGCGAGGTCGTGGCCTCGACGTTCGACATGCCGTGCGACAACCACATCACGGTTTCCGAGCTTGTCGTGGAACGCGCAAAGCGCCTTGTCGAGCAGGGCGAAGACGTCGTGATTCTGCTTGACTCCATCACCCGTCTGGCGCGTGCCTATAACCTCGCCCAGCCGGCGAGCGGGCGCATCCTGTCGGGCGGCGTCGACTCCACGGCGCTCTACCCGCCCAAACGCTTCCTCGGCGCGGCGCGCAACATCGAGGACGGCGGCTCGCTCACGATTTTGGCTTCGGCCCTGGTCGACACGGGCTCCAAGATGGACGAAGTCATTTTCGAGGAGTTCAAAGGCACCGGCAACATGGAGCTCAAGCTTGACCGCGACCTGGCCGACCGCCGTATCTTCCCGGCCATCGACCCCGTCGCGTCGGGCACGCGCAAGGAGGAGCTGTTGCTCGACCCCGGCATCGCGCCGTTCGTGTGGGGCATCCGCCGCATCCTGGCCGGCATGAACTCCAACGAGCGTGCCATGTCCTCGCTCATCAAGAGCCTCAAGGCGACCGCGAACAACGAGGAGTTTCTCGTCCGCAGCGCCAAGAAGGCACAGACGCAAGAGCTGAACGGAGACTTTTAAGCTAAACTTGAGCATAAGGTTTATAAAATAAAAACGTTCAGGTTAAACGTTATAGTTTTGAAGACGCCATGTGTGGCCGTTCGGTTAATTTACCGGACGGCCATGCATGTTTTGGCGGGTAAAAGGCAGTGCTGCCTTGTGTTGAGGCGCCGGATTGGAGTACTGTATCACATATCTCTTGGTGGATTTATTTGCCGGGAGCCATGCCCAATGCCGAGTGCAACGGAGACGATGTTGAACTGCACCCTACCGCTGTCGGTCCGGGACCGCTTTGTCGCAGCTGCGCTGTGCGTCCTGCTTGCGGTTGTCGTCGCCCTGTCCATAGCCGCGGTTCTGCCCCGAACCGCCGTTGCCGCCCAGGGCGACCTTGTGCGCGGGACGGCCCTCGCCGACGTGCCCTACTACACGGATGCCGACTCGTCGCTCGAGCCGGTGGGCTACATCGCAGCGGCCTCTACGATACAGGCTGCCGAGTGGGGGGATGGCTGGTATGCAGCGCTGGATAACGGCGAGGTGCGCTATTTCCAGCTCTCGGATGATAACTTTGCTGTCTATACGGCGACCGATACGGGGGTCATCCGCGCCGTGGTTGTTGGAGGGGGCTTGAGCGTCCTAAACGTTCCCTCAAGTCAAACGGGGGTCGCTCTTGCGTCGTTTACCAACGGTACGACGGTTCAGTTCTGCGTTTTCAACGACTCCTACTACATGGCCCGTCTCTCGGACGGGTCCATCTGCTACATCGACGCATCGTACGTGCGCGTCTACAATCCCACCGAGTCGGGTACGCTCACCCGCTGGGCGGGTGAGAACGGCGTCCGCGTCTTTGAGGCCCCCGACACCTCCTCGGCCCAGCTCGCGTCGTTCGAGGCGGGCACGAGGCTCTACTTTGCCGACTTCGACTCCGAATGGCTCATGGCGAGCATGTCCGTCGACGGCGTGCAGCGTACGGTGTTCGTCCCCAAGACCGACGTCGTGTCCGAGGATCCGGCTTCCTCCGGGTCGGATGCTGACTCCGCTCAGACCGAGTGGATCATCACGACCGCTCAGGTTACCGCCAAGGCCGAGCCGAGCTCCGACGCCGCCTCCGCCACGACGTTCCGCAAGGGCGCCGTCCTCACGGGCTTGTCGACCGGCGACGGTTGGTATTGCGTGGTCTACGACGGCGAGACGATGTACCTTTCCTCCGACCAGGTGAAGGTCATCTCCTCCAGCAGCTACACTATCACCGAGCGCACCTACAACGTCTCGCTCGCCGCGGCGGTCTCGATCCAAAACGACGGCTCGTGGGTCGTGGGCAACAGCTCGAACCTTGCCACGGCCGACGACCTGACCCTTTACATGGATCCCGACAACTTCCCGGCGGGCACTTCGGGCTTCTTCCAGTTCCTCGTGCTCACACAGCCCATCGGCGTGAGCGTCGACACCCTCAACTCCCAGCTCGCGGGCAAAGGAACCCTCGAGGGTCAGGGCCAGGCGTTCCACGATGCCGCTTACGCCTATGGCATCAATGAGGCCTACCTCGTGGCTCAGGCGCTCCACGAGACGGGCAACGGCTTGAGCTCGCTTGCCCAGGGCGTGTATTATGTGCCCTCGACCGAGACGGCCTACACGAGTTACGATGCGGTGCCCGAGAACGTGCGCGACGAAGCGACGCTCGTTTACAACGTCTTCGGCATCGGCGCGGTCGACTCCAACCCTCTTAACGGCGGGGCGCAGTACGCCTACGAGCATGGCTGGACCTCGGTGTACGCCGCCATCTACGGCGGGGCGCAGTTCATCGGGCGCACCTACTTCGCTTCCGACGCCGAGCTCGGCTACGGCTACGCCTCGACGCTGTCGGGTCAGAACACCCTGTACAAGATGCTTTACCATCCCGAGTGGGTCGAGACCTACGGCACGAAGCCTTGGCACGAGTACGCCACCGACGTTGCCTGGGCCAACGCGCAGACCTACTACATCACGCAGTTGCTTGCCGACTACGACAACTATTCGTTGGTATTCGAGGTGCCCAACTATGCCGGATAACTCCTTGTACGCGCCCCAGCACGCGGCGCGTTCCTACAGCCCGATGCACCTCGCCCCCGCCGCACCTGGTTCGCTGCGCTGCGTTCTGTGCGCTGCGGGCATGGCAGCGCTGCTGGCGGTTGCCATCGTACCGGCTGCCCATGCCCTTGATGCGTCTGATATCCCCTCTATTGATAGTGACTGGACAGCGGACTTAGACATTCCTTCCATCACTGTCGACGAAGGCAGCGACGGAGGCGATTCAAGCGAGTCGACCACGGCCCCCGACTTGGATCCTGAAACGCCTTCCGATACCGGCAGCTCCGGGGACGGCTC
>CAZUFB010000023.1:23304-28772 GCA_964619775.1 uncultured Coriobacteriaceae bacterium
CCCCCGACTTGGATCCTGAAACGCCTTCCGATACCGGCAGCTCCGGGGACGGCTCCGGGGACACGACGGGGGCCGAGTCGGAGATTCCCGACTCGGGGACGAGCGTGCCCGACTACGAAGAGACCTACAGCGACGGCTCGACCGGTTCGGTCGGCGCGAGCGAGGGGGCGTTTTTTGACCCCGCCGAGCAGGCCGCGACCGACGCCGCCGCGACCGAGGAGGCTTCGACCGAGGAGGCTTCGACCGACGAGCAGTCGACCTACGCCGTCGCGGCTCCGGTCTTCACCTCGTTCGACGCCTCGACGAACACCCTGACCGGCACCGCCGCGGTGGGATCGACCGTCCGCGTGGTCGACGCCGCGGGCAACGTCCTGGCCGATGTGGTGGTTGGGGAGGACGGTACGTTCTCGGTGACGTTGCCCGAGGGTACCGACCTGTCGGGGATTTCGCTCTATGTGCTCGACGCCGATGGCGTTCAGGCGAGCGATGCCCTGACGGGTGCGGCCATCGTGCAGGCAATCTCCGATGCGGAGCGCGCCGCGATCCTGGTGGCGACGGGGGAGTCGACCTACGAGCTTGCCGCCGGCATCGTCGACGGCCTCGCCTCGTTCGGCGTCGGCTCGTCGGTCGAGCAGCCCGACGACGCGATGCCGATGGTTCCTTACGTCCTGGGGGCTGCCTCCGCCCTTGTCGCGGTGGGCGTGGTGGGCGGTGTCGGCGTGGCCGTGCACCGTTCGGCCCGCCGCCGTTTCGACGAGGACGACCCGTCGGGGGAGGTGTTCGACGGCGGGGCCGTGTCCGTCCCGTTCAAGCAGCCGCGCCGGGAACATGCCTCGTCCGAAGTCGTTGCGCCTACGGCCGCCCTCCCTCCCGCCGACGGTCTCGACGAGCTCGACGGTCTCGACGAGCTCGAACGTCTGGCGTTCGGCCTGCCCGCCGCCGCATTGCCGCCTTCGGCCGAGCCGCAGCCGGAGGATGCGTCCAGCCAGACGCTGTCGTCCGCTCTGGCCTCGATGCGCGGCATAGACGCGGACGACACCCCGGTGCGTGCCGCAAGTGGTTCCACGTCTGACGACCCCGACCCCGACGACGATCCCGAACCGCCCGGCCGCACGCCGCGTGCCGACAGCACCGACGCGTTCCTCGCGGTGGCCCCGGCGTCCTGGCAGCCCGCCGGCACCTCCGCCCCGACCGGCCCGCATACGCCGACGCAGCAGGCCGTCCCGGGCTTTGCAGCCGGCGCGAGCCCCGAGACGACGCTGCCCTGTTCGCCCAACCAGCCTCCGGTCGACCCGGTGGTTTTTGCCGAGACCGCGCGCGTCCTGGCAACCGGGTCGGGCGCCGTCCACCGTGTCACAACGTGCACAAGCAGCTTCGACCTGACAGGTCTTGACCTGTTCAACGAGGTTGAGATGCCTGTCTCCCCGGCCGTTTCGGCCTATCCGCTTCTCGAAAGCGACGACTGGCACGCGATCGCGCTCGCCGAGCTGTCTTCTGACGCCGTCTCCGCCGCTCCATCGCCTGCCGACGCCGGCCCGTCGACCGATGACTACGTCGCGCTGTTTCAGACGCAGCGCCACGAGTTTGCCGACCAAGGTGCCGGTGACGGCTTGTCCTATGTCGCCCCCGTGGTGGGGCCGAGCTTTATCTCGCAGGAGGACGCGGTTCTGCGCCGCTCGATGCTCGAACGTGCCGCCACCCCCGAGGCGGCGGCCGTGAGAAGCCGCGACGAGGAGTTCCGCCGCCAGCGC
The DNA here is from genome assembly GCA_964619775.1 of uncultured Coriobacteriaceae bacterium. Taxonomy (GTDB): domain Bacteria; phylum Actinomycetota; class Coriobacteriia; order Coriobacteriales; family UMGS124; genus CAZUFB01. Next base: position 25,056 of record CAZUFB010000023.1, read on the forward strand.
GCGCAGGCTGCGGTCTCGGTTGTGGAACACCGCGACGAGGACGTCACCCAGATTGCGCGCAGCCCGGCCGGCCTCGGCACGGACGCCGTAACGTCCGGGCCCGCGCTGCGCCGCCCCCCCTCGGTGGGCGACCGCGCACGGGAGGCGGCCCGCGCCTGGTCGGCGCCCACATTCGACCGGCCGGCGTCTCGCCCGAATGTCCCGGGCGGCGCGTCGGCCTCGCTGGCGGCTGCGGTGAGCGCCGCAACGGCAGCCTATGCGGATTTTGCACCCGCCAGCGCACGCCGCATGGCGACCTTCGGCTCGGCAGTGCCCCCCGTGTCCTTTGCGCCCGCGACCGTCTCTCCCGTCCCGTCGGCGCCGCGCCCCGTTGCGGCTGCCGCGCCGCGGGCCCCGGCGGCCTCTTCGCTCGACGACTTGTCGGGAAACCCCGAGGTCGCCCATTCCGTGGCGGCCGCCTATGCTGCGGCGGTCTATGCCAACGTGCAGGCTCCGGCCCCCAAACCCGCCTATGAGCCGGCTCACCGCGCCCCTGCGACCGCGTCGGTTTTCCCGGTGACTCCCGACGGCGCGCGCTCGACCTCCGCAGACGACGACACCGCGTCGGACCCGTCTTCGGCTTATATTGCCCACCTGGTGCAGGAGGAGTTCGAGCATCGCCACGACACCCTTGCCCAGAGAAACACTACCTTGGGCCGCATGCGCGTTCTGAACGGTGGGGCCCAGTCCCCGATCTCGGTGCGCGACGGCCTTGCCCTGCATCGCTACCGTGCCTAACCGCGCCTCCTAGAGCGATCTGCAAAAAGGGCGTGCAGTGTGCGCCCGGGCTCGTGCATCCCCCCGTAGCGCATTGCGCGGCGGCCCCGTAAAACCCGGTGTCACGTGAACCTTCTTCCGAGCTTTCGGCCTGCGCTTTTCTTGCGGCAGCCTGACGGGATACAATCAACGCATACGGGGCGGGCGCGTTCCCGTCTTCCGGATGGCGCCGAAGGGGGAAGTATGGTGGACGGAGCTGGCGTGCCGGCCGGTCGGGCGATGCGCCTGACGTCGCTCGTCGCGTTCTTTGCGACGCTCAGTATCTACTCGCCCAACGTGATGGTGGTTCAGGCGTTCGACGCAGCTGGCCTCACCGGGTATTTTGCCGAGCCGTCCCTGGTGTGCGCCTTCGCCGTGGCCCTTGCGGTGATGCTGCTGCGCGGTGGTGGACGCTGGTGCGAGGGCCGTGCGGTCGGGCTCGCCTGCTGCGCCCTTTACGTGTTGGGCATTGCAGGCTACGTGGCCGTCGTCTCGTTCCAACCCGCGTTCGGCGCGGTGCTCAACATGGTGTTCGCCCTATGCACGGGCATCGGCGTCATCCCCGTGTGCGTCGCGTGGGTATGCGCCCTGCGCGACCTTGACCTGCGGGGTGCCGTCTTCGCAGTCGCCTGCGCCGGCTGCATTTCCGCTCTGTGCGGGCTGACGCTGTCCCACGTGCCGGCGGCGGTGGCGCTGCCGTGCTTCCTGGCGTTGCTCGTCGTCGGGGTTTCTTGGCCGTTCGTCGGTTTGCTGCGCGGGGGGGCGACCATGTCCGCCCCGGCCGGTGTCGAGGCCTCCTCCTCCGATGCGGCGCGTGCCCGCAATCTTGCGGGCGTACAGCCGTTCCTCTCGGTCATGGGTGTGCCCCTGCTCGGTATGGCCATCGCCTCGTTCGCGATGGGCGTGCAGCCGACCTTCCTGTTCGGCGACGCCGTCGACGCCCAGCGCATCGGCATGGTCGTTGGGGCCCTCGCCCTTGCGCCGCTTGCCCGTTTCAAGGGCGATCAGCCCGTCTACTCCTTCATCTACCAGGTTTATCTTCCGGCGTCTGCGGTTGTGGTTTTTGTCCTGTGCGCGTTTCCCGACGACAGCTGGATGCGCGACGTCGCCTTGGCGGTGGTCTATGCGTTTTACTCGATGGTCAGCGGTGTCGCCGTGGCCTCCGCCGTTGCGATCGCCAACGCCCGCGAGTTTCCGTGCGGCTTTGTGGTGGCCGCGCTGGTGGGTGCCTTCTGCGGGACGGGAATCCTGGGCATCTTCCTCGGTGCCCGCATCGGGTCGCTCATCGAGAACAACGGCGCCGTCCTGGTTGTTCTCACCGCGGCATATGGCGGAGGGCTCCTTTTGTCGGGTTGCCTCAAATCCTGGCGCCTCATGGTGAGGCCGGCCTCCGGCGACCCCGGTACGTCGATGCCCCCTACGGGTCTCAGCGCCGAGACGTTCGAGGAACGCATCGCCCGTATCGCCGTCGAGCACGGTCTTTCTCCGCGCGAGACTCAGATCGTCCAGTATGTCGGGCGCGGTCATTCGTCGGTCTACGTGGCCAAGACGCTGCTCATTTCCGAAAGCACGGTCTACAGCCACGTGCGCAACATCTACCGCAAGCTTGGCGTCTCCAGCCGCGAGGAGCTTATCCAGCTCGTGAACGGTCCCGGGGATTCTTCCGCCGAATGACAGGGCGGGCCTTGCATGGGGAATATGCAAAAAAGGCGCATGGTAGGCAACAAGGCGAAGGGCGGCGCTATGGACGGTTTGGTACGGCAGGCCTCGGGCAGTGGTCCCGAGGCGGCGGGCGACTTGCCGTCGACGGGCGAAAGACGCCGGGCGCGGGGTTCGCACGCGGCCACGGTCGCAGTCGCCGTGTGCGTGGCGGCGCTTGTGCTGCTTGCCGTGCTCGGTAGCCTGCTCACCGTCGGCGATCACTTGGCGGCCGTCAGCCCCGTCCTCGGGGCCGTCTTTTATGCCGTCATCGCCGTGCTGCTTGTCGTAGGGGTGGCTTATCCCATTGCGCGCGTTGCCTCGCGACCTGTCTTTTCCCTCTATCGCCTGCGTGACGAGCAGGGCCGCGCCAAGATGCGTTGGTGTCGGCGCCTCGCCGCCAACCTTCGGGCTAACGTCTGCCAAACCGACGAGGACCGTGCCGCGTTGCAGGCCTGCCTTACCGCCGGCGAGCGGACCGATGACATGCTCGTCGCTTTTTTCAACGAACGGGTCGTTCCCGGCATCGACGTCGAGACCAAACGTGCGGCCAAGACGGCTTTTTTCGCCACCGCGGTGTCCCAGTCGCCCCTCGTCGACGCAGTCACGATGCTTTCGGTCAACTTCAATCTGGTGCGTGCCATCGTCGAGCGCTGCGGTTTTCGCCCGCCCACGGTCTCGCTGGTCCGCCTGTACCTGCGCGTCATGGCGAGCGCCCTCGTCGCCGGCGGCCTTGAGGAGATGGATCTCGACGCGCTGCTTGCCGGCGTGCTGGGGTCGGGTGCCGGCGGCAAGGTGTCAAGTGCGCTGCTTGCCAGCGCCGGGCAGGGCGTCGTCAACGCGTTCTTTACCTACCGCGTAGGCGTGATGACCAAGCGGCTGCTGTGCGCCGAACACGGTCCGGCCGACATCGCTCGGCTTCGCCGCGCGTCGTATGGCGAAGCCCTTTCACTGATGAAGGAGAGCGGCTTTTTGGGCGAGGTGTTCCAGGTCATGCGCACCAAGGCCGGACAGGTCGCCAACGCCGCCGCGACGGCCGCAAAGGACGCCGCGGCCCAAGCCGGCAGGTCGGCCGCCGAATCGGTCGTCGCGGCGGCCACGGAGACGGTCCGGGCGGTTAAAAATTCCCCCGTTTTCCGGATGCTGTCAAAAGATCGGATGGCTTCCGAGGACGTTTCGACTTAGAGAACCACTGATTTATGTGCGTTTCCCGTGGAGCCCCCC
>CAZUFB010000024.1:0-24074 GCA_964619775.1 uncultured Coriobacteriaceae bacterium
CGGTTCGGGAGGTATTGTAAGGCCATCCCGAACTGCGGCGCCGCCGTGCGCATCGGCCGTTACGCGGGGAACACGATGCCCTCCAGAACCTGCAAGGGACCTCGTCGTTATCCCGTCCCCTCTGCTCTGAACACGCAGGGGGCGAAGCACCCACAGATAGATGCCCCGCCCCCATGGATCCATATCATCGCCGTCTGCCGTCAAGACGGCCTACCCGCAATAAAGCCGACGCGGTGGAACCCGCGTCATCCCCATGCTACAGCGTCGAGATGCCCAAACCGCCGCCAGTGGGCATGGTGAGCTCGTAGTCGGCAATCTCGTCGATGGAACCGCCTGCGGCCTGAATACCGGTCAGACGGCCAAAGGTCAGGCAGCGACCGTGGTTGATGCCGGGGCAGATGGTCGGGTAGTCGCACGACCCGTGGAAGTCGCCGGCGATGGTGCCTGCGCACCACAGGTTGGGGATGGGCTCGGAGTTGGCATCGAGCACACGGCCGTACTCGTCGCTATGCAGGCCACCTGAAGCGGTAAGCAGCGTTGCCTTGAGCTGGCCCGCGTAGAACGGCGGCTCGACGATCGGGATCATGATCTCGGCGCGCTTGCCGAAATCGTCGTCGGAGCCCTTCTCCACAAGCTCGTTGTAACGCTCGACGGTGGCGACGAAGGCGTCGACGGGCACGTCGATCTTCTCGGCAAGCTCCTCGAGGGTGTCGGCTGTCTGGATGTTGCCGTCCTCGATCTTGGCCTCGAGCAGCTGGTTCTCGACGTCCATGTCGAACGGGGTGCCGAAGCGGCGATACTGCTGGCCGCAGGAGATGCCGCCGGCGATGCCGTCCTCGCACTGCTTGGCGATCTCGGTCAGACCGTTGGCATCGTAGATGGTGTAGGCGCGGTGGTCGCCCCAGAACGCCTTGTTGGACGACTTGGACTGGGTGTTGACGTCCTCGTTCATGAAACGCTCGCCCAGCGAATTGACATGCAGGAAGTTGTAGCTCTGGGCACCCGATTCGAGGTGCATGACCGAGGCGTGGCTCTCGTTGGTCTGCATGGCGGCGCCGATCCAGATGGCCTGCTTGTGCAAATCGCCGGTGTTGACCCACTGCGGAATGTACATGCGCTCATCGGCGGCCTGAAGAGCCCACGGGTTATAGGTGTTCATCATGTCGGCGTCACCGGAGTAGTCGCCAGCCGCCAGGATGACGCCCATCGCAGCGTTGTACTGGACGTAGGTCTCGCCCTCGTCAGACGTGACGATTGCTCCGGTCACGGGACCGTCGTCCTCGCGCAGCAGGCGCTCGCAGGAGGTCTCGAACACATAGGTGACGCCCAGCGACTCGCCGTAAGACCGAAGCGCGGGCAGAAGGATGTCCATACCCAGGCCGTGCGACACGCCGTTGAGATACACAAAGTCGGTGGTGTCGTCGTAGAAGAAATGCGTGACGGGCCACTCGGTGTAGTCGGGCCCTTTGTAGAAGTCGGCCCACAGCTCAGCGTGCAGACCCTGCGCCTCCATCTGCTCAACCAGCCAGTCCATCGTGGCGGCCGACTTGCGGGCAAACATCCAGAGGATCTTCTCGTTCAGGCGGCCCTGGCTCCAACGGATCCAGTTGCGCACGATTTGAGCGTAATCCATCTGGTCCTCGGTGATATAGCCGTCGGCAAGGGCCTGCTGGACAACCTGCGACCCGAATGCCGTGATATGGCCGCCGCGCCCGCTGGGCGCCGACGACTTCTCGATAACGGTCACCTTGGCACCCTGCTCGGCGGCGGAGACGGCCGCGACAGATCCGGCAAAGCCGCACCCGATGACCAGAACGTCGGTCTCCTCGGTGGAATCGGCGGAGAGGTCACCGGGATAGGCGGCCCACTCGGCCGACGCCTCGAAGGGTTCGGTAAGGGCACCGTCGATCTCCGCCTTGGCGGTGGAGGCCATGCCGACCGTGCCGGCAGCGGTCAGCGCGGCGGCACCGGCAACAAACGACCTGCGCGACATGCTAGAATCAACCATGCTGTTCCTCCTTTGATTGGCCGGGCGCTCCCCATGCGCCCGCAGCTTGCCATGGATTGTACGCGAGCGGCGACAAGGCGGAAAAGGCACGGCGGCCAGCCTTTGGTTGGGTGCCCGAACCGATTGGAAGCGGCCGGAAGGGACGGCGGGCCGCACAAGGGGTGGAGGCTGGCGTACATTGTTCCCGAAAAGGGGTGGGAACCATCAACAGCGAATATCTTCGGTATTTTGAACTGGCTTATACAGAAGGCAGCTTTGCTGCGGCGGCACGGCAGATTCCCGTTTCACCGCAGGGACTTACCAAGGGAGTCCGATCGCTCGAAAAAGAGCTGGGCGTAGACCTCTTCACGCCCGACCCCGACACGGGCCGCCCGGTCCCCACACCCTATGCGCACGAGGTGTTCGACTTCGCCTCGGTGTTCCACAGCAACCTGCGCCTGCTCAACGAGTCGCTCGACCGGATCCGCGGAGAAGAGCGGCATACGGTGCGGCTGGGCTGCTCGGCAGGCGTGCTGGGGGCGTTCGGACCCGAATGCCTCAACGACTTCCTCAAGCTGCACCCCAACGTCGACGTCCCGTTCAGCGAGTCGCACGACCGGCAGTGCGAGAAAGACCTCCTCGACGGTACCTACGACATCGCCATCGTGGTCAAAAACGACGTGACGGCCGGATGCACCGGCGTGAAGCTCTATGAGTCGCCCATGTACCTGTGGATGCGGCGCGGCGACCCCTTGGCAGACGAAGTCGACAGCGACGGGATGCTGCACGTCGAAAGCTTGGAGGGGCGCAGCATCGCCATTCCCGGACGCGGATACACCTGCTTTGAGAACCTGAACGCCCTGACGGAACGCTACGGCGTGCATCTGGCGTCGATCGTCGAGATCCACGAGATCTTTCGGCTGTACAACTACGTCGCGCGGACCGACGGCATGCTGGGGTTCTCGAACGGCACCCTCATCGACGTGCCCGTCTTCAACCAGGGAAACCAGATGGTCGCGCTACCGCTGGCGGAGCTCACATGGAGGTTCTTCCTTGAGCGCAAGGCGCATCACGCACTCGACGACGCCGAGCAGGCGCTGTGGAACTGGTTCCTGAGAGAGGCGGGCAACCTGCCCCATAACAGCCTGCGGGCCCCGACGGCCGGCAGCCCTGGGACGTAACCGGCAGCGCAACGAAACCGAAGAGGCAGACAGGGAGCATGCGGTTATGCAGACAGGCGACGCCGAAGAACCCGCGCGCCGGATTTCCGCTCTGCTTGCGCAGGACCCGGGGTACGTGCGGTTGGTCGACGATGCCGCCGGGGTATCCGCAGGTGCGGAGGCCGTCGGTACGGCATCGAGAGCAGCAACGCCGGCAGACAGAGCCGGCATTGGGACTGCGCCGTCCTCTGCGGGCTACCGCGAGGTTGCATCCGGGCTGTTTGCGCGGCATCCCAAGTATCGGTCGTGGTTTGGGAATGCGAAGAAGGACGAGCTCGTGGGCTTTGGGGTGGGCAGCTTCTCGCGTTACGCGGGCATGTCGTTCACCACAACGCGCGACGTGGGCCTGTACGTCGAACAGGCTGGCAGGTCGTCGGCGATATACGAGAGCGTCTCGATGGAATCGCGCTAGCGCGCACAACCGGCGATTCGTGCCGCGTACCAGCAAGCCATCTACCAGGTAGTTTGCGCTATTTCACCTGGTAGATGGCTTGGCACGATTTTGCGGTTGTGCGCGTTTCAGGCCGCTCGGTCCGGCACGATTTTGCGGTTGTGCGCGCCGCCTGGCCCACGTTCCCGTTCCTGCTTGCCCGCGCCTGCCTTACACGCCGGCAAACTCGATGTCGATGTTTCCGTTGTTGTTGGCCACGTTGAGCGTCTTGCTCCCGCCGGACTTCTCTTCCGGCAGGTTGCTGCTACCCTTCTTGACGGCCGAGGTGATCGCATAGTCGTCATAACCGCTGGCGACCGTCCCTTCGATGTTGCCGTTCTTGTTCTCCACTTCGACGACATCCGGCGCGCCGACGCCTTCGAACGAGATATCGCCGCCGTTGTTGGACAAGCTCAACCGGTCTGTCACGGTCGGCGCCGACACGACGATATCCTCCTGCGTGGTGGACAGGACCAACGTCGCCAGGGTGTCGGGAACCTGGACGGTAATCTGGTCGTAGCCGGCCGAGTCGCTCAAACCGACGTAGTCCGTCCACTCCTTGTCGGTCCTGGAGACCATCGTCAACACGCCGTCATCCGTAACCGCGATGTCGTAGAACTCCTTCGTGCTCTCTGCATAGTCGATGTGGATTTGGCCGTCCTCGGAAGAAACCACCAGGATCTTGCGGTCGGTCACCTGAATGTCGATGCCGGTGACCTCGACTCCCTCCGGCGGTGTGTACGACTTCTCCTCGTATGCGGTTCCTTCGCCACCGGAGCAGCCCATGAGGGAGCCTGCCAGTACGACCGTCGCCAGCAGCAGGGGGACTTTCTTCATTGCCGAATCCTTCATTGCCGAATCCTTCCTTACCGAATCGTCCCGACCACACCGGGAACCCGAACGTTTGCAGGCGCGCCTGCCGCGCGCTACCCTGAAATATGGACTTTTGTGTTACACAAAGGTCAAGGAAAACCGTTCACTCGGAAAGGAGAACGTGTGGAGGGGCCGTACCTTTCAATCGGGGACGCGGCGCAGCAGGTGCGCATGACGGCCGAGACCCTGCGCCACTACGACCGAATCGGGCTGGTCAAACCCAGCAAGGTCGACGAACGCACCGGTTATCGCTACTACGGCCCGGAAGACATCGTCCGGCTCAACACAGTCTACGCCTTGCGGCAGATGGACCTGCCCCTGCGCGAGATCAAACAGGTGCTGGAATACGGGGATCTGGGGCAGATCGTCGCGTTCCTGGACCGGGCGGAGCAAAAGGCGGACGAGAAGATCGTCGCCCTGCAGCACGGCAAGGAGAAGATCCGGCTGGCGAGGGCCGACTACGAACGGAAGCTCCACGGTCGGCAGGCTTCGGAGGGCATCTTCACCCAGGAACTCCCGCAGCGCACGATCATGCTGGCCGACTCCGTCGAGAAGGTCACGGTAGACGACTTGTGGAGCTACCAGCGTCATTTTTACGGCCGTCTGACACCCAAGCAGAGGGAGCGGTTCGCCTTCGAGGATCTGGCCGGCGTGTACCGGGACGGATCCTCGTCCCGTTACCTCGCCGTCTGCACGAGCTACGATGCGGGGTTGGACGGGCTGATAACCCTCCCCGCCGGGACGTACCTGTGCGCCGACTGCACCGAAGAAGACTGTCGGAAAACCCTGGAGCGCCTGTTGGACGCAGCGCGGACGGAGTACGGGGCAAAACCGGCGTTTTCGCTGCAGCTCGTGGCTATCTCGGGCATCCTGCAGTGGAACTACCAGCTGCAGGTGTATGTCGGGGCATAGCAGGGCGGCAGGATCCCGGGGCGGCGCTGCACGAAACTCGCCGAGGCCCTTGACGCTCTTAACGCGGCCGCTCTTCACCTCGATTGCCGTGCACCGGCGCCTCCGACCGACGCCAACCGACCCGAACCCCAGCTCGTCCGGCCGTCTGCAACATCTGCAGATTGCACCGCGCCCGGCGTACCTGTGCCCCACGCGGGTACACTGCATGCAACATGTCGCCGTCCGCAAGGAGGAACCCTGTGAAGGCCCTGCTCATCGTTGACGTTCAGAACGATTTCTGTCCGGGCGGCGCTCTGGCCGTGGCGGGCGGCAACGAGATTGTGCCCGTCGTGAACAACCTCATCGCGGAGTTCTCCGTAGCCGGCCTGCCCGTCGTCGCCACACAGGACTGGCACCCCGCCGGACACTGCAGCTTCGCCTCGGCCCATCCGGGGCACGCGGTGGGCGACGCCGTCACGCTGCCGAAGAGCAAGACCCGGCTTCTCCAAATCCTCTGGCCCGACCACTGCATCCAGGACACACCCGGTGCCGCATTGCATCCCGGCCTCGATGCCGCGCACATCGACCACATCGTGCGCAAAGGCTGCGACCCCCAGCGCGACTCGTACTCGGCCTTCTTCGACAACGACCATGCGAGTGCCACAGACCTGCACGCCTGGCTACGGGAGCACGGCGTCGACGAACTCGTCGTATGCGGGTTGGCGTGCGACTACTGCGTGAAATACAGCGCCTTGGACGCCCGGGCCCTCGGCTACGGGGTGACCCTGCCGCTCGCGGCGACGCGCGCCGTGGAAGCGCAGCCGGGCGACGGGGCGCGGGCGGTCGAAGAGATGTGCCGCGCCGGGATCGAGGTAGTCGAGTAGGGGATGCTCTCCGCTGCACCGCGAAGGCGATATGCGTGCAAAAAACGCTCAGCTAACAACCATCAGATGCCGCGACGGCCACAACGCGCCGGTCCAATCTGCAAGTATTTACGAATGGGTAAGTTTGCTTTTCCAATCAAAAACACTTGACCGCCCGACCCATCGTGAGGCGCCTTCTCCGTCGTTCGTTGGGCAGCTTTTTGCACAGCATCCGGCGTTCTTTTGTGCATTGATCTTGGAACCTTCGAAACCGCAACTGCAGCCCCCGCACCAGCCCGCACCGTAGTACAGCCACCGTGCGCCCCTATCTCGCACGCCTACTTAGCCCGCTGGTCAACCATGTCGATCAGCTGCTGCTTGGAATGGATGCGTAGCTTGGCGTAGATGTTCTTCACATGCACGCGCACGGTGTTCTCACTGATGCAGAGCTTGTCGGCAATGCTTGCACGGGTGTTGCCGCGAGCAAGCAGTTCGAGCACCTCTTCCTCGCGACCCGACAAGGCATGGCGCGCCACAAGGTCGGCGCAGGCAAGCGCGATGGGGTCGGGCGGAACGGAGGGACGCGTCGGGACGGCGGCCTGCGGCACCGCGGCCGCAACCGGGGTTGCGCCTTCATCGAGCGCCGCACCGGCGTCGGAACTCTTGTCGTTCGTCGAGGTTGCATCCTGGTCGAGGACCTTCGGGTACTGCGCGGCGGCCAGGATGCTCGACGCGACGACCGCCACGATGACGAGCACCACGGTGATGCTTTGCACGGCCCCGGCCTCGTCACCGTAAAGCAGGCCGCTCACCTGGCCAAACAGCGCCCCGCAGGTAAACCCGAGCAAGATGAACGACCATCCGAGCGGAAACACGAACACCAGGCTTGCGTAGCCGCTCTGAGCAAGCTCGATGATAAGCAGGAGCACGAACACCTGCACGAGCTGCCAAAAGCCCAGCGTAAGTACCGGTAGCCAGCCGTTGCCGCTGCCTTGCAGCAGGATGTGGCACAAAAAGAGCAAGGCAAGCACCGGCGTGAGAAAGCGCCCCATCGACGAGAGGTGCACCGGGCGGCGTACCAGGGCGAGCAGCGCCATGAGCACCGCCGCGACGACGAGCATCGCAAGCGCCATGTTCATGTTGAACTCGCACGTCGTGATCTCGCTCGCCCGCACGGCCGTGCTGCCCGAGACCGACCCGAACACGAAGGCGTAAAGCATCATGGCTACGAACAGCAGGCGAAAATGGCTGGTGCGCGCCGGGCGAAAGACCAACGGGACCGGCATCTGCTGCTGGACGCGCAGGCTCGTCATCGCAAAGCCGGCGAGCGCACAGGCTCCCAGCACGGCAATGCCGACGGACAACAAGGGCGGCACTTCCTCGGAGCACCATCCCAGCGCATAGGAGAGCACCGACGCGACGGCAACGCCGGCGAGGACGGTGCCTGCGCGCCGTTCGCGCCCAAGGCCGGAGACGACTTCGGCCCAGGCGTAGAACATGACCGCCGTCGCGAACCCCACGACGGCCGCGCAGACAAACGACCACGGCGCGCTGGCCGCCACGCCGCAGGCCACCAGAACGGCGGCGATCGACCCGAGCACCACCGCGGCGGCGGTGGCCACGCGCAGCGAACGCGGCGCGAACGTCCCCCGGTTCTTGACAAACGACAGCAGGGCAACCACCGAGACAAGGCAGCCGGCGAGCGCTTGGCATACGAGCGGCGAGAACGTCATCCCGAACGACACCGGAAACATCAGGCTTACCAATGCGTGCTGCCAGGCAAAGAAGCATCCAAAGCCCACCGCAACCGATATGTTCAACAGCTTCCCCACGAACGAGCGCACCCCTTCCGACCACGCCTGCCGGCCCGTCGCACCGGGCCGGCGACTAAACCACACGCCCAGTCCCCTCTGCCGGGTCGCAAGGCGGCAAACAGCAGTAGTTAAAACATACAGTATAGAATTTTGCGCACGGGCGGGCCGCCGTGGCTTTGATTTTCTCGGTCGGAAAACCCATGCAGGACACTAACCTGCAATATCCGAAGAGCTGCGAGAAGATACGATAGCGACGCGCAACCGGCGCCCCGCATCCATCCCCGGGACCGACAAGGAGCACCCCGCCATGAACGCCACCAACGCCTTCACCGACACGCGCGGCAACGTCGCCGAATCCCTCTCGTTCTGCGAGGCCATCGTGCAGGGTATCGCGCCGGGAGGCGGCCTGTTCGTGCCCGAGCGCATCCCCGCGCTGACGCTCGACGATATTTGTGCGCTGGCTGGGCTGCCCTATGCGCGGCGCGCGGCGCGCGTGTACGACGCCTTCGGCATCGACGTGCCGCCTGCAGACGTCGCCGCGCTCATGGAGGGCGCCTACGGCCCCCAGTGGGACGACGATCGGGTGGCGCCGGTGGTTCCCTTGGGAAACGACGGCACCTGCATGCTGGAGCTCTTCCACGGGCCCACCTCGGCCTTCAAGGACATGGCGCTGCAGTGCCTGCCGCGCTTCTTTGAGTACGCCACGGACAGGCTGCGCGCCGAAGGGCGGCTCGACCACGACCACCTCATCCTCGTGGCGACCTCGGGCGACACGGGCAAGGCGGCGCTCGAGGGCTTTGCAGGGTGCGCGCACGTCTCGATCGCGGTGTTCTACCCCGACGGGGGCGTGTCCGACGTGCAGCTGCGCCAGATGACCACCCAGCGCGGAGACAACGTGGCGGTGTTCGCCGCGCGCGGCGACTTCGACGACTGCCAGACCTCGGTGAAGCGCGCTTTTGGCGACGAGGCGTTCTGCGCCCGGCTGCTGGCCGGGCACAACGCGGCGCTGTCGAGCGCAAACTCCATCAACTGGGGCCGCCTCATGCCGCAGATCGCCTACTACCTGTCGGCCTATGCCGACCTGGTGGCAGGTGGCCAGATCGCGGCAGGCGACGAGGTCGACGTGTGCGTGCCCACCGGCAACTTCGGCAACATCCTGGCCGCCTACTACGCCCGGCGCATGGGCGCGCCCATTGCACGCCTGCTGTGCGCAAGCAACGAGAACAACGTGCTTACCGACTTTATCCGCACCGGCGTGTACGACATCCGCGAACGGTCGCTGCGCCTCACGCCGTCGCCGAGCATGGACATCCTGGTGAGCTCGAACCTGGAGCGCCAGCTGTTCGAACTCACCGACCGCGACGCCGCACGTGTTGCAAGGTGGATGCAGGAACTGAACGGGCACGGCCGCTTCGAAGTCGACGACGAGACGCGGTCGCGCATGCAGGCGCTCTACGCCGCCGACTTCGTGGACAACAACACGTGCCTGCGCGTCATAGGCCGCACGTTCGAGGAGCACGGCTACCTGTGCGACCCGCACACCGCCGTGGCGCTCGAGGCGGCACGCCGACTGCGCGAGAAGCGCCCCGTGATCGTGGCGTCGACCGCGCACTGGGCCAAGTTCGGACCCGACGTGTGGCGCGGTCTGCACGGCCTGGACGCCGGCGCGCCGCTGCCCGCCGAGGTCGCCGCACTCGACGGAATCGCGCTCGACCGCGCAATCGCCCGCGAGACCGGCCAGGCGGTCCCCGAAGGCATCGCAGCGCTCGACGGCATGGAGCGCCGGTTCGACACTGCGGTTGACGCGACCAAGGAAGGCGTGGAGGCGAGCGTGGAGGCGTGGCTCGGGGCGCGAAGGTAGCAACCGGCGATCGGCCCGCCTGTCTGCAGCGCAGAGGAAACCGTCAAGCGCTACACTTATCGGGTTCTGTTCCCGTCACCAGATTGGAGCGCGTCCCCTATGAGCGACGTCATCGAACGGCTGATCCGCTACTGCAAGGTCCCCACACCCTCGAACCCGGCCAACGAGGCCGAAGTTCCCTCGAACCCCGAGGAACATGACCTCGCCCGCCTGCTTGCCGAGGAGCTGCAGGGACTCGGCATCGCCGACGCCGCGGCCGACGAGCACGCCTACGTCGTCGGCCACGTCCCGGCCTCTGCCGGCTGCGAGGATCTGCCGTGCCTGGGTCTCATCGCGCACATCGACGCCAGCCCCGATGCGCCGGCGCACGACATCCACCCGCAGATCGTGACCTACGAGGGCGGAGAGCTGGTGCTGGGCACCGTCGACGGGACGCCCGTCTCACTCACGCCCGAGAACACCCCGTGCCTGCCCCAGCTTGCAGGCAAAGAGCTGGTCACCAGCGACGGCAGCACGCTGCTTGCCGTCGACGACAAGGCCGGTGTCGCCGAGATCATGGCGCTTGTGGCTCGCCTGGTGGCCGACCCGGACATCCCGCACCCTCCGCTGGCCGTATGCTTTGCCCCCGACGAGGAGATCGGGCACGGCTGCGCTCTGCTCGACCTGGACAAGTTCGGCGCCGCCTACGCGTACACCCTCGACGGCGACCTCATCGGCGGCGTGGAGTACGAGTGCTTTAACGGGGCGAGCGTCACGGTGCGCGTGCGCGGGCACGAAATCCACCCCGGCAGCGCCAAGGACATCATGGTCAACTCGCTGCACGTGTTCGAGGAGTTCGACGCCATGCTGCCCACCTGGCAGCGCCCCGAGCACACCTGCGGCTACGAGGGCTTCTTCCACCTGTGCGACGTGAGCGGCACCTGCGTGGAGACCACGGCGCACTACATCATACGCGACCACAGCGCAACGGAGTTCGACCGCAAGAAGCAGCTGGTCAAAGACATCGCCGACCTCATGAACAAACGCTGGGACGAGCCGCGCGTCACCGTGGAGGTGCGCGACCAGTACCGCAACATGGCCGAGATCGTGGCGCCCCACCGGCACCTCATCGACAACGCCTACAAGGCGTTCGAGAAGATCGGCGTGACCGCCCGCACCAAGCCCATCCGCGGCGGCACCGACGGCGCCCAGCTTTCGTTCCGCGGGCTGCCCTGCCCCAACTTGTCAACCGGCGGCGAAAACTACCACAGCGTGCGCGAGTTTGCCGTGGTTGAGCAGGTCGAAGGCATGGTCGACTTCCTGGTTGAGCTCTGCGGCCTCTACGCTCAGAAACAAAGGTAACGGCTGTTCACCGACGGCTTTTGCCTGCAGGCCCGCCTCGTACGCCAATGTGCGAGGCGGGCCTCTGCGTATGCAAAGGAGCTCTACGGGCGGCACACGCTCCGGAGCGCGTTTGGAACGGGGCACGCGGCGTCCTCCCTCGCCCACCCCGTGCCGCAGCGGCGCGCACGGGCCCCGTTACTCCCCTTCCCCCTCATTGCGCGTGCCGTAGGTGTACCAGCCCTGCGCCACGTTGGGCGACTCGAAGTAGACCCTTCGGCAGGTTTCGCCGCCGGTCAGCACGTTCTCGGTGATGCGGTGCGACACGCGGCGCGTGAGGTTCTCGGCCACGGTGGTGTCGATGACGTCGCAGTACAGGGGCGCGAACCGTCTAAACCAGGGGTGCTCGTCGTAATAGGTGCGCCACACCTGCGCGTAGGGGCAGTGGTCGGCGCCCAGGTTGGACACCCAACCGCTCAATGCCAGGTCGGCATAGTCGTTGAAGTTGTCCATGTCGCCGTGGCCGACGCCCTGCCGGTCCGCTTTGGCACGCAGCTGGTCGGTGCGGTCGCAAGCAAGTTCGAACACCGCTTTTTGGATGAGCGACCGTGCGCGGTCTTCGCCGAACTCCTCTACCAAGGTCTTGGCAAAGTGAAAGTAAAGCATCGCGAACTGACGCGCCGCTTTGCGCACCTCGTAGGCCTGCGGCGAGAGGCGCCCTTCTTCGAAGTCGGCGTCGAGCACATCGAGGCTCGTGGGGTTGCCGCTCATGCCTGGACATCCTTGCGCTCGCGGCGTTCAAAGCCGGCCAGATAGTCGAGGTACTCCTGCTTGGTAAAAACCGGCCGATAGGCCTCGATCACCTGCCGCGCCCCGGCGGCGCCGTCGCGCAGCAGCTTGTAAGCGCCAAGCGCAAAGATTTTGGCCGTGACAAGGTACGCCTCCTCCTCGTCGACCACCGTGAAGTCCTTGGAGTGGAACGCCCCGGCCACGCCGCCGGTGCAGAAGCTGAGCACAGGCTGGATATGCTGCAGGTCGCCCACGTCGGTCGATCCCGCCTCGTGCTCGTCGGGCCCGATGGAACCCACGGGCCGCCCACCGGCCGACTCGCGAGCCGCTTCGAGCAACAGATGGTTGGCCGGCTGGTAGATGCCGGGCAGATAGCCCGCCAGCGTCGCGATGTCGTAGCCTGCCCCCAACGCGTCCGCCCCGGCCTTGAAGGCACGGTCGGTCTTGCGGTCGGCGTCCTGGATGCCTTCAAGCGTCTTGGCGCGCACAAGGGTCTCGAGGACCGCCTCCGAAGGCACGACGTTCACGAGGTCGCCCCCGTGCGTCATGATGGGATGCACGCGCACCGCGTCCTCGTCGCGGAAGGTTTCGCGCTGATAAGCCAGCGCCGTCAGACCGAGGCTCGCGGCGTTGAGTGCGTTGACGCCTCGTTCAGGGGCGGAGGCGGCATGCGACGCGCGTCCAAGGATGCGGATGACTTTGGAGATGAAGCCGTTGGAACTGCGGGTACCCACCGAGATGCCGGAGGCATCGGAGTGGTGAACGACCGAAAGGTCCACGTCGTCGAACCCACCGATGCGGATGAGTTCGGCCTTGCCCCCGAGCAGCCCGATTTTGCCTTCGGCCACCAGGCGGTTTTTGAACTCGACCTCGCCGTACTCCTCGGACGGCACGGCAAAGAACACCACCGTGCCGTCGAGCGCCGCGGCGACTTCGGGGTCGGCAAGCGCCAAGGCCGCACCCACCACGCCGGCAAGCTGCGCATGGTGCCCGCACGAGTGCGCCGCCTGCGTCTGCGGGTTGGCACGAGGATGTTCGGGGATCCGCAGCGCGTCGAGCTCTCCGACAAGTGCAAGCGTGGGGCCCGCAGCACCGGCAGATGCCGGCTTGGGGCGCAGGTAGCTTTTGACGCCGGTCAGAGCCAGACCCTCGCGCGTCTCAAACCCCAGCTCGTGCATCACCGCGGCAAACGCCCCGGCGGTGCGGTACTCCTTGTAGCCGAGCTCGGCATGGTCGAACACGTCACGCGCAAACGCGACGATGCGGTCGGCCTGCCCGTCGATACGCTCCACGATGCGCCGTTCGATGGCGTCCATGACCCCCACCCATCCTTTGTCTATAGCCGTCTCTTGCGACAGAAACTATAAAGGGCGACCGCCGATAAAACGGCACCGCCCCCGGGTTGACGGCAGATGTGGTGCAAACGGGACGCCGGGCGGCCGCAACCGCACACCGCTATTCCTCGTCGACGTCGGGCACTTCGACATGCTCGACGTCCGCACCCAGGAAGCGCAGCTTCTCGACGAAGTTCTCGTACCCTCGCTTGATGTGGTGGGTCGCCGAGACGCAGGTCGTGCCCTCAGCCACCAGGCCGGCGAGCACCAGGGCCGCGCCGCCGCGAAGGTCGGGGGACTTCACCTGTGCGCCGGTCAACCGGCAGGGTCCCTTGACCAGGGCATGGCGTTCCTCGATACGGATATCGGCGCCCATGCGGCCCAGCTCGGCCGCCAGCATGAAGCGGTTCTCGAAGATGTTCTCGGTGATGAAGCTCGCACCGTCAGCTCGAGTGGTAAGCACCATGAACTGGGCCTGCATATCGGTGGGAAAACCCGGAAACGGCAGGGTTTGGACGTCGGTGGGCATGAGATGCTCCGCCCGGCCGACGGTCACGCCGTCCTCGTGCCGTATGAGCGGGATGCCCATAAGGGCCATCTTGCTGAGGGGGATATCGAGATGCACGGGGTTGAAGCCGCTGACCGTGACCTCGCCGTCGGCGCACAGTGCACCGGCGACCAGAAACGTACCCGCCTCGATGCGGTCCCCCACAACCGTATGGTCGCAGGGGTGCAGCTCTTCGACACCGTGTATCTCGATAACGTGGGAACCCGCCTCACGGATGTCGGCACCCATCTTGTTGAGGAAGTTCGCCAGATCCACAATCTCCGGCTCGCGCGCGGCGTTCTCGATAATCGTGCGACCTTTTGCGGTCACAGCGCCCATCATGACGTTCTCGGTGGCGCCGACGCTTGGGAAGTCGAGCGTGACGATGGTGCCCGTCAGACCGTACGGAGCTGCGGCATGGATGTTACCGTGCTCGTTGGTGAATTCCACGCCCAGGGCCCCGAGGCCGGCAAGGTGCTGGTCGATGGAACGAGCGCCCAAGTTGCAGCCGCCGGGCATCGAAACGACGGCCTTGCCGAAACGCGTGATGAGCGGGCCGAGGATGGAGATGCTCGCACGCATCTTGGTGACCAGCTCGTACGGAGTAACCCACTTGTCGGCCTGCGTGGTATCGACCGTCATGTTGTGGTCGACATACGAAACACAGGCACCGAGCGTCTCGAGCACCTTGGCCATAAGCCGCACGTCAGAGATGCACGGCACATTGGCAAGGTGATAGACGCCCGGTGCCATAATGGTGGCAGCCATGAGCTTCAAGGCAGAATTTTTAGCACCCTCGACGCGTATGGAGCCGTGCAGCCTGCGACCGCCCTCGACCTTGATGACGTCCATCCGGGTGCCCTCCCGCTACTCGCCTAGCGCCGCTTTGAGCTGGAGTTCGTTCCACGCCTTTTGACTCTTGTAGTATGCGGCGGAGGAGTCGTCCTCGGCAAGCTCGCCGAGAAGCTTTTCCACGCGCGCCAAATCCGTCCGGACAGACTCGACGTCGATGTCTTCGACGGCCATGGCATCGTTGGCGAGCACGATGACCTTGTTGTCGCTGATCTCGGTATAACCGCCCGAGACGACAAACCCGACCTTGCCTTCCCGCCCGGCAGAAGCCGGCGTGGTGACGTTCACCACGCCGGACTGGAGGGCGGAGACCAGAGGCTCGTGACGCCGCATGACACCGAAGGAGCCCATCTCGCCAGGAAGGCTCACATAGGTGGCCTCGCTGGTGTAAACGGTCTTCACCGGTGTGACAATCTCGCAGGTAAGCATATCCGTCATAAGCCCGACCTCTTCCTAAAGGGTTGGCTGTTGCGCCTACTCGGCCATCTTGGAGGCGCGCTCGCGCACGTCTTCGATGGTGCTGGCGTAACGGAACGCCTGCTCGGGCAGATCGTCGCACTTGCCGTCGATGATTTCGGCAAACGAGCGCACGGTGTCCTCGAGCTTCATGTAGACGCCCGGGTTGCCCGTAAACTGCTCGGCGACGTGGAAGGACTGCGAGAGGAACTGCTGCAGCTTACGCGCACGGCTCACCGTGAGCTTCTGCTCCTCCGACAGCTCGTCCATACCCAGAATGGCGATGATGTCCTTCAGGTCGGAGTAGGCCTGGAGAATCTCCTGGACCGCGGTCGCGACGCGATAGTGCTCCTCGCCGACGACCAGCGGGTCGAGGGCGCTCGACGAAGACGCCAGCGGGTCGATGGCGGGATACAGACCGAGGTCCGAGATGGCACGCGACAGGGTGGTCGTCGCGTCCAGGTGGATGAAGGTCGTAGCCGGCGCCGGGTCGGTCAGGTCGTCGGCAGGAACGTAGACGGCCTGGACCGAGGTGATCGAGCCGGTCTTGGTCGAGGTGATGCGCTCCTGCAGGTCGCCCATCTCGGTGGCCAGCGTGGGCTGGTAACCGACTGCCGAAGGCATACGGCCCAGCAGGGCCGAGACCTCGGAACCCGCCTGGGAGAAACGGAAGATGTTGTCGATGAACAGCAGGACGTCCTGACCCTGGTCGCGGAAGTACTCGGCCGTGGTCAGACCGGCGAGGCCGACGCGCAGACGCGCTCCGGGAGGCTCGTTCATCTGACCGTAAATCATGACCGTCTTCTTGATGACGCCGGACTCGCTCATCTCGACATAGAGGTCGGTACCCTCGCGGGTACGCTCGCCGACACCGGTGAACACCGAGGTGCCGCCGTGGCCGAGGGCGAGGTTGTTGATGAGCTCCTGGATCAGAACCGTCTTGCCAACGCCTGCACCGCCGAACAGGCCGGTCTTGCCGCCACGAACATACGGCTCAAGCAGGTCGATGGCCTTGATGCCCGTCTCGAAAATCTCCGTCGAGGTGGACAGTTCCTCGAACTTGGGGGCGGCGTGGTGAATCGGGTAGTATGCCTCGACCTCGGGCATGGGCTCGTTGTCGATGGGCTCGCCCATGACGTTCCACACACGGCCCAGAGTCTGCGGGCCGACCGGCATCTTCATGGGGGCGCCGGTGTCGACAACCTCGATACCGCGCTGCAGGCCGTCGGTGGACGACATGGCGACGGTGCGCACGATGCCGCCGGGACGGTGGGTCTCGACCTCGAGGACTGTCTTGACGTTGCCGACGGGGGTCTCCGCGTCGACGGTGAGGGCGTTGTAGATGGCCGGCATGCAGCCCTCGTCGAACTCGACGTCGACAACAGGGCCGATGACGCGGACGATGCGCCCGATGTTCTTCTTTTCGCTCATCGTCTTTACTCTTCCTTCTTCTGGGCCGCGGCGCCGGCAACGATCTCGGTGAGCTCGGTGGTGATGGCGCCCTGGCGAGCGCGGTTGTACTGACGCTGCAGGGTGTTGATGATCTCGGTGGCGTTGTCGGTGGCCGACTTCATGGCCTTGCGACGGGCACCCTGCTCGCCGGCGGCCGAGTCGATGAGCGCATGGTAGACCATCGTCTCGACGTAGGCGGGAAGCAGGCGATTAAGCACCGCAGCCTCGTTGGGCTCGAAGATGAAGTCGGACTCGGCGCCTGCGTCCGCCGCGGAACCGCTCACGTCGATGGGCAGAAGCTGCTCGACACGCGGGTCTTGGTCGGCGGCGTTGCGCGTGTGGTTGTAGAACACCAGCACCTCGTCGACCTGGCCCGTGGCGTACTTGTCGCGCACATAGGAAGCGATGCGGGTAGCCTCGTCGAACGTCGGGTCGGCCGAAAGGCCGGCGAACTGCATCTCGGGGAGAATGCCGCGGTACGCAAAGTAACCGATGGCCTTCTTGCCGCAGAGGATGAAGCTTGTCTCGATGCCCTGCGCGGCATAGGCCTGCGCCTTCTTCTCGGCAGGACGAAGTACCTGCTGGTTGAAGGCACCGGCCAGACCGCGGTCGGAGGCGACCACGACGAAGAGGGCCCGCTTCTTCTCGGCGTGCGCCTCGAGAAGCGGGTGGGACGCCTCGCCGGCCTTGCCGGCGAGGTTCCCCAGCATTTCCAACATCGCCTCGGAGTACGGGGTAGCCGCCACGACACGGTCGGTGGCACGGCGGATCTTGGCGGTGGCCACCATTTCCATGGTGCGCGTGATCTGCTTGGTGCTCTTGACCGAAGTAATGCGCTTCTTGATGTCGCGGAGGTTTGCCATGGCTACACCTGGCTTTCGGCGACGAACTGCTCGTGATAGGACTTGATGGCGTCCGACATCTGGGCGGCGAGCTCGTCGCTCACCTTGCCGACCTTGATCTGAGCGTTGAACTCAGGGTGGGTGGCGTGGATGTGGTCGAGCAGGCCCTTGCGGAAGGGCAGGACCTGTTCGACCTCAAGGTCGTCGAGGAAGCCCTTGACACCCGCAAAGATGGCGATGACCTGGTCGGCGACGTCCATCGGCTGATAGCGGCCCTGCTTGAGGAGCTCGGTCATACGGGAACCGCGGGTAAGCGAGTCCTGCGTGGCCTTGTCGAGGTCGCTGCCGAACTGCGTGAAGGCCTTGAGCTCGCGGTAGGAGGCAAGGTCGAGGCGCAGGTTGCCGGCGAACTGCTTCATCGACTTGATCTGCGCCGAACCGCCGACGCGCGACACCGACAGACCCACGTCGACGGCGGGGCGCTGGCCCTGGAAGAACATGTCGGTCTGCAGGTAGATCTGACCGTCCGTGATCGAGATCACGTTCGTCGGGATGTAGGCCGAGATGTCGCCGGCCTGCGTCTCGATGATGGGCAGGGCGGTCAACGAGCCGCTGCCGTTGGCCTCGTTGAGCTTGACGGCGCGTTCGAGCAGGCGCGAGTGCAGGTAGAAAATGTCGCCAGGATACGCCTCGCGTCCCGGGGGGCGGTTCAGCGTCAGGGACATCTGACGATAGGCAACGGCCTGCTTCGACAGGTCGTCGTAGACGCACAGCACGTGGCCGCCGGGGTTCTCGGCATTGGCCGGCTTGCCGTCCTTGCCGTTGTACATGAAATACTCGCCGATGGCGGCACCCGACATGGGAGCGATGAACTGCAGCGGGGCAGCGTCGGAAGCCGAGGCGGACACGATGATGGTGTAGTCGAGAGCGCCGTACTTCTCGAGCGTCTCGCGGATGGCCGCCACCGTGGAGGCCTTCTGGCCGATGGCGACGTACACGCAGATCATGTTCTCGTTCTTCTGGTTGATGATCGTGTCGATGCCGATGGCGGTCTTGCCCGTCTTACGGTCACCGATGATCAGCTCGCGCTGACCGCGGCCGATCGGGATCATCGCGTCGACGGCGATGAGGCCGGTCTGCACGGGCTCGCACACGCCCTTGCGTGCCATAACGCCGGGGGCCTTGAACTCGATGGGGCGGTAGCCCTCGGGCTCGATGGGACCCAGACCGTCGATGGGTTCGCCAAGCGGGTTGACGACGCGGCCGAGCATCCCGCGGGACACGGGAATCTCGAGAATACGGCCAGTGGTGTGGACCTCGTCGTTCTCCTTGATGACGGCAACGTCACCGAGAAGAACGGCGCCGACCTCTTCCTCCTCAAGGTTCTGCGCAAGGCCATAGACCTTCTTGCCAGTGCTGGCGCTCACGAACTCGAGGAGCTCGCCCGCCATGGCGTCGCGCAGGCCTTCGACGCGGGCAATGCCGTCGCCGACCTGGATGACCGTACCCACTTCACGCGTATCAACCGTGGTGTTCAGCGAATCGAGCTGCTTCTTAAGCGCAGCCTCGATATTCGCAGCGGTAATCTCCGCCATTACTCTTCACCTCCGGTAGATGCGGTCGCGAGCACCTGGCGTGCGTGAGAAAGCTGCGTGCGAACGCTGGCGTCCATGCGCTTGCCGTGAGTGCTCATGATAATGCCGCCCAGAATCGAGCGGTCGACGGACTCGTTGAGCCTGACCGATCGACCCAGGTCGGCAGAGAGTTTTGTGCTGATGACGTCGCGCAGATGGTCATCGAGCGGAACAGCCGTGGTGACATCCACGACCACCATGTCGAGGGCCTCCTCCGCCGCCGCCTCATAGGCGGACACGACATGGCCGAGCAGCTTGATGTCGCCGCGTTCGGCCATGACGGCTACCACCGAGACGACCTCGGGGGCAAGACCGGAGAGGGCGTCCTTGACGAGCGCCGACTTGTTCTCCGCAGCGATGTTGGAATCCTGCAGGAACTCACGCATCTGGGAAGACTTGGTGACTGCCTGACGGGCGCTCTTAAGGTCTTCGACGTCCTCGAAGACCCGACCCGCCTCCTGCGCCGCAGCGAGGAGGCACTGGGCATATGTTGTCACTTCCTGCTTGACCAGCGTGCGGTTAGTTGGCATTGAGGGTCCCCGCTTCCACGACGTACTTCTCGATCAGTTTGCGCTGATCGGCGTCGGAGAGCTCCTCGCCGATGAAGCGGCCGGCAACCGCGACCGAGACGTCCGCGACGGAAGCCTGCAGGTCCGCGATGGCAGCCAGCTTCTCCTTCTCGATGGACTTTTTGGCCTTGGCGATCATCTCGTCGGCCTGGGCCTGCGCCTGGGCCGTAATGTCGGCCTTGACCTGTTCGCCGGCGCGGCGGGCCTCGTCGATGATGCCGGCGGCCTCGCGACGTGCGTCGGCCAGCTGCTTCTTGTACTCGTCGAGGGACTGCTGCGCCTCAATCTTGGCAGCCTCGGCCTCATCAAGGTTGTTCTTGATGGTCTCCTGGCGCTTGTCCAAGATACCGATGACCGCAGGCCAGGCAAACTTGGCGAGGATGAACCAGATCACCAAGAACGCGATGAGGGCAGGGATGAACTCCGAAAGCTCGGGGATCAGCATGCTGATTCCGGCAGCGGACTCCTCTTCGGCGAAGGCGAGCGACGGGGCAGCCAGGGCGACGGAAACCACCGCGAAAGGCAGCGTGGCGACCGTGCCGTGTGTACGAATGCTCATTGACTCACCTCCATCGACAATCGGGCTGACGCTGCTCATCGCACTTAAGCGATGAGGGTAGCCACGAAGCCGATGAGGCCCAGAGCCTCAACGAAGGCGGCAGCCAGGATGAAGACGGTGAAGAGACGGCCCTGAACCTCGGGCTGACGAGCCATACCGCTGGTCGCACCGTAGGCAGCCATGCCAATACCAAGAGCGGCGCCGATAACGCACATACCATAACCGATAACAGCCACGATTCCTCCTAATGGACGGCCGCCCGACCCTGTGTCGAGCGAATACCAACAGAGCCAATGTCATCGGTCGTGGCACGACCGCATTGACCAAAAATGGGACGAAGCGCGCAAGACACATCTATCGGTAGCAAACCCCGCGACCCGCGCACGCCGCGGCAACCCTGACGGGCCCTTAGTGGGGCTCGTCCTCGGCAAGCTGAATGTAGACCGCCGAGAGCACGGTGAAAACATACGCCTGGATGACGGCGACCGCCATCTCGATGGCGTAGATGATGGTGAGGATGACGAGCCACAGCAAGGCGGGCAGACCACTGCCGAACAGGGAACCGATTGTGAAGTCGGAGAGCATGAAATTGAAGCAGAGGCTCGTCATAAGCGCAAAAGCACCGAGGCAGATGTGACCGGCGAACATGTTGGCAAACAGTCGGACAGCCAACGTGATGAGACGCAGGATGGTCGAGAAGACCTCGATGACAGCAACGATCAGGTTGATGGGGAAGAACACACCCTTGGGAGCGAAGGATTTGATATAGCCCAGACCGCCCAGGTTTTTAACCGCGACGGTGATGAAGTAAACAAAGGAGCACAGGGCCAGGGCAAAGGTCACGCCCACGGTACCCGTACCGGGCTTGCCGCCGGGGATAACGCCAACGATGTTGCTAGCAAGGATGAAGAAGAACAGCGTCAGCAGGAAAGGAGCATGCTTGTCGGCCTTCGGGCCGATGGTGCCCAGGACGACGTCGTTGCGCACGAATTCGACAACCATCTCGAAGCCGTTGATGAAACGCCCTTTGGGAACGATCGACAGGCGCCTCTTCGCGGCAAAGACCACAATCAGCAGGAGCACGATGGCGACCGCCATCCAGAACGTATACTGAGTCAGGCCTACGATGTCGTTGCCATACATCGCAGGGGCGAGAAACGACGAGACAAGATGGTCGATTTCCGCCGAAATGTTTGCCAATGCTTCCATCTGAGCCGACTCCTCACACGTTAGGAACGCGACTTGCGACCAAACAGCGCCACACTCGCCACCACAACTGCCAGAAACACGACGACCAACGCACAGGTAAATACTATCAGCACGTCACGCAAAAACATCCAAGTCACGAAAATCGAAAGGGCAATGACAACAATCGACGCGCAAACGGCAACCAATGCGAACAGCATGGACGCGTCCCGCGAACGTCTGGAAGACCGCAGCGCAAACGCATAGGGGCCGCCCGCCAAAAGGCCGCACGCAACGCCTGCGACTATAGGCACGACGAACTCCTGCACGGTTGCCGCTCTCCTTCCGACCCCGGCCTGGAAGTTACACAAACGAGCATATCCTACCTGTGAAATCGCCGCCTTTCAACCGTGGCGGGCGATAATTTCGGCCGCGCAAGCGGCGTCCGCTCCAATTCACCACAATCCCGCAAGCGACCCGCTTCAAAGGGCGAACCCCTTCTCCGCCCGGCCGAGACGCGCGGCGTCAACCTTCGAAACGCTCGGTGAGAACCCCCGCCTCTTTCAGCAAGGCCGCGCTAAGATCGTCGGGATACGAGTCGCGGTAGACGATGCGGCGTACGCCGGCATTGACAAGCATCTTGGTGCACTGCACGCAGGGATGCGCCGTGCAGTAGACCGTGGCCCCGTCGGCCGCGATGCCGCCGTGGCGCGCCAGCTGGATGAGCGCGTTCTGCTCGGCGTGCAGACCGCGGCACAGCTCGTGCTGGGTGCCGCTCGGGATGCCCAGCTCCTCGCGCAGGCAACCGCGGTCGGCACAGTGTTCGATTCCCGACGGGACGCCGTTGTAGCCCGTCGCCAGCATGCGCCGCTCGTAGACGATGACCGCGCCCACCTGACGCCGGATGCAGGTGGAACGCGTCGCCGCGACGTCGGCTATCTGCATGAAGTACTCGTCCCAGGACGGTCGGCCGTCGCACGCCATGGCAGCACGCCGCCGCTAGATGGTGCCGAAGATGCGGTCGCCCGCATCGCCGAGGCCGGGCACGATATAGGCGTGCTCGTTGAGGCACCGGTCGACCGCACCGACGTAGAGCTGCACGTCGGGGTCGGACTCAAGCACCCGCGCGATGCCCTCGGGGGCCGCCAGCACGCACAGCAGGCGGATGTCCCTGACGCCCGCCTCGCGCAGGTAGGTGACCGCGGCGACCAGCGAGCCGCCTGTGGCAAGCATCGGGTCGACCACCAGGCAGGTACGCTGCTCGATGTCGGCCGGGAACTTGCAGTAGTAGGTGTGCGGCTCGTGGGTCTCGGGGTCGCGGTAGAGGCCGATGTGGCCCACGCGCGCAGCGGGGATCAGGTCGAGCAGACCCTCGACCATGCCGAGCCCTGCGCGCAGAATGGGGATGACGGCGACCTTTTTGCCCGCAATCATCTTGCAGGTCGCCGTGGTGATGGGCGTCTCGACCTCGACGTCGCGCAGCGGGAAATCGCGTGTGGCCTCGTATCCCTCGAACAGGGCGATCTCGCGCACCAGCTCGCGGAACTGCTTGCAGCTCGTCTCGCGGTCGCGCAAGATGGCGAGCTTGTGCTGCACCATCGGGTGGTCGATGACGTGAAGGCGGGGCGAGGCGAGCACCTCGGTGCGCAGGGTCTCGTCGGAAACGGTGTCGGGCATTGCGGGCTCCTTCCCTGTCGCCGTACGGCTAATTCTGCTGCGCCTCGACCGGGCCGAGCCTGGCCTCGACCGCGGCGTTGAGGCTCTCGGCGAGCGTCGAACGCATGGGCGTCGGACGCGGAGCTGGCGCGGCGTTGCGCTTGCCCGACAGGTCGAGCGCCATGATCTTCGCGACGCGCTGGGCGTGACGGCCGCCCTCGAACTCGGCGACCAGGAAGACCTTGAGGATGCGCTCGTTCTCCTCGAGCGAGACGAAGCGCCCCGAAAGCGTGACGACGTTGGCGTCGTTGTGACGGCGGGCCAGCTCGGCGAACTCCGGCGAAGTGACGTTCACGGCACGGATGCCGGCGACCTTGTCGGCCGCGACAGCCATGCCGATGCCCGTGCCGCAGATGAGAACGCCCCTGTCGGCCTCGCCCGCCGCGACCGCACGGGCGACCTTTTCGGCGTAGTCGGGGTAGTCGACGCGATCGCCCGTCTCGGGACCAAGGTCGGCGACCTCGTGGCCGAGCCCTTCAAGAAACGGCACGAGCGCGGTCTTCTGGTCGAATCCGGCGTGGTCGGAAGCAATGGCGATGCGCATACGGGGCCTCTCCTCGATAACGGGCCGCACGCTGCGCGCAGCGATGACGGCGGGCGAACACGGACGGGTTAACTATACGCCCGCGGGCAGACGCGCCGCAATCACGCCGACGCGGCCTGCACCAACGCTTCAGCCTCCTCGAGGGGCACCCCGTAGCAGGAAGCGATCTCCGCGGGCGTCAACTTGCCCGTGGCGGCGACGCGGCGCGCCGTCGCGAGCTGGCGCTCGTCGGCGATATCCTCGGCCATGTCCTTGGCAAGGCCCTGCGCCATGTCGCGGGCCATCTCTTCGGCCATCTCTTCGGCCATACCCTGGGCAATATCTTGAGCCATGTCC
>CAZUFB010000024.1:24174-26246 GCA_964619775.1 uncultured Coriobacteriaceae bacterium
GTCCTGGGCTAGGTCCTGGGCCAGGATTTGGCTCACCTCGTCGACGATGTCCTGGAACGCTTTGCTCACGGATGCCACGCCCCTTTCGTCCTCTTTGAAATAGCGTACCCGATCCGCAAGTTCGGCGTAGTGCATCTGGGCCGGATCGGTGCACGCGAAGTCGTGCATGAGCCGGCCCAGGTCGTCGTCCCCGCGGTACGCCCCGTTCACGTACACGATATGGGCACCGTCGTCAAACACCTCGCCCGTCTCGGCGACCCTTTGCGCAGCACCAGCTCGACGCAGTCCGTACCCCCGTCGAAACACCGCGTCATGAACTCGTCGTCGAACAGGCACAGCCTCTGGATACGCTCGCGGATGAGCCTCCCGCGCTTGTCGTCAAAATCGTTCCCGGTTTCCACCGTTGCATCACCGCCTGCAGCAGCACGTGTCGGTCGTCGTGCCGGGGCCCCTGCATGGGAGGGATTGTACGACGGGCCGTTGTGCCTGCCGGAGAGGGCGCTTTGGGCAAACCGGTCCGAAATCCTCGAACCGTCACGGTGGCGCAAAAAATACTCATCCGTCTTTATGGACGCTTTAAGCTGGTGCTCTGTGCGGATTTTGTCATTCATTACCTATGCAATTCTCACACAGAAAATTCATATTACCGCCCGCAGCGACCCATCTACACTCCGAGCCATTCTCGCCAGCGAGGCAGCTCGGACCGGGCCTGGGCCCGGCCGTCCTCGTAACTGCGGACGAGGGCCGGGTAGTCGGTCGTGTCGTTTTGCACGGCCATCTTGTCGGCATAGACGATATACGCCCTGCCTTCGGCGGCAAGGGCCTCCAGCCGGTCGAGCTCGGCGTTGTAACGCTCGCTGCGCGTGAGCAGGGCCCTGCGCACGGCCGGGTGACGCGCGTAGAGGTTCGCCATCGCCTTGGCCCCCGTGCTCGGGGGGGCCTTGCGATAGCCTTTGGGACGCGTGAGCACGGCGAACACGCGCTCATAGCCGGCATCGAGCGCAAGTTGCAGCGCAATGCCGCCGCCGCGGCCCAGGCCGCCGTCGTAATAGGTGCGCCCGTCGATGACGACCGGTGGCATCACCACGGGCAGGGTGCTGCTGGCACGGACGCGCACCATGACGTCTTCGAGCGCGGGCATGTCGGCCTTGCGCCACACGACGGTTTGCCCGCCGTCGCGGTCGAACGCCTGGATGGCGAGGTCGGCGGGGTTGTCAAGGAATGCCTGCATGTCAAAGGGAAGGACGCCGTCGGGCAAGCCGGCCTCCTGGTAAATCCAATGCGCCGAGAAGAGGCCTTTGCCCTGCAGAAACGTTTTCCAATTCCCAAACTGCGGTTCGTTGACCAGCTCCACGAAGCTTTTGCGGGCACGTGCCGCGTCGCGCGAAAGGTAGTTCACCGCATTGCTGGCACCTGCCGACAGGCCGCACACGAAATCGAAGTCTATCCCCTGCTCCAAAAGCGTCACGACCACCGCGGCGGTGTAGCTCGCCCTCATGCCGCCGCCCTCGAACATCAAAGCCACCCCGGGGGCGCGCCTGCGCCCCTCCCCGGCCGCCGCCGATCTATGCCCGTCGACCATGCGCTCAAACCTTTCCTACCGAACGGGCCGGCAGACCCTGCCCCACAATCGGACCCGTCGGCGTCTTGTCTGAGACAAGTGTAGCGAAACCGGGGGAACAAAGCTTTGGAAAGCGGGCTGTGTGACGAGAACGAAGGGCTCGCCGACGCCCACGGCGAAGTGCATGCCCTTGTCGAGGGCGAGACAGACTGCCGCCTGCTCGCGCGAGCCGGGAGGGCCGTGCGCCCCCATTCGCAGCTCGCATCGCTCGCGCACCGGACCGACCGGCGGGCAAAACGCGAAAAGGCCCCGGCCCGCCTCTGCGACGGGCCGGGGCCTCCACGGTGCCAAAAGCGCTTCGGAGGCTCGGCTGCAGGCCTTACGCGCTGGCCTGGGTCAGGCAGTCGTTCACAGCGCTGAAGATGGCGTTGGAGGTGATGGTGGCGCCCGAGACGGCGTCGACGCCCTCGGTGCCGTTGGCCTCCACGATCAGGTCGGGCAGCTGGTCGAT
>CAZUFB010000025.1:0-3607 GCA_964619775.1 uncultured Coriobacteriaceae bacterium
GGGGGGCTCCACGGGAAACGCACAGGGGGGAGGTTTTCTTTTCGGCAATATGACGCGCAAACTCGAGCCACACCCCGCCTGCGATCCGATGACTGGATACAGCCAGATCCCCTTTCCGCCAGAAAGTCCGGCGACGTAGGCGGGCAGAGGCAGGTCGCCCGGAATGGCCGGCAGATC
This sequence comes from uncultured Coriobacteriaceae bacterium, assembly GCA_964619775.1. Classification (GTDB taxonomy): domain Bacteria; phylum Actinomycetota; class Coriobacteriia; order Coriobacteriales; family UMGS124; genus CAZUFB01. The sequence goes on from CAZUFB010000025.1 coordinate 178, forward strand.
GGAACGCGCTCTGCCATCGACCCAAAGACCCTTGGAGCAATCCGCAAAAACGCCGCGCGCCGTTTGCGCTCGGGCTCATGCGTCCCTCGTGCGCATCGCCCTCATGCGCCTTGCTCAGCAGTTTCGTAGACTGCTCTTAAACCGGCGCTCTTCTTAGACGGATACCCGACCGCACGTGTTCGAGCACCGCGATAAGGCGGCGCGCCATCCGGCCAGGGCCTCGGCACGGACCTGGTAGTCGGTAGAGGGCTCGAAAACAGCCCCGCCTTCGGATCCGCCATTGCCGAGCTCGGCGACACCGCTCCAATACCCCACGCCCAAACCGGCAAGGTACGCTACTCCGAGGGCGGTCGTTTCGCTGGTGGGTGCACAAACGACCGGGCATTTCAGCATGTCGGCCTGCCACTGCATCGTAAAGCGGTTGTGCGACCCTCCTCCGTCCACCGCAAGACGCCCCAGAGGACATCCGGCGTCGCGGCGCATGGCCTCTACGACATCGCATACCTGGTAGGCGATGCTTTCGAGCGCGGCGCGCACAACGTGCGCACGGGTGCAGCCGCGTGTCAGCCCGCACAGGATCCCGCGTGCGGAGGCATCCCACCAAGGGGCACCCAGGCCGGTGAATGCCGGAACGAGGTAGACGCCGTTTGCGCTGGAAACCGACAGCGCCAGCCCCTCGGTCTCCTCCGCCGTGCGCACGAGGAGCATCTCGTCGCGCAGCCACTGGACGACCGAACCGGCGTTGAACACCGAACCCTCGAGCGCGTAGGCAACGCTGCCATCTGCGGTCGCGGCAACGGTGGTGACAAGCCCGTTGGTCGAGCGAACCGGGACGTCGCCTGTGTTCATCAAGATGAAGCAGCCGGTGCCGTAGGTCGCCTTGACCGCCCCCGGCTCAAAACAGCGGTGGCCGAACAGCGAGGCCTGTTGGTCGCCCGCGACACCCGCGATGCGGGGGCGTGCAGGCATGACATCGGCGACGACGCGGCCGAAATCGGCACGCGAAGGCAGCACCGTTGGCAGCATCGACGCCGGAATGCCGAAGAGGTCGAGCAGTTCGTCGTCCCAACGCAGGTCATGGATATTGTAGAGCATGGTGCGGCTCGCGTTGGTGCGGTCGGTGGCGTGGACCGCACCTCCCGTGAGGTTCCAGACGAGCCAGGTGTCGACGGTACCGAAGAGAAGATCGCCGGCTTGGGCGGCGCGGCGGGCTCCGTCGACGTTGTCGAGGATCCAGGCCAGCTTGCTCGCCGAAAAGTAGGGGTCGGCCACCAGGCCGGTTTTGGAGGCTATGGTCTCGGCCAAGCCGCTTTCGACCAGACGATTCATCTGGGCTTCGGTGCGGCGGCACTGCCAACAGATGGCATTGCAGACCGGGTCGCCGGTGCGGCGGTCCCATACCACGACCGTCTCGCGTTGGTTGGTGACGCCCACGGCGGCGATGCGGTCGGAATGGATGCCGCTCGCATACTGAACCTCGGACACGGCGGAAACCTGCTTGGCAAGAATCTCGCGCGGGTCGTGCTCAACCCACCCCGGGGCAGGGTAGTGCTGGGTCAGGGACTGGGACGCCTGGGCGACGGGACGACCGGCGTGGTCGAACAGGACGGCGCGCACCGACGTGGTGCCCGCATCGAGCGCGAGGACGTAGGAGTCCCGCCTTTCTTTGGACGCGTCGTTGAAACCGGCAGACATCGACATGCAAGCGCTCCTTTGTATGCCACAGCTATCGAACACCATCGAACGTGGCAAGGGCCTGTTCAAGCACCGCCGCGACCTCAGGGTCGAGAGATGGCCCCAAACGTCCCCTGAACGAGAGAAGCGTAGCACGGGCGGCCTCGTCGCGCTGGCGGGCAAGCGCCTCGACGGCATAGCGGACCGTCCAGACGTGCGGGCTTTCCAACGCGCGTTCCAACCGGGCGCGCACGTCGGCGCGCCACGGCTCCTCCAGCTCGACGAGCATGCCGAGCGCCCAGACGGCCGTGGCGCGCACGTCGGCGGCAGTCGACTCGTCGCCGCCTTCCCCGCCTGCGGCGACACCGGCACCCTGCTCTTCGCCCGCCGGGTTTCCTTCCGCCCAGCGGCAGGCCACTGCCACGGCACGGGCGGCCGCGGTCGTTTCGGGGGCAACGCTCCCCCGCTCGGCCCGACGGGAAAGGCCGTCGAGGGCGGAGACAAGCACGATCGGCTCGGCCTCGTCCCCTTCGAGCACGCCGAGCAGGGCTTCCAGACCGGCATCGTCGTCGGTCAGCGCCAGGCTCGCACAGGCGTTCGCGCGCACGCGCGGGCAGGCGTCCTCAAGAAGCACGACCAAGGCGTCGGTCGAGCGTCTATCGCGCAAGGTGCCCAGGACGGCAGCCGCATCGGCGCGCACACCGTCGTCGGGGTCGAACGCGAGCACCACGATCGGCGTGAAAAGCGCCGCACGGCCCTCTTCGTCAAGCGCGCCCCCACCCCCTCCATGGGCCGCAACGTTGGCGAAGGCCCACAGCATGCCCGCACGCACCTTGGCCGACGGGTCGTGCGCATGGGCAACCAGGGTCGGTACGCTCGCGGGGTCGGCGGCGCGGCCCAAGGCCTGGCAGGTCAGCACACGCACACCCTCGTCGGCATCGTCGAGCATGCCGCACAACGCTGCGGTAGCCTCAGAACACGACATGCGTCCCAGGGCGACGACCGCGCTCTTGCGCACACGCGGGTCGGTATCGGCAAGCATCGGCCCGAGCATGGCGACGCGCTCGGCCGGCGACGCGTCGCCGTCGGCTGCGCTTCGCGTCAGATTGTCCGTCATAAAGTGCTCCGTTCCGCACGCATTCAGATAAAGGGCTCACGGCGCCCCGCCCATCGGCCGCAGCGACCTCGCATGCGGCAACCCTGCCGAACGCACCCGCAGGCCGCGGGCACTTCTTCCGAGCCGCCGCCTTACGTCCTTGCCAGACCCCGGGAGCACCTTACTCCACCGCGTCGGGCTCGACGGGCACGTCCTCGGGGTGGATGCTGTGGGCAGCACGGTTGGCGGCCGAGGCCGCGTCGTCGCGCATCACCACGATGTCGCCCTCGTCGTCGGCGTCGACGAGCACCACGTCGTTTTCTCCGACCTTGCCGTCGATGATGAGGTTCGCGATACCGTCGACCACCTTGGTCTGCACCAGGCGGCGCAACGGGCGCGCGCCGAACACCGGGTCGAGGCCGCCCAACGCCAGCGAGTCGATCGCCGAAGGGGTCACCTTCATCGACAGACGCTCGCCGGCAAGGCGGTCTCGCACGTCATCGAGCTGCAGGTCGACGATGCGCTCGATGTCGGCGTAGCCGAGGCTGTTGAACACCACTATGTCGTCGATGCGGTTGAGGAACTCGGGGCGGAACGTCGCATGCAGAAGATCGTTCACCTTGGCGCGGGCCGTCTCGGCGTCGCCGCTCTGGGCGCCCT
>CAZUFB010000025.1:3617-25310 GCA_964619775.1 uncultured Coriobacteriaceae bacterium
CGAGAATAAGCTGCGAGCCCACGTTGCTCGTCATGATGACGATCGCGTTCTTGAAGCTCACCACCCGGCCTTGGCCGTCGGTAAGCCGGCCGTCGTCGAGCACTTGGAGCAGCACGTTGAATACGTCGGGATGCGCCTTCTCGAGCTCGTCGAGCAGCACCACCGTGTAGGGGTGCCGGCGCACGGCCTCGGTAAGCTGGCCGCCCTCCTCGTAGCCCACATAACCGGGGGGCGCACCGATAAGGCGCTGCACGCTGAACTTCTCCATGTACTCGCTCATGTCGATGCGCACCATCGACTTCTCGTCGTCGAACAGCGCCTCGGCGAGGGCCTTGGCAAGCTCGGTCTTGCCCACGCCGGTGGGGCCGAGAAACATGAAGCTGCCCAGGGGCCGGTTGGGGTCCGCGAGGCCCGCGCGGCTGCGGCGCACGGCCGAGGCCACCGCGTGCACGGCCTCATCCTGGCCGATGACGCGCTCCTTGAGCCGGTCCTCGAGGTGGCGCAGCTTGTCCATGTCGCCCTGCATCATCTTGCTCACGGGCACGCCGGTCCACGCGCTCACCACCGCCGCAATCTCGTCGGAGGTGACCTCCTCCTTGAGGCTGCCGCCCGACTCCTGCTTCTGGCGTAGGCGATGCTCGGCGTCGCGGTAGGCCTGTTCAAGCTGCGGGATGGTACCGTAGCGCAGCTCGGAGGCGCGCATCAGGTCGCCCTCGCGGGTGGCGCGCTCCTCCTCGGTGCGCGCGTCGTCGATCTGGCCTTTAAGCGCCTGCACCTGGTCGATGACGTCCTTCTCGTTCTGCCAGCTCGCCTTGGCGGCGTCGAGCTTTTCTCGCGCAACGGCAATCTCTTTGCGCAGGGTCTCGAGGCGCTCGCGCGAGACGTCGTCCTCCTCCTTCACGAGGGCCTGCTCCTCGATCTGCATCTGGGTGAGCTGGCGCTCGGCCGCGTCGATCTCGCTGGGCATCGAGTCGAGCTCCATGCGCAGGCGGCTGCCCGCCTCGTCGACCAGGTCGATGGCCTTGTCGGGCAGGAAACGGTCGGTGATGTAGCGGTCCGAGAGCTGGGCGGCCGCCACCAGGGCCGAGTCGGTGATGCGCACGCCGTGGTGGATCTCGTACTTCTCCTTGAGGCCGCGCAGGATCGAGATGGTGTCCTCCACAGTAGGCTGGTCCACAAGCACCGGTTGAAAGCGGCGTGCCAAGGCGGCGTCCTTTTCGATGTACTTGCGGTACTCGTCGAGCGTCGTGGCTCCGATGGCGTGCAGCTCGCCGCGGGCCAGGGCGGGCTTGAGGATGTTGCTCGCATCCATCGATCCGCCCGTCGCGCCGGCACCCACGATGGTGTGGAGCTCGTCGATGAAGAGCACCACGGTGCCGCCGGAGGCCTCGACCTCCTTGAGCACGGCCTTGAGACGGTCTTCGAACTCTCCGCGGTATTTGGCGCCGGCCACCATCGCGCTCATGTCGAGCTCGATGATCTCGCGGTCGCGCAGGGTGCTGGGCACGTCTCCGGCCACGATGCGCTGAGCAAGCCCCTCGACGATGGCCGTCTTGCCGGTGCCGGGCTCGCCGATGAGCACGGGGTTGTTCTTGGTGCGCCGCGAGAGCACCTGGATGGTGTGGCGGATTTCCTCGACGCGGCCGATGACCGGGTCGAGCTTGCCCTCGCGGGCAAGGTCGGTGAGGTTGCGGCCGTACTGTTTGAGGGCTTCGAACTGGGTTTTGCTCTCGGCGTCGGTCACGCGGGAGTCGCCGCGCAGTTGGCCGTACGCCTCCTCGACGCGCTTGGAGGTGACACCGCTGCCGTTGAGGACCTTGCCGGCCTCGCCCTTGTCGTCAGCCAGGGCCATTAGAAGATGCTCGGTGGTGACGAAGGAGTCGCCCATCTTGGAGGCAAGCTTCTGCGCGTTGTCGAGGTCGCGGACGAGCTCGCGCGACAAACCCACCTGGGCGTCGCCCGAAACGCGCGGCAGCGCCGCGACCTTCTCATAGGTCAGGGCTTTGAGCTGGGCAGGGTCGGCGCCCACACGCTCGATGATCGCGTCGAGGTTGCGCTCGTCGGAGTCGAGCAAGGCCTTGAGCAGGTGGACGGGGGCCACCTCGGGCGCCTGGTTATCGGACGCGATGCCCACTGCCTCCTGCAAGGCCGCCTGGGCGGTCATGGCGAACTTGTCAAGCCTCATATATACCACCTATCTTTCAGCGCCGTTCCCTTCGTCGAACGGCTTCCCCCCGAGCAGTCCCGCCAGGGGGTTCGAGCCCTCTTTGCCGTAGGGCATGAGGGCGGTAATGGTCTCGCGCATGCGGTACTCGTGCACCTGTTCGCGCAGGGCCTTGACCTCGGCTCGCAGGCTCTCGATCTCGGCGTCGCGCTCTTCCATCTGGCTTTTCATGTCGAGGATGCGCACCACGCCGGCAAGGTTGATGCCCTCGTCGGTAAGGCGTCCGATCAAATCGAGGCGCTCGATGTCGGCCTGGGAGTACAGGCGCGTGTTGCCCGAACTACGGCGCGGGTTCACTAGGCCCTTGCTCTCGTAGATGCGCAGGGTCTGCGGGTGCATCCCCGTGAGTTCGGCTGCAACCGAAATCATGTAGAGCGGCCGGCTCTTCTCGTCGTCGTTCGTAGGCATGGCGCTACCTCGTCTTCCTCATTCCGGAACGGATGTCGCGGCGGTCGCGGTCGCGCAGGCGCCCCAAAGCCTCGCGCTCCTCGGTCGAAAGGTCGGTCGGGACCTCCACGACAACCTTCACGTAGAACGATCCCGTCTGGCCTTCCTGTTTGATGTCGGGCGCACCCATCCCCTTGAACCGGAAGGTCTTGCCGGGTTGGGTGCCCGCGGGGATTTTGAGCTTGACGTCCTTGCCGTTGGGCGCGCTCACCACGATTTCGGCGCCCAGGGCCGCCTCGTACATGCTCACCGGCAGGTCCATCCGCACGTCGGCACCGTCGCGCCTGAAGTACGGGTGCGAACCGACGCGCGTGGTGACCACCAGGTCGCCGCGGACGCCGCCGTTGGCGCCGTACTCCCCGCGCTTGCGGTAACGCAGGCGTCCGCCGTCGACCGCGCCGGCGGGAATCTTGACGGTGAGGGTCACGGTCTCCCCCGTCGAAGGGATGCGGTAGGTCACCTTGCGCGTGCCGCCCCGCAGGGCATCCTCGAAGGGGACTTCGATCGCCATCGTAAGGTCGCTGCCGCGCTGGGCGCGGGGCTGGCCCCACCCGTTGAAACCGGCGAACCCGGTCTGGTCAGGGTTCCAGTCGGTCCCGAAGGCCCCTTCGCCGCGCAGGATGCTCTCGATGACGCTCGACCAGTCCATCCCGCCGCCGAATCCTTGGCCGCCGTAGCCGGCGGAGTACCCCTGGCCGCTCGCATACCCCCCGTATTTGAGGGCACGGTCGTACTCGGCGCGCTTTTTGGGGTCCGACAGGATCTCATAGGCCTGACTGACCTGCTTGAACTCTTCCTCGCTGCCGCCGGCGTCGGGATGGCATCTGACCGCCAGGGAGCGGAACGCCTTTTTGATTTGGTCGTCGGAGGCGTCCTGGCCGACTCCCAGGACCTCGTAGAGCGTTTTCTGCTGCGCCACGGCTGCGCCTCCCTTCTTGCCGTTCTTCCATGTCACCCACAAGGCCGCGACGGGTTTGAGCCCGACGCGGCCTTGGGGTCACGTTACGTTGCGGCGTGCGCGCACGCCTACTCCTCGGCTGCAGGCTCGCTTTCCTCGGGGCTCCCCATCTCGCGCGCCGGGCCGCCCTTGGAGACGGTCACCATCGCCGGGCGGATGACGCGCCCTCCCATGCGGTAGCCTTTCTGGTACACGTCGCGCACCGTGTTGGCCGGCAGCTCCGCGTCCTCGATGTGGGCCACAGCCTGGTGCTCGTTGAGGTCAAACTCCTGGCCGGCGGGGTCGATCGCCTCGACGCCGGTGCGCGCCAAGGCGTCGACGAGCTTGTCGTACACGGCACGCACGCCCTGCACGAACTCGCCGAACTCCCCTTCCGGGGCGCTCTTCGCCGCATGGTCGAGCGAGCGCTCCATGTCGTCGACGACCGGAAGCAGCTTCATGACGAGGGCCTCGGAGGCTCGCGTCTTCTCTTCCTCGCGTTCGCGTGCCGTGCGCTTGCGGAAGTTGTCCCACTCGGCCTGCAGGCGCATGTAGCGATCGTTGGCAGCCTGCGCCTCGGCCTTGGCGTTCTCGATGTCGGCCATCGAGAAGACCTCGTCGGAAGCCTTCGCCTTCTTCTTGGAGGACGGCTCGACCGGTTCGTACTCGGCGTCGAGCACCTCCTCCTCGCCGGACTGCTGCGGCTCGGGTTCGGGCTCGGGGTCGACGGCAGGGTCGGGCACCGAGGTGGGGTCGGGTGTCGGCGTCTGCGGGGTCTCGGCCGCGGCGTCGAGCTCGTCGTCGGGGGTGGTGACGTCGACCTTCATGGCTAGTTCCCCTTCTTGTCGTCGTCGACGACCTCATAGTCGGCGTCGACCACGTCGTCGTTCGACGCGCCGCCGGAGGTCGAGGCGCCGTTGGCGGAGGCGTTCTGGGCGTCGGAGTAGACGACCTCGGCAAGCTTGTAGCCCACCTGGCGCAGCTCCTCGCCGGCGGCGCGGATGGCGTCGAGGTCGGTACCGTCGAGGGCGGCCTTGGCCTTGTCGATCGCGGCCTGGGCCTCGCCCTTGATGTCGGCGGACACCTTGTCACCCAGCTCGGAGAGCGTCTGCTCGGTGGAGTAGAGCAGCGAGTCGGTCTGGTTGCGGGTCTCGACTTCGTCTTTGTGGCGCTTGTCCTCCTCGGCGTGGGCCTCGGCGTCCTTCACCATGCGGTCGACCTCGTCGTCGGACAGGGCAGTGGAGCCGGAGATGGTGATCTGCTGCTGCTTGCCGGTGCCCAGGTCCTTGGCCGAGACCTTCACGATGCCGTTGGCGTCGATGTCGAAGGTGACCTCGATCTGAGGTACGCCGCGGCGGGCAGCCGGGATGCCGGTGAGCTGGAACTTGCCGAGCGACTTGTTGTCGCGCGCCATCTCGCGCTCGCCCTGCAGGACGTTGATTTCGACGGAGGTCTGGTTGTCGGCGGCCGTGGAGTAGATCTCGGTCTTGGAGGTCGGGATCGTGGTGTTGCGGTCGATCATCTTGGTCATGATGCCGCCCATGGTCTCGACGCCCAGCGAAAGCGGGGTGACGTCGAGCAGCAGGATGCCGCTCACGTCGCCGGTGAGCACGCCGCCCTGCACCGCGGCGCCCACAGCCACGACCTCGTCGGGGTTGACGCTCATGTTGGGCTGTTTGCCGGTCATCTTTTTGACCAGGTCCTGGACGGCGGGCATGCGGGTGGAGCCGCCGACGAGGATAACCTCGTTGACGTCGCTGATCTGCAGGCCGGCGTCGTGGAGCACCTGGGTGACGGGCTTCTTGCAACGCTCGAGCAGGTCGTGCGTGATGCGCTCGAACTCGGCGCGGGTCAGCGTGTAGTTGAGGTGCTTCGGCACGCCGTCGATGGCGGTGATGAAGGGCAGGTTGATCTGAACCTGCTGGGCAGCGGAGAGCTCCTTCTTCTTCTCCTCGGCCTCCTGCTTCAGACGCTGCAGGGCCATCGGGTCTTTGCGCAGGTCGACGCCGTTCTCGCTCTGGAACTTGTCGGCCATCCAGTCGATGACGCGCTGATCCCAGTCGTCGCCGCCCAGGTGGTTGTCGCCGTTGGTGGCGAGCACCTGGAAGACGCCGTCGGCGATCTCGAGCAGCGAGACGTCGAAGGTGCCGCCGCCCAGGTCGAAGACCAGGATCTTCTCGTCGGTGCCCTTCTTGTCGAGGCCGTAGGCCAACGCGGCCGCAGTGGGCTCGTTGACGATGCGCTCGACGTTGAGGCCGGCGATCTTTCCGGCGTCCTTGGTGGCCTGGCGCTGGGCGTCGTTGAAGTAGGCCGGGACGGTGATGACCGCGTCGGTGACCTTCTCGCCCAGGTACTTCTCGGCGTCGGCCTTCAGCTTGCCGAGGGTCATGGCCGAAATCTCCTCGGGCGTGTAGTCCTTGCCGTCGACCTTGACGGCGCAGCGGCCGTCCTTGCCGCGCTCCATGTCGTAGGCGATGGACTTACGCTCGCTGGCGACCTCGTCGAACGAACGCCCCATGAAGCGCTTGATGGAGGAGATGGTATTCTTGGGCTCGGTGACCGCCGCGTTCTTGGCGGGCTTGCCCACGATACGGTCGCCACCGGCACGGAAGCTCACGACGGACGGCGTGGTGCGGTCGCCTTCCGCGTTGACGATAACCGTGGGCTCGCCGCCTTCGAGGACGGCGACGCAGGAGTTGGTGGTACCGAGGTCGATGCCGATAACTTTACCCATGATATGCCTCTTTCATGTCTCGTGTACGAACCCGCCGAACGGCCCTTGCGTTGCGCCCGGGACGACCGGTCTTTGCTTTCGACCCCCATTATATCCCTTTGCGACCGGGTTGATACAAAATCTAAGTCTCTTCATAGTAAGTTTTTTGCTTTCCAACACAGAGACTTCATGAGCAGCCGTCTGAAAGACTTCGCACGAGGTTAAACGTGCACTGCAGATGGCCATCGACGCACCATTGAGGTGCAATAGGGATGCAGACGCCGCTTTTTGCCGTTCGAGGGTTGTGCTCGGCGGGAAACATGGCTATTTTATGCGGCGAGCTGCCGCCTCGTCGCATGCGGCCTGCAGGCGGCGAGCCGATTATCGCGCGAGCTGTTTCCGGGCATGCCCCGGGAGAGAGAGGAGACCACCATGCCCCATCCTGTCATCGATACCGACGAGTGCACCGCCTGCGCCTCCTGCGTCGACGCCTGCCCCATGGGCGTCCTCGAAATCGAGGACGAGGTCGCCACGGTCGTGGACGAGGAATCCTGCATCGGCTGCCAGGCCTGCCTTGACGAGTGCCCCACCGGGGCCATCACCGACGTCACCGACGACGCCGAGTAGACACCGCTCCGCCATACGGCGCGCGTCGAGCCCGCCCGCAGGTTTAGACAGACCTGCGGGCGGGCTTTGTTGTGGAGGCGGTCAGGGCCAGGGGCCACAAAACCTGGAAGGCCATCAAAAAACGGGCCGGAAAGGAGGCAATCGGCACCATCGGCATTAATGGAACATGACGCCCTCGAGCGCATTTCCGACTTCTGCAACCGGGCAGCCGCCCAGAACTGCCAGGGGCGGCGTTCCATCCCCGCACAGGCCGGAACCGACTGCAGCGCAAGAGTCCCCTTCTTTGGAACGCCGGCGCTCTCGGCCAAGGCGGAAGGCGACCTCACTCCCATGCTCCCTACAGGGGTGCGCCGAGCGGCGGGACGCGCTTGAGGCGCGCCCACATGACCTGTTTGGCCCGAGGGTCGGCCAAGGCAGCCTCGAAGCCGCCGAGGGCCAGGACGCGGCGGCCGCGCACGCGGTGGACACGGCCCGGCTCAAACGGACCGGGCAGGTCCCAGGCAGCCTGAAGGGCCCGCGCCGCCGTCTCGTCGAGCGCCACGGCAAGCTCGGGATCGAGGACCTCGACGGCCTCGGCGAGCAGGCGGGGGGCGGCAGGCTCCCAGGAGCCGTCTGCGGCGTGCGCGCAGGCGGAGCAGGCGGCCCAGCCGTCCGACGGATATCCCAGACGGTCGAACGCCGCGGAAAGCGCCGTCCCGTCGGGACCCGTAAGCAGCTTGCCACCTGCGCGTTCGGCGGGGTTGAGTTCACCTTTGAGCAAAAGGACCGGCGCAAAGGCGTGCCCCGCCAAGGAAAGGCCGCGCCCGGCAAGCCCCGCAAGCTCCTCGCACGTACGTTTATAATATAGATGCGCCAAGCCGCGCTCCTGCTCCATTCCGCCCCCCTTCTTGCGGCCGCACCGCGCGGCCCCGTCGAAAACCTATGGTAGCAACATCGCGGCGGCGTGCACGGGTGCGCGGGCGATCGGCAGAAACACCCCCGTGCCCGCCCAAAGACGCCAGACGCCGGCCGTCGGCGACTTGTGGAGACCGTGCGAGAGCACGCGACCCGTCCGCCGATTGTGGACAGAACCACGTCAATCCTAGCAAGTTGGTGGGTATAGGGGCTGCGAGCCTACGGGAAAACCGCAGGCAACACAGGCCCAATCATATGTGGCCGGCGTGGACGAGACCGTGGCGTTCACACGATTCGCAGTTTTTACGTCAGATCGTGTTACGCTATGCTCTACCGCGCCTCCACACGGTGGAAAGGAAACAACCAATGAGCGAACCCGTCACGCTGACCGCCCAGAACTTCGAGCAGGAGGTCGTAAAGTCGGACACGCCTGTGCTCGTCGACTTCTTCGCAACCTGGTGCGGCCCCTGCCGCGCCCTGAGCCCCACCGTCGACGCCATCGCCGACGAGCGTTCGGGCCAGCTGAAGGTCTGCAAGTGCGACATCGACCAGCAGCCCGACCTGGCCAACCGTTTCGGGGTCATGAGCGTCCCGACGCTCATCCTGTTCAAGGGCGGCCAGAGCGTCGAGACGATGGTGGGCGCGCAACCCAAGTCGCGCCTGCTCGCAGTCGTCGACCAGCACATCGGATAAGCGCTCGGCGTCCCCTCGCCGCAACGTCGGCCGGTTGTGCGGGTGCGCGGCGTTCCGGCACGGGGCCGGCCCGTCTGAGACCGGCGCCATCACAAAGAAAGGACGGACCGGTATGTGCACAAACGGAGTGAACACCAACCAGCTTTCGGCCACGATCGAGCAGATCGACGAGACCGTCGCCCTCGTCCGCCGCTGGACCCACCGCAGCTACCACCTCGCCTCCGACGGCCAGATGGAGCGCACCGCGGCCCAGCTCCAGAAGATCCAGGGGATGCTCGACGAGGTTCGTTCGGCACTCGACGAGGCGGGCGACCTTCTGGAGAAGGACGACGCCGAGCAGAGGGACGTCGCCGTCAAGCTGGTGTAACCCCGAGCACGGCATGCAGCCTGTGCGGGGTTCGCGCTCCCGCCGGCGCAGCCTCGCCCGCGCGCCCGCTCTTCCGCCCCGGCGGGAGCGCGGGCGCTTTCGCGTAGCGAAGGATTGGAGAGACATGGCGAGCGACCTGGCGCGCTTCAGCATCGCGATACCCGCGAAGCTCCTGGACGAGTTCGACGAGTACACCTCGCGGCGGGGTCTCCTGGTGAACCGCTCGGAAGCCATCCGCAACCTTATCCGCGACGCGCTGGTGGACGACGAGCTGCAGAACCCCGCCGCCGACATCGTGGGGTCAATCACCGTCATCTACGACCACCACACCCCCGACCTCACGCGCAAGATCGACGAGGTGGAGCACAACTATCCCGACGAGGTCGTCTCGTCGATGCACGTCCACCTCGACCATCACAGCTGCCTTGAGGTGATTGCCGTGAAGGGGACGGCCTACAAGGTCAACGAGCTGGCGAACTGCCTGCTCGGCATCAAAGGAATCCTGTACGGCAAGCTTACCGTGGCCGCGACCGCCGACCGGCTGGAGGGCTAGCATGCCGCGCGTACACATCCACATCACGGGCATCGTCCAAGGCGTGGGCTACCGACCCTTCGTGTGGCGCTGCGCCACGGCGCTGGGCCTGGCCGGCTGGGTGCGCAACGCCGCCGACGGCGTCCACATCGACGCCAAAGGCCCCCAGGAGGCGCTCGACTCGTTCGTGCTGACGCTCTCGACCCAGCAGCCCGCCGCCGCGCGCGTGGACACCGTCCATGTGGACCGCATGGCCGACGAGCACCTGCAGCCGGCGGGCCCCGCCGCGTCGGTGCGTGTGAGCGGCATGGTCGGCGACAGCGAGTTCCGCATCGTCGAAAGCGACGCCGACACCGAGCGTTCGACGCTGGTCTCCCCCGACATCGCGACGTGTGACGAGTGCGTCGATGAGCTGTTCGACCCCGAGAGCCGACGCTACCACTACCCGTTCGTCAACTGCACGAACTGCGGGCCGCGCTTCACCATCATCGACGAGCTGCCCTACGACCGCGCGAACACCTCGATGGCGGGGTTCAAGATGTGCCCCGACTGCGCCCGCGAGTACGCCGACCCGGGCGACCGGCGCTTCCACGCACAACCCGACGCGTGCTTCGAGTGCGGGCCGCACCTGTCGTGGCGCACAGCCGACGACCTGGGTCACGTCCTGTGGGGGCGCGACCGCGAGACGAGCGACCGCATCGTCGCGGAGGCGGCGAGGCTGCTGAGGGAAGGCGGGATCGTGGCCGTCAAGGGCCTGGGCGGGTTCCATCTGGCCTGCAGCGCCGTCGACGACGCGGCGGTACGGCGGTTGCGCGCGCGCAAGATGCGCCCCACCAAACCGCTCGCGGTGATGTTTGGGCGCTTCGACGAGATGCGCAAGGTCGTGCAGGTGGGCGACGCCGAACGCGCGCAGGTGATGAGCGCGCGGCGGCCCATCGTGCTTCTGCGCCGCAAGCCCGACGAGGAGGTGCCCGAGCGGCTGCGCATCGCCCCGTCGGTGGCGGGCGACCTGCCCGAGCTGGGCGCGATGCTGCCCTACACCCCGCTGCAGCACCTGCTGCTGCACGCCGCCGGCGTGCCGCTCGTCATGACGAGCGGCAACCTCTCCGACGAACCCATCGTCTGCGACGACCAGGTGGCCGTGTCGCGCCTCATCGACGTGGCCGACGCCTGGATCGGCAACGACCGCCCCATCCGCGCGCGCTACGACGACTCGGTGGTGCGCCTGATGGGCACCCAGCTGCAGACCGTGCGCCGCGCCCGCGGCCTGGCGCCGACCCCGGTGCGCCTTCCGCTGCCCCCGCAGGCGCTCGAAGGCGACCTGCCGACGGTGCTGGCCTGCGGCCCCGAGCAGAAGGCGACCTTCTGCATCGCCCGCGGCGACGCGGCCTTCGTCTCGCAGCACGTCGGCGACCTGGAAAACGCCGAGGCCTTCATCTCCTGGGGGGAGGCGCTGGAAAAGTACAAAGCCCTTTTCGGCCTCGAGCCCACGGCACTCGCCTGCGACCTGCACCCCGAGTACCTCAGCGCCAAATGGGCGCGCGAGTACGCCGAGGCCGACGGGCTTCCCCTGACCGAGGTGCAGCACCATCACGCCCACATCGCCGCGACGCTGGCCGAGGCCGGCGAGTGGGGCAAGGTCGTGGGCGTGGCGCTGGACGGGACGGGTTACGGCACCGACGGGGCCCTGTGGGGCTGCGAGGTGCTGGTCTGCGACCAGGCGGACTTCGTGCGGGCGGCGCACCTCTCGTACTGGCCGCTGCCCGGCGGGGCGGCCGCCGTGCGCAAGCCGACCCGCAACGCCTACGCCCTGCTCGACGCCTGCGGCATGGGAGACGAACCGCTCGCGCGGCGCCTGCTGGACGGCATGGGCATCGAGGGGCCCGTCGTACGCCAGATGCTGCTGCGCGGGCTCAACTGCCCGCCGTGCGGCTCGGCGGGGCGGCTCTTCGACGCGGTCGCGGCGCTGCTGGGGCTGGTTGAGACCTCCGGCTACGAAGGCGAGCCGGCCTGCCTGCTCGAGGCGCAGGCCGTGCGCGCCCCCGAAGGCGAGGACGACGACGCGCGCTACCTGCTGGGGTTGCGACCCGCACGCACGGGAGAAAACCCCGGGGAGGGGGACGACTCGCTGGTGCTGGACCAGCGAACCATGGTGCGTGCCGTGGTGGAGGACCTGG
Organism: uncultured Coriobacteriaceae bacterium; assembly: GCA_964619775.1. Classification (GTDB taxonomy): domain Bacteria; phylum Actinomycetota; class Coriobacteriia; order Coriobacteriales; family UMGS124; genus CAZUFB01. Next base: position 15,229 of record CAZUFB010000025.1, read on the forward strand.
AAGCGGGCGTCGACGTGCGCAGGGTCGCCCGACGCTTCCACAACGGGTTCGCCGACGGCGTTGTTCGGGCGGCCGTGGGCGTAGCCCACGCCTCGGGCCTGACGACGGTGGCGCTGGGCGGCGGGGTCTTCGCCAACCGGCTCGTCACCCAGCGCGTCGCGCTCGGCCTTGCCCGAGCCGGGATGCGCGTGCTCGCGCCGAGCGCCCTGCCCCCCAACGACGGGGGCATCTCCTACGGGCAGGCGGCCGTGGCCCGCGCCCGCATGGCGCAGGTCCCGACTACCGGCAACGGGACGGGGGCCCGGTAGGCCCTGCAAGAGGAATCGCCCGCCCGCACAGACCGGCCTCGCCGGACGCCCGGCGGGCAGGCGGACGGACTGCTGTGAAAGGACGGCGGCATATGTGCCTTGCGGTACCTTCGAGGATTGTCTCCATCGACGAGACGGGCATGGCCCGGGTAAGCGTCATGGGCGTGGAGCGCAGCTGCTCGCTGCGTCTTACCCCCGACGCGCAGGTGGGCGACTACGTGCTCGTACACGCCGGCTTTGCCATCCAGCTCGTCGAAGAGCAGGACGCCCGCGAAACGCTGGACCTGCTCGCCGAGCTGCCCGACCTGCTCGGCGACGAATTTGCCGGCGAGCTCGCGGCGGCCTCCGCGACCGCGCGTACCGAGTAGCCAGGGAGGACGGCAGTGGTTGACTTCGCCTCCTTCCGCGACCCGGCGCTTGCCCGCAAACTGTTGGACGCCATCGAGCGCCTGTGCGCCGGCCACAGCATGAACCTGATGGAAGTCTGCGGCACCCACACCGTGAGCATCGGGCGCTACGGGCTGCGCGGTGCGATGCCGGAGGGGCTGCGGCTGCTCTCGGGACCGGGATGCCCGGTGTGCGTCACGAGCAACCACGACATCGACACCGCCATCGCGATGGCGCGCGTGCCGGGGGCCGTCGTGGCAACCTTCGGCGACATGGTGCGCGTGCCTGGCAGCTCGACGACCCTGGGTGCCGAGAGCGCCGCGGGCGCCGACGTGCGCGTGGTCTACTCCCCGCTCGATGCGCTGCAGATCGCCCGCCAAAACCCCGGTCGGCCCGTCATCTTCATCGGCGTGGGGTTTGAGACCACGACGCCCGTGGTGGGCGCAAGCATCCAGATGGCCGCCGAGGAGGGCCTCGCAAACTACTACGTGTTCGCCGCGCACAAGCGCACCGCGCCCGCGCTCGACGCCATCGCCGGCGACCCGGCGACGCAGGTGGACGGGTTCATCCTGCCCGGGCACGTCTCGACCATCACGGGGCTCGCCCCCTACCGCTTCCTCGCAGAGCGCCACAGGACGCCCGGCGTGGTGACTGGCTTCGAGCCGGTGGACATCCTAAACGGCATCGCCCGCCTGGCGACGATGGTCGACCGCGGCGAGCCCGCCATCGAAAACGCCTACGGGCGCGGTGTGCAGGATGCGGGCAACCCGGCGGCGCAGGGGGTCATCGACGAGGTGTTCGAACCCTGCGACGCCGTGTGGCGCGGGCTGGGGCTCATTCCCGCAAGCGGCCTGCGCATTCGCGAGAAGTACGCGGCCCACGACGCCCTGCGCGTGTTCGACCCGCCGGTGGAACCGGTGCGAGAGACCCCGGGATGCCGCTGCGGCGACGTGCTGCGCGGCGCCATCGCGCCCACGTCGTGCCCGCTGTTCGACCGCGCATGCAAGCCCGAGAACCCCGTGGGGCCCTGCATGGTCTCGAGCGAGGGCAGCTGCGCGGCGTACTGGCGCTATCAGGCGTAGGCCGGCAAAGGGTTGCAGGATATTGCGGAAAGCATGCGGACGAGGGACAGTAAGGAGCGAGCCGTGGAGTTGAAGGACACCGAGGTGCGGCTGGGGCACGGGTCAGGCGGGGCCATGATGAAACGGCTCGTCGAAGGGCTGTTTCTCGAAGAGTTCGCCGACGAGGCGGCCCTGCCGGGCGACGACGCGGGCGTGGTGCCGCTCTGCGGCGGGCGCATCGCGATGAGCACCGACTCGTTCGTCGTGACCCCGCAGTTCTTCCCCGGCGGCAACATCGGACGGCTCGCCGTGTGCGGCACCGTGAACGACGTGGCCACCTCGGGCGCCGAGGTGAAGTACCTCTCCTGCGGCTTCGTGCTCGAAGAGGGCTATCCCATCGACCGCCTGCGCGAGATCGTGCGCACGATGGCCGAGACCGCCGCCGAAGCCGGCGTGGCCATCGTGACCGGCGACACCAAGGTCGTGGAGCGCGGGCACGCCGACGGGGTGTTCATCAACACGGCCGGCGTGGGCCTGGTGCCCGAAGGGGTGCGGCTCAGCGGGCGCAACTGCCGTCCCGGCGACAAAGTGCTCGTGAGCGGCACGCTGGGAGACCACGGCATCGCCATCGTCTCGCAGCGCGAAGGACTCGCCTTCCAGACGACGCTCGAGACCGACGCCGCCCCGCTCAACCGCATGGTCGCCGCCGTGCTCGCAGCCGCGCCGCACACCCGGTGTTTCCGCGACCCCACGCGCGGCGGCCTGGCGAGCACCCTCAACGAGTTCGCCGAGGCAAGCGGCGTCGAAATCTTGGCGGAAGAGGAGCTCGTGCCAGTGCGCGACGAGGTGCGCGGGGCCTGCGAGATGCTGGGTTACGACGTGTTCCAGGTGGCCAACGAGGGCAAGATGGTGGCCGTGGTGCCCGCCGACGAGGCCGACGCCGCCCTGGCCGCGATGCGCGCCGACCGCTACGGGGCGAACGCCGCCGTGATAGGCGAGGTCCGCGAGCCGGCCCGGGAAGGCGCACACCGCGTGCTGCTGCGCACCCCCTACGGCTCGACGCGCATCCTCGACATGCTCGTGGGCGAGCAGCTGCCGCGAATCTGCTGAGGAAACGCCGGCCCGAGCGCCTTCAATCCGTCAGCGGCACGCGAAATCTGCTGGGGGGCGTGTCGGAACCGCAGGGGTGGACCTGTCCGTCGGACGGCAAAAGAGGTGCAAAAGCAGGCGGAAAATCGTAGAGGCGCTTCGGCCGCATGATCGCCCTGCGGCCGGGTCCGCTACTCGATGGCGATGGCCTCCGCCTGTTCGTCGGCAACCTCCATGGGGTGCAGGACGCGACGCAGGAAATCGCGCGTACGCTGCTCGCGGGGGTTGCCGAGAACCTGCGAGGCAGGCCCCTGCTCCACAATCGACCCGTCCGCCATGAAGACGACCCGGTCGGCCACCTCTCGGGCAAAGGCGATCTCGTGGGTCACCACCACCATGGTGATGCCGGTTCGCGCGACCGCTTTTATCACGGCGAGGACATCGCCCACCAACTCGGGGTCCAAGGCGCTTGTAGGTTCGTCGAACAGGAGAACCTCGGGGTCGAGAGCGAGGGCGCGGGCGATGCCCGCCCGCTGCTGCTGCCCGCCTGAGAGCTGGGACGGGTATGCGTCGCAACGCTCGGAAAGACCGACCTGGGAAAGAAGCTCCCGCGCTCGCCGCTCGGCCTGCGCCTTGCCGACGCCCCGGACGGCCACCATCCCCTCGGTGACGTTGCGGAGGATGGTCATGTTGTCGAACAAGGCGTAGTTCTGGAACACCATAGCGGTCTTGCGCCTCAGTTTGACGACGTCCTCCTTGGAGTGCCTCCCTGCGGCGAGCGTGAATCCCCCGATGCACACGGTGCCCTCGTCCGCCTCGTCGAGAAAGTTGATCGTACGCAAAAGCGTGGTCTTTCCGGAACCTGACGGCCCCAAAACCGCCACCACCTCGCCCTTCGAGACGGTCAGGTCGATACCCTTGAGCACATGGTTCGCCCCGAAAGACTTCTTGATGCCCTTCAGCTCGAGAACGGGCGAGGATACGGGTTCCACCATGGCGCCTACCCCTTTCTGACGGCCGCCCGCCAACGCCCGGCGCGCAGCTCCAAGACATGGAAAACTCGGTTGATGACAAAACTCAGAACCTCGTAGACAACGGTCACCAGCAGATATGCCTCAAGGTAGGAGTAGGACATGTTCGCGGCAAGGACCCCGGCCGCGGTAATCTCCTGGACGCCGATAAGGTAGGCCAGGGAGGTGCCGTGAAGAAGGCCGACGAGCAGCCCCCCGAGGTTGGGAAGCGCGCTTACGACGGCCTGGGGAAGAACCACCCTTCTCATGGCCTGGCCGCCGGTCATGCCCACCGCAAGGGCAGCCTCGTATTGCGAGGGGCTCACCGCCAAGATGGAGCTCCGCAAGACCTCGCAGGAATAGGCTGTCTGGTTGAGCACGAAGGCAACCACGGCAAACGCCACAGACGGGACACGGGCGATATTCGCCTCGATCCCGACAGCCATCAAGGCGTTGTAGATAACGACGGGAAGGAAGTAGTACATGACATACAGCACGACCACTTCGGGCACCGACCTCATCATCGAGACGAACACGATGGCGAACTGGTTGAGAACAGGAACCTTCCCGATACGGCACCGGGCCAAGACAAAGCCCAGCATCCAGCCGACAGGCGCAGCTATGGCGACGATGAGCAGCGTGAGCGGCAGGGCGGCAATGACGCTGGGCAGCGCCTCGACGAAAAACGAGGGATCGAACACCATCTCGGGCCTCCCTTATGCCGCCGCGCGGCGACGACCACGAGTCACGGCGTGCTCGGCCCCTGAGAACACAAGCATGAGCACCACGCACGTGGCCCAGTAGATTATGGCAACGGCCGCATAGATTTCGATGCGGTAGGCCCCGTAGTTCGCAGCCGCGATGACGTCGGCACGCCCCATCATGTCGAGCACGCCGATGGAAAAGGCCAGCGAGGTCCCTTTGAACAGGGATACCACGATGTTGCCGAACAACGGGATGGCGACGGCCGCGGCCTGAGGCAGCACGACGCGCGCCACTGCCTGCCTCGGCGTCATACCGACCGAGAGGGCCGCCTCCGTCTGAAGCCTCGGAACCGCCTGGTAAGCCGAACGCATGGCCTCCCCCACGTTGGCGGAGGCCATGAGCGAAAGGGCCGCCACCACGAAGTAGATTTTATTGGCCGAGGCGATGTTGACGCCGAACGCCGCACGCACGACCTGCGGGAGGCCGAAATAGAAAAGAAATATCATAACGAGCGCCGGTACGCCGCGCATCAAAGACACCCATCCGCGCGCAACCGCGGCCGCCCACCGCCCGCCGCAAAGTTGGGCAAGGGCCACGACCAGGCCGAGCACCAGCGAGATTGCAAGGGTGCTCACCATGATGACCAGCGTGGTGGGGAACGCTTTGGCGATTCTGACGATAAACCCGGGAATCATCTCCGGGAAGACATCGTACGTCAACGTCGTCTCCATCTCGGGGCGCGGGGGCGCGGCCGGAGCACACCGCCCCCGCGCGAATCGACCGACCTACTTGCAGCTACTCTTCCTCGGAATCGGAATCCTCGTCGGAATCCCCATCGGAATCCTCGTCGTCCGACTCGTCCTGCGTCTCGACCTCAACAAGTATGCCGTCCTCCGAGACGGAGTAGATGGTGTCGCCGTTGCCGACGATGATGTCGACCCCGCTCTCGATGAACTGCTCGTTGTCCCCGAAGACGTCGCCGCCGAGCCACTCTTCCTGAAGTTCGAGCAGGGAGCCGTCCTCCTTTGCCTCGCGCAGCGCCACAGAGATGTCATCGGCAAGCTCCTGCATCTCGGGGCGCAGCATGAAGAAGTCGAGACCGTTGGTGATGGTCTCGGTGGGCACCAGGTCGGTGCCCGCACCCTCCTGGACGGTGTCGAAGGACGAGGTCAAGACGTAGTATCCGTCGTATTGCCCGTTGGCCACGGAACGGAACAGGGTCGCGCTGTCGCCGTTGGAAACCTCGACGAGGTCTATCGCCTCGTCGGGATGCTCCTCGTTGTACTTCACGAGGGCCTGGTAATAGGCCGCCGTGGGATTGACGACCAGGGTCTTGCCGGCCAGGTCGTACACGTCGTTGATACCGGAGTCCTTCCGAACGGCGGCGCACATCGGGCCTACGCAATAAGGCTCGTCCGGGAAGATGAAGTTCTCCATACGCTCGACGGTGCGCGCCAGGGCGCACGAAACCAGGTCGCATGCCCCCGACTGAAGAGATGCGATCATGCTGTTGAAGGTCATGGTGTCGAACTGGAACTCGTACTTTCCCCCGAGCTTCTCCTCGCAAAGCTTGAGGGTGTCGACGTCGTATCCCAGGGCGTTTCCGTCCTCGTCGGCGTAGCAGTATGGGGGAGCCGAGTTCGAAACGACGATTCGGACAACGATGGGTTCGTCGTCCGAATCGTCAGCAATGGAAACGCTCGGCCTTGCCGCCGAGAGGAGAAGGGCCGAACTTGCCGCGCCTGCGGCAAGGCCGCAGAACTGACGGCGGGTCAGTCCGTTGGATGTTGTTTCGCTCATGAAACGGTTCCTTTCTTCTAGTCTGTTGGCGAGACTTCGGTGCGGCATTGCGCCCAACGAGGTGCACAAAACTGTGCCGGAAACCCCTGGAGTCCGCAGATCGACTGACAACGACGCACAGAACACCGGCCGCGGTCTTTCCGCGTCCTGGAGGGTATTTCCATTCGATTGGATGGCCGCGCTAAAGGAGATGGCCTGCCGCCGTGCGCCCGGGGCACACGTACAGACAGACGGGTCCTGGGGACCGGGCCTCCCCGACATGCCTACCGCAGGGGCGCCTTTGACGCCGAACCGCCAGATAGGAGAACCGCCTTGAACGATATGCGGGGCCGGGCTTTACAAAGAGGGGTCTCCGCACGCCCGCGGCTGTGCGGAGACCCCTTGGGTATGCCGAAGACGGCATGCTCTTGAGATGGATACCCTGCACACGGCAGGCTTTACCTGATGTTCGTATGCCCACGCTGCTCACCTCCTTTCCGCTTTATGCAACGGTCGGGCCTAAGATAATGAAAATCTCGAACGACGCAAACAACCGGACGCCTTTTGTTTGCAAAATTCAATTTTTTGCCGCTCGCCGCCGCCAAACGACCTTTCCTCCGCCTTGGAACGCGACTGTGGGGACGGCCGAAGGCTGCGGCGCCGATTTGGCGCGATTGCGCCGTCGACGGGTTCGCACCGATTCCGAAGGTTGAACCTGACCGGGGCGCGGAGAACGCCATGCCGCGCTTGCGATTTGAAGCGTTTGTGCCCGTGAAAACACCTGTTACACGCAACCGGTTGCCAAGCGCGGCGGTTCGTTTAGACTTCTACAAACGTAGCAGCCGCTCGGGATCGGACGCAAGGCCGGACGGCAGCCCGACATCGACCATCCCGCGCGCCGGCGGACGCGCCGCGTGCGGGCTGACGGCAGGACCCTGAGAATCGAGGTTCCCTTGGACAGCACAACGACCGCATGCAAAGCCTCTCCGGCCGAGCTTCTGGTTGCGAACCGCGTCCCGTCGCGCACCCACGCCAAGGACGCGACGCTTTTCGACTTCAGCGACGTCGCCCTCGAAAGCGCACGGGGCTACATGGGCTGGACCGACCTCGCGTCGAACCCGTCCACCCCGCTCGACGACATCGCGGCGTTTGCCCGGGAGACTTTAGACGAAGGCGTCACCTATGTGGGGCTGCTCGGCGAAGGGGGCAGCTCGCAGGCCCCGATGACCATCACGAAGCTCTGTGCAGCCTACCATCCCGACGTCCGCTTCTCGACGCTTGACTCGCTTTCGCCCGTCTACGTGAAGCAGATCTTGCACGGGGTCGACTACGCGCGCTCGCTGTTCATCGTCAGCAGCAAGTCGGGCAGCACGGTCGAGACCTTGTCGATGTTCAAGATCATCTGGGACGACGTCGTCAAGGAACTCGGCGAGCCCGAGGCGGGGCGGCACTTCGTAGCCATCACCGACCCCGGCAGCGAGCTTGAGCGGATTGCGGGCGACATGGGTTTCCGCAAGACTTTCTTGGGCGAACCCACGGTGGGCGGGCGTTTCTCTGCCCTTTCGGTCTTCGGCCTGGTACCGGCGGCGCTGTGCGGCCTCGACATCCACGACATGGTGCGCCGCGCGGCCGAGATGGAGCGCATGTGCGCCCAGGACAAGCCGGGCAACCCGGCGGTCCAGCTCGCGAACTTCCTCGTCAAGAACCTCTCCCCCAAGTCGGCCAACTGCTTCACCTATATCTCGCCGCAGCCCGGGCGCGTTTTCGGCCTGTGGATGGAGCAGCTCATCGCCGAAAGCCTGGGCAAGGACGGCCGCGGCGTGGTGCCGCACATCGAGATCGACGTGAACCTGCTCAACCACCACCAGCCCACGCACCCGGTGGTGGTGTACCACACCAACCCCGACTCGACGTTCGACCGCGAGGCGTCGATGCTCTCGCCGCTCGTGCCCCAACGCTCGTACATGCTCGAGGATCCCATGGACATCGGGCGGCACTTCGTGCTATGGGAGTACGCCACCTCGTTCATGGGATGGCTTATGAAGGTGCCTCCGTTCAACCAGCCCGACGTGCAGGCCGCCAAGACCAACACCAAGCGGGTGCTCGCCGGCAAGCTGCCCGACCGCACGCACCGGCTTGAGGAGCCGTGGGTCGTCGCGGAGTACTCGGACGCCTTCGCCGACGAGACGGGCATCGTGGACCTGACGCAGATGCACTCGGTGGACGCGGTCATCGACGCGTTCATGCACCTCGTGGGGCCCGACAACTGGATCAGCGTCAACGCCTTCCTGCCGTTCACCGGCGAGAGGCGCGGCCCGATGGAGGTCATCCGCCACACGCTGGCGCGCCACCTGGAGGTTCCCTGCTCGCTCGAGATCGGCCCGCGCTACCTGCACTCGACCGGCCAGCTGCAGAAAGGCGGCGAGAACACGGGCGTATTCCTGATACTGTCGGGCACCGAGGTGTACGACCTGCCTGTCCCCGGCGAGGCGTACAGCCTCGGCGAGCTGGAGGTGGCCCAGAGCAAAGGCGACTTGGAGGCGCTTTCGGACAAAGGGCGCCGGGCGCTGCACCTGCACCTCATCGACACCGACGCCGACACGCTGTGGCGCCTGGCCCACGCCTTCGAAGACGCAGGCACGCGCATCGCGGTGAAGCGGGCGATGGGCAAGCTCAAATAACGTGCCGCCGCACGCATGTGCCCGATGTAAAAAACGGACACCGGTATGAGACGGCGAGCAGCATGCGGGTATAAAAGAAACAGAGAACGGCAGAAGCGAGGGGACGCGGGCGAGGGGACGCGTCCCCTCGCCCGCTATTGAGGAGGCGGCCATGAAGACCATCGCCATCGTGACCGGGGCCACTTCGGGCGTGGGGCGCGAGTTTGTGCGGCAGCTCGACGGGCGCTACTACGGCCAGCTCGACGAGATTTGGGCCATCGCACGCCATGCGGAGAACCTCGAGGCCCTCGTCGACGCAACCTACGCGCCCGTGCGCCCCTTCGCGCTCGACCTGGCGCGCACCAGCTCAATCGACGTCATCGCCGCGGCCCTCGCGGCCGAGCCGGACATGCACGTGCGCTGGTTGGTGAACAGCGCAGGCGTCGGATGGTTCGGCCCGCTGCAGGAGATGCCCTCCGGCCGTGCACAGGACATGGTGCGGCTCAACTGCCTCGCCCTGCTCGACCTTACTTGCGCCGCGCTGCCGTACATGGCGCGGGGGTCGCGCATCGCGAACATGGCGTCGGTCGCAGCGTGGATGCCGCTGCCGCACATGGGGCTCTATGCGGCGACGAAGCGCTTCGTGCTCGACCTCACGCGCTCGCTCAACGCCGACTTGGCGGGAACGGGCATCCACGCGTGCGCCGTGTGCCCCAAGGCGCTCAAGACCGGCTTTTGGAAGGAGGCCGAGGCAGACATGGGCGGGCTTTTGGGAACCGAGCGGGTCTACGACGTGGTGCGCAAGGCCATCGTGGCGGTGGAGCACGGGCGGGGCTCTGTGGTCACCGCACCCGACATGAAGGTCGCCCGCGCGCTGTTCAACGTGCTGCCCTACGGCGTGTCCCAGGCCCTCGGCGCCGCCGCCCGGGCGGTTGCGGCGAAAAGAGAAGGCAGGCGGAGCGGCGAGAACGGCCCCCTTGGGTAGAGCACGGGGCAGCCGCCACCGGCCTGCCGCATCGGCTGATCCACGGCAGGCCACCTTCGAAAGGCTCCTAGGCAGTGTCGTCACGAGATTTGATGATA
>CAZUFB010000026.1:0-24908 GCA_964619775.1 uncultured Coriobacteriaceae bacterium
CCAGCAGGATTCGAACCTGCAACCCAGGGATTATGAGTCCCCTGCGCTAACCGTTACGCCATAGGCCCGTATCAAAATGCCGGGTCACTGTACCATAGACAGGCCTTGCGCCGGACGTCTTTGCGTCCCTGCAACAAAAAAGCGTGCGGAAAACCGCCGACTGCATCGATAGAGGGCAATCGTCAACGCAGACGCATGCCCAGACGGCATGCAGAACGGCACAAAGGCCCGGCACGCGGTACGAACGATAAAGCGGCCGACTACCCCCGCCAGACCGACGCCTCGCCGACTTCGGAGAGGGTGCGCGCTCCGCACATCTCCATCGCGTCGGCAAGCTCGCTGCGGTAGCTGCGCAGCAGCGTGCGGACGCCTTCCTCCCCCGCGCCGTAGGCCGCCACCACGAACGGGCGGCACACGAGCACACCGTCGGCACCCAGGGCGAGAGCGCGGAATACGTCGAGGCCGCTGCGGATCCCGCCGTCCACGAGCACGGCGCACCTCCCCCCGACCGCCTTGGCTATCCCGGGAAGCACCTCGGCCGTGGCCGGGCAGCCGTCGAGCACACGGCCCCCGTGGTTGCTCACCACGACGGCGGCCGCCCCCGCCTCGACGGCCTTGAGCGCGCCGGCCGGCGTCATGACGCCCTTCACGACGAACGGCACGCCTGCCGCATCGACGATGGCGGAAAGTTCCCCGGCCGACTTGGGGCCCGCCGGCGGCGTCAGCCCCTTCAAGAACGGCAGGCCGGCCGCATCGACGTCCATCGCAACCGCAAACGCCCCGCATGCCCGCACGTGCCCCATGCGGTCCTCGACCACCTCGGCTCCCCACGGCTTCACGGTGGGCACCCCGGCCCCGCCGACCTCGGCGATGGCCGTGCACGAGTCGGAAAACAGCCGCCCGTCCACCCCGTCGCCGGTAAAGGCCGCCACGCCCTCGGCCGCGGCCGCCGCAAGCGCCATGCGGTTGTACGAGAGCGTGTCGAGCTCAGGCCCGTAATGGCGGTTCACGTCGCCCACCGGGCCGATGAACACCGGCATCGACCAGCGGTGCCCCAGCAGCTCGCAAGAGGTGTCGACCGGTGCCGTCGCAACCAGCGTGTCCATGTTCACACGCACCCGGCGCCACGCCTCGTAGTTGCGCACCGCCACGTCACCCACCCCTTTGGCCCCGGGCCCGGGGATGGCGTTCTTGCAGGCACGGCCGTCGCACACAGGGCACGCCTTGCAGTGCGCACCGATGCGGGGCCGCGCGGCGGCGGCGATCTCGTTCCAGGTCATGGGCATGGCCTTCGCTTCCTCCCCTGCGACACGGCGGCGCCGCCCGAGCGGTCCCAGACGGCGCCAACCCAACGGACGGCCTGCACACGCATGTTGCCACAGCGAACGGCGTCAGGCGCGCTGGGCCTTCACGGTCTCGGCAAGCTGCGCGGCCACCTCGGCGGCGGGCACGACGCTGCGCTCGCCGGTGGCGCGGCACTTGAGCTCGACGTTGCCCTCGGCGGCGCTTTTCCTGCCCACCACAACCTGGTAGGGAAAACCCATCAGGTCGTTGTCGGCAAACTTCACGCCGGGACGCTCGTCGCGGTCGTCGAGCACGACTTCGACGCCGAGGTCGGCCAGCTCCCCGGCCACCTTCTCGGCAAGCGGCTGCAGCACGTCGTCGCCTGCGGACAACGGGACGACGGCGACCTCGTAAGGCGCCACCGACACAGGCCAGCAGATGCCGTGCTCGTCGTTGCGCTGTTCGACGACGGCTGCGAGCATGCGCGACACGCCGATGCCGTAGCAACCCATGAGGAAGGGGCGCTCCTCCCCGTTCTCGTCGGCATAGGTGGCCCCCATGGCCTCGGAATACTTGGTTCCGAGCTGGAAGATCTGGGAGACCTCGATGCCGCGCGCGGCGTGCAGGGGCCTGCCGCACTCCGGGCACGCGTCACCGGCCTTGGCGGCGGCGACGGGGGCGAACTCCGGCTCGGGGAAGTCGACGCCCGCCTCGGCCCCCACGTAGTGGACGCCTTCCTCGTTAGCGCCGCAGATCCAGCGCTTCTGGGCACGCAGGGCCCTGTCGGCGAGCACCTGCACCTTGCCGGAGAGCCCCTTGGGGCCGATGTAGCCCTTCACGAGACCGGCCGCCGCAAGCTCGCCCTCGTCCATCAGGTGCCATGCGCCAAAGCGGTGGTCGAGGGCGACCTCGTTCACCTCGTGGTCGCCCGGCACGAAGAGCACCCAGGGGTCGCCTTGGCCGTCGACGAGCGCGAGCGCCTTGACCGTCGAGGCCGCCGGCACCTTGAGGAACGCCGCGACCTCCTCGATAGTGCCGCAGCCCGGCGTCGCAACCCTCTCGCAGGACGCAGCCGTGCACGGCTCGATGCGCGCGAACGCCTCGGCCGCCTCGACGTCGGCCGAGTAGCCGCAGTCGCAGTAGACGAGCTCGGCCTCGCCGGCGTCGGCCAACGCCATGAACTCAACCGACACCTTGCCGCCGATCTGGCCCGAGTCTGCCTCGACGGGGCGGTAGTCTATACCGCAGCGCTCGCAGACGCGCGCATAGGCGCCGCGCATGTCGTCGTAGGTCCGCTGCAGGCTCTCGCGGCTGTCGTGGAACGAATAGGCGTCCTTCATGATGAACTCGCGGCCGCGCAGCAGGCCGAAGCGCGGGCGCATCTCGTCGCGGAACTTGTCCTGGATCTGGTAGAGCGTCACCGGCAGCTGCCTGTAGCTGCGCAGCTCGTTGCGCACCAGGTCGGTGAAGGTCTCCTCGTGGGTAGGACCCAGGCAGAAGCCGCGGCCGTGACGGTCGTCGATGCGCATGAGCTCGGGGCCGTAGTCGTCCCAGCGGCCCGACTCGTGCCACAGCTCGGCGGGGGTGAGGACGGGCAGCATGACCTCCTGGGCGCCGACCGCGTCCATCTCTTCGCGCACGACAGCCTCGATCTTGCGCAGCGACCGCCAGGCCAGCGGCAGGTACGAGTAGAGACCCGAAGCGGTCTTGCGGATGAAACCGGCACGCAGCAGGAGCCGGTGGCTCGCGATGTCGGCCTCCTGAGGGTCCTCGCGGAGCGTGGGGGCATAAAGGCGGGACATCCTCATGTACGAGGCGTTGGCCATAGTGCAACTCTCCAATCAAACGGTGCCGACGTTGCAGATGCCGCGCACGGCGGCACGGGCGCCCCGGCCGGCCGGATACGCCCGTCAGATTCTACTCGATGGGCACCCCCGCGTCAGCCGGTCGCAGGGTCGCCGCCGAAGCGCTTCCCAATCTCCTCAAAGAGCGCGTCGACGATGCCGTCCTCGGGAGCGCGGGCCACGACCCTGCCCTCGCAGAAGACCGCCCCCACCCCGCGGCCGCACGCCACGCCTATGTCCGCGCCGCGCGCCTCCCCGGGCCCGTTGACCTCGCAGCCCATGACGGCGACGGTGATGGGGAGGTCGAGCGCGGCCAGGCGCCGCTCGACCTCGTGGGCGATGGGGATCATGTCGACCTGGCAGCGCGCACAGGTGGGGCAGCTCACCAGCTCGGGCCCGCGTCGGCGAAGGCCGAGGGCCGCCAGGATGCCCCAGGCAACCGGAAGCTCCTCCGCCGGGTCGGCGGTGAGGGACACCCGCAGCGTGTCGCCGATACCCTGCTCGAGCAGCACGCCCAGACCCACGGCGCTCTTCACGGTGCCCTGCAGGGCCGTGCCCGCCTCGGTCACCCCCAGGTGCAGCGGCACGTGCGGCAGCTCGCAGGAAAGCCGGCGGTAGGTCTCGATGGTGGCGGGCACGTCGTGCGCCTTGGCCGAAAGCACCACGTCGGCAAACCCGCGCCTCTCGAAATGCTCGACGAACCCGACTGCCGAGGCGACCATCTTGTCGGGCAGGCTCAGGTCGTCGCGGCCTTCGAACGCACGGTCGAGCGACCCGGCGTTCACCCCGATCCTGACGGGGATCCCCTGCTCGCCCGCCACCTCGATCACCGCGTCGACCTTCTCCCACGACCCGATGTTGCCCGGGTTGATACGCAACGCCGCCGCCCCCCGGCGCGCCGCCTCGACAGCGAGCCGGTAGTCGAAGTGGACGTCCGCCACCACGGGAATCGGCGAGGCGGCACACAGCTCGGCGAAGCCGTCAAGCGCCTCGGCGCGCGGCACGGCGGCGCGCACGATCTCGCAGCCTGCCTCCGCGAGCCGGCGGGCCTGCTCGAGACAGGCGGCCGCGTCGGCCGTGGACGCCGTCAGCATCGACTGCACGCGCACCGGCGCGCCGCCGCCCAAAGACACCCCGCCCACGCTCACCCGCCTCGTCAGCTCGCGCGCCGGGCGCGCGCCCGTCCCCTCGCCCATGCCGGCCTCCCTTCGGGTCCCGCGCCCGCTTCCTTACGCGCCGACCAGACGGCCGACGTCCTGCACCACCATGTACACGAACAAAAGCACGAACAGCGCCAGCCCCACCGCACTCACCGCCCCCTGGACCGCCATCGAGACCGGGCGCCGCAGGACGGCCTGCACCAGCTCGATAGCCACCTTGCCGCCGTCGAGCGGCGGGATGGGCAGGAGGTTCATCCAGCCCAGCGACAGCGACAGCATGCCGAGCAGCGTGACGACCGACCATGCGCCGCCGGCCACCGCATCCTGCGCGAGCACCGCGATGCCCACGACGCCGGCCGATTCCTCGAGCACCTCGACGGTCTGCGTGGGGACGAGCAGCGAGGCCACCGCCTCGGCGACCGCGCCGATGTAGGAGAGCGACGCCCAGGCCGCCACGTCCGCGGACAGCCCGCCGTAGGCGTAGGTGTAGTAGATGCCCAGCACGCCGTCGTCGCCGACGGAGAGCTCTGCGTCGTAGCGCACGCCGTCGCGCTCGTAGGACAGCGCGAGCGTCCCGTCGGCGCCCGCCCCGTTGAGCGCGGCGACCGTCTCAGAATAGCCGTCGACCGCGGCGCCCTCGACCTCCACGATGATGTCGCCCGCCTGCATGCCAGCCTCGGCGGCAGGGCTTGCCTCCTCCACGGCCGCGATGGCCGGGTCGACGCCGACGGGCACGCCGTGGATCATGTAGTAGAGCATGAAGACCAGAAACGCCAGGGCAATGTTGCACGCCACGCCCGCGACGAGCACGAGCAGCCGTTTAAAGAAGCCCAGGCCCTGATAGGTGCGCGCCTGTTCGGAAGCGAAGAACTCGTCGGCCGACACCGCGGGACGGTACTGCTCGCCGTCGCGCGTCGAGCCGGCCTTCGAGAAGTCGTGTCCCCTGTCGAAGACCGTCAGGCCGTCGGGGTCGCGTGCCACCGTCTCGTAGGCGTCGGGGTAGTCGCGCCTGCCGTGGTGCGACCCCGCAGGCCACACCTCGCGGATCGAACCCCAGTCGGCGAGCATGCCGAGCAGCAGGTAGGCGTCCTCGGAGTCGTCGGCACACCCCAGGACCTCGGCCACCTCGGCCACCGTCACCCGGCCGCGCGCGTTGACCAGGGCGAGCACGAGCGCCGCGCGCCGATCCTCGCACGGCGCCATGCCGGCTATCTTGGTGTATCCGCCGAACAAGGCGAGCGTCGCGCCGTATTTGATGCCGCTCTTGCGGCTACGGCGCGCAAGCTCGGGACCCAGCGGCATACCGACGAAGAACTCCGTCACGCGCGCGCCGCACAGCCGCGCCGCAACGGCGTGCCCGCCCTCGTGGACGACGACGATGACGGTCAAGATGACCACGAGGCACACGATGCCCCACACGAGCTGCATGCAACCACCTCCTATTTCGCCGCAGACCGGCGTCGGCCGAGCAGCTCGGCCGCCCGCGCCCGCGCCTCGGCGTCCACGGCCTCGAGCTGCTCGAGCGACTCCACCGGGTCGGGGGCAAAACGCGCGAGCACGTCCTCGACGGTGCGCTCTATATCAAGGAAGCCCGTCTCGCCCCGCAGAAACGCCGCCACGGCCACCTCGTCGGCCGCGTTCAGCGCGCACGGCAGCACGCCGCCGCGCTTCCCCGCCTCGAGCGCAAGGTGCAGGCAGCCGAAAGTCTGTGGATCGGGTTCGTCGAAGTCGACCCTGCCCAGCCGCGGGAAGTCCACGGGCGGGCACGGCGCCGGCCAGCGATCGGGGAACGACAGCGCGTACTGGATGGGCACGCGCATGTCGGTGGCGCCGAGGTGGGCGATAACCGAGCCATCGGCGAACTCCACCATCGAGTGGACCGCGCTCTGGCGCTGGACCACGACGCGCACCTTCGAAAGGGGCACGTCGAAGAGGTGATGCGCCTCGATGGCCTCGAGGCCCTTGTTCATGAGGGTCGCCGAGTCGACGGTGACCTTGGCACCCATGCTCCAGTTGGGATGGCGCAGCGCCTGTTCGACGCCCACCCCTTCGAGCTCGGCGCGGGTGTTCCCGAAGAACGGCCCGCCCGACGCCGTGAGCCAGATGCGCACGGCCTGCCACGGGTCCTCCCCCTTGAAGCATTGAAAGATGGCCGCATGCTCGGAGTCGACCGGCAGCAGCCGGCCAGGCCGGGCCAGGGGCATGATGAGGTCGCCGGCCACCACGAGCGACTCCTTGTTCGCCAGCGCCAGCTCGCGCCCCGCACGCAACGCCCCGTAGCTCGCCCGCATGCCCGCAAAGCCCACCAGGGCGTTGAGCACGCAGTCGGCCCCGTCGGCAACGGCGAGCTCGTCGACCGCCTCGCGGCCGAACGAGACCCCACAGCCGGCAGGCAGGTCGGCCAGGCAGGCCATCCCGCGCGTCGACGCATCGGCCAGCGCGATGCGGCGCACCGTGGGGAACTCGCGCGCCAGGGCCACGAGCCCCTCGGCCGACGAGTCGGCCGCCAGCGCTACGAGCTCGACGCGCCCTGGATTGCGCCGCACGACGTCGACCGTCTGCCGACCGATCGAGCCCGTCGCGCCGAGCAGCGCGACACGCAAGGGGGACCGACGTGCGAAACGCTGGCCGGGGACCGGAACGACGCCGCGCGGGCACATCCTATGCAAAACGCCCGACGTGCCCTGCTCCGCCGGGCACGGGGTCGCCGCAACCGTCATCTTGTCCATATCACACAACGCCCATCAGCCGCAGAAGGAAGTACGCCGAAATCGAGACGAACAGCATCGAGTCGGAACGGTCGAGCAGGCCGCCGTGCCCGGGAATCAGGTTTCCCGAGTCCTTGATGCCGGCTCCGCGCTTGATGCGCGACTCCACAAGGTCCCCCACGACGCCCGTGACGCCGCAACAGACGCCGCACACCAGGGCGACCACCACCGTGACGGGCGTCTGGGGAACGAGCGCAATCGCGAGCCAGACGACCACCGACCCCACGATGCCGCCCGCCAGGCCTTCCCAGCTCTTCTTGGGCGAGATCTTGGGGACCATCTTGTGGCGGCCGAACTTGCTGCCAACCAGGTAGGCGAACGAGTCGTTGGCCCACACCGAGGTCATGATGCCTATGCACAGCACGATGGCGCCCACCGGATCGAGCCCGCCGGCACAGCGCACGCTCACAAGAGCCGACAGCGTCATGCCCGTGTAGACGGGGCCGAACACCGTGATGGCGACGTCGGTGATGCGCGCCCGCTGGTTGGCGACGTACCACAGCCCCAGCGCCATCACCATCAGGAACACGACGCCCACCAGGTAGACGATGTTGGCGAGGGCCACGAGGGGCATGACGGCCGCAAAGAAGATGCCCAGAATCTGGTTGGGGGTCTTGGCGTCGGCGCGCATGAGGCAGAAGAACTCCCAGCAGCACACGCCGGCGGTGACCGACATGACGAGGGCCGTGGAAACCGGGCCCAGGACGATGGCCGCCACGTTGACGGCGACGTACACGGCGCCAGCCGCCAAGCGCACCACAAACGAGCGGTCGACGCGCTCGGGCACGTTCACGACCGGAGGGTCGGGCCGCTCGAGGCGGCTCTCCCCCAACGGACCACCGCCTTCGGAAGGGTCGTCATGCGCCATCGGCAACACCCCCGAAGCGGCGTTTGCGGCCCTGGTAGTCGACAATGGCCTCCACAAGGTTCCAACGGTCGAAGTCGGGCCACAGGACGTCGGAGAACACGAACTCCGTGTAGGCGCACTGCCACAGCAGGTAGTTTGAGAGGCGCAGCTCGCCCGAGGTCCTGACGAGCAGCTCAGGGTCGGGCAGCGGGTAGGTCCACAGCTCGTGCGCGAAGGCGTCTTCGTCGATGGAGACGGCGTCGAGTTCCCCGGACGCGCACCGCTCGGCGAGCCGGCGGGCCGCCCGCACGATCTCGGCGCGGCTGCCGTAGTTCACCGCCACCGCCAAGACCATGCCGTCGTGGGAGGAGGTCTCCGCAAGGCCGTACTCGAAGGTCTCGCGCGTCTCGCGGGGAAGTTCGTCCATGTCGCCCAGGTACTGCAAACGCACGCACTCGCGCTTGAGCAGCGGCAGCTCATCGATGAGGGTGCTCGCGAACAGACTCATCAGCAGGTCGACCTCGTCCTGGGGGCGCGACCAGTTCTCGGTCGAAAAAGCGTAGACCGTGAGCGCCCCCACGCCCAGGCGCACCGAGGCGGTGATGACCTCCTTGAGCGCATCGATGCCGGCCATATGGCCGCGACCGCGCGACAGGCCGCGAGATTGCGCCCAACGGCCGTTGCCGTCCATAATCACCGCAATGTGGCGCGGCACGCGCGCGAGGTCGAGCCGGGCGACGGACGACCCTTCGGGAGGGTCGGCGAAGTAGCGTTCGTATGCCTCGCGGTCGAACGTCACCTAGACCTCCATGATCTCGTTCTCTTTGTCCTTGAGGAGTTTGTCGACCTTGGCCACGAACTCGTCGGTAAGCTTCTGAACGGCGCCCTCACCGCGACGCGCGTCGTCCTCGGAGAGCTCGCCGTCCTTGGAGAGGCGGTCGTACTTGGTGTTGGCCTCTCGGCGCGCGTTGCGCACGCTCACGCGCGTATGCTCGGCGATTTCACGGCACTGCTTGACGAGCTCCTTGCGGCCCTCTTCGGAAGGCGCGGGGAATGGCAGGCGGATGACCACGCCGTCGTTGGCGGGCGTGATGCCGATGTCGGAGGCCATGATGGCCTTCTCGATGGCACCCAGGCTCGAACGGTCCCACGGGGTAATGACGAGCTGGTGGCCGTCGGCCGCCTTGACGGCGGCGATCTGGTTCACCGGGGTGGGGGTGCCGTAGTAGTCGATCTTGAGGTCCTTCAGGATGGCCGGGTTGGCACGGCCGGTGCGCACCTTGGTGAACTCGTCGAGCATAGCCTCGACGGCCTTCTCCATCTTCTGGCGCGCTTCCCTCTGAATGTCGTCGGACATGCTCTAATCCTCCCTGTAGACTACAGTGCCGACCGGCTCGCCACGCAGCGCGGCGTCGACGTTGCCTTCCTTTTCGATGTCGAACACGATGATGGGCATGCTGTTGTCGTTGCACAGCGTGATGGCCGTCGAGTCCATGACGTTGAGCTCGCGCGAGATGACGTCGAGATAGGTGATGCGGTCGAAGCGCCGAGCGTCGGGGAACTTCTTGGGGTCCTTGTCGTAGATGCCGTCCACCTTGGTTGCCTTCATGAGGCATTCGGCCTTGATCTCGCAGGCGCGCAACGCGGCCGTGGTGTCGGTCGTGAAATAGGGGTTGCCCGTGCCGGCGGCGAAGATGACGACGCGGCCCTTTTCCATGTGGTGCTCGGCACGGCGGCGGATGTAGGTCTCGCACACCTCGCGCATCTCGATCGCGCTCATAACGCGGCACTGCTGGCCGCTGCGCTCGAAGGCGTCCTGCAGGACGAGGGCGTTCATGACCGTGGCCAGCATGCCCACGTAGTCGGCCTGCGCGCGGTCCATGCCGTTGGCCGACCCCGCGACGCCGCGGAAGATGTTGCCGCCTCCCACGGTGACGGCCACCTGGATGCCCTGCTGGACGACCTCGGAAATCTCGCGCGCGATGCGGTCGGCCACGACGGGGTCGATACCGTAGCCGCGATCGCCCATGAGGAACTCTCCCGAGAGCTTGAGCAGGACCCTCTTGTACCGGTAGTCCGCCACGTACATCCTCCTTTGGTTGCCCGATGTCCCGCCCATGATAGCAAACCCGGACCGTGTTGGCCCCCACGTGGGCAAACTGCGTGGGGAAGGCGCATCAAAAGCGAACGTCGGCCGGCCCTCGGCATCGTCGCAAGGGTGCGATGCCGGGGTGCCCGGGGATATGAAAAAGGCGCCGGCGCGTTGTGCACGCACCGGCGCCCGCTGGGAACCGATCGGGGGCTACTCGCCCAGAATGAACAGCTCGAAGCCCTTGATCTCGATCTGGTCGCCGAGTTTCTTGGCGACCTCGGCGACGTACTGGGAGATCGTCACGTCGGGGTTCTTCACGAACTCCTGGTCGACGAGCGTGGACTCCTTGAAGAACTTCTCGATGCGTCCGAGGGCCATCTTCTCCTGGATGGCCTCGGGCTTGCCGGACTCGGCGGCCTGCTGGCGGTAGATCGCCATCTCGTGGTCGACCGTCTCCTGCGGCATCTCCTCGCGCACGGCACACAGCGGCTTGGAGGCCGCGACATGCATGGCCACGTCGTGGGCCATCACCTTGAAAGCCTCGTCGGCACCCGTCTCGGGCTTGGTGAAGGCGAACTCCACCAGGACGCCGATCTTGCCGCCCATGTGGATGTAGGAGGACAGCGCACCGTTGTCGGCGGTGCGGCGGACGAAGCGGGTGACGGTCATGTTCTCGCCCATCGTGGCGATGCCGTTCTGCACGACGGCCTCGACGGTCTCGCCGTCGGCGTCGGCGGCCTTGAGGGCCTCGAGGTCGGCCAGGCCTTCGGTGGAGGCTGCCTTGGCGACGCGGGCCGCAAGCGCCTTGAACTTGTCGGTACCGCTCACGAAGTCGGTCTCGCATTTGACCTCGGCCAGCGCGCCCACCTTGCCGTCTTCGGAGATGTAGGCGGCGACGGCGCCCTCGTTGGTCTCGCGTCCGGCCTTCTTGACGGACTTGGCGATGCCGCGGGTGCGCAGGACGTCGACGGCCTTGTCGATGTCGCCCTCGGCCTCGACGAGGGCCTTCTTGCACTCCATCATCGGGGAGTCGGTCATCTCGCGCAGCTGCTTAACCAAAGCGGCGGTGATCTCTGCCATTGCTCATCCTTTCATCGTGCTGCCGGAAGGGCTGTTCTATCGGGAGGGGCGACCGCTTTACGCCTGCGACTGGGCCAGAACCTCCTCGAGGGTCATGGCCTTCTTCTCCTCGGCCGGGGCGGCGGGGGCCTCCTCGGCGGCCGGGGCGGTGCCGGCCATCTCCTCGGCGGTGATCTCGACGGTGCCGCGGCCGGCCATGATGGCGTCGGCCATGATCGAGGTCATCAGGTTGACCGAGCGGATGGCGTCGTCGTTGGCAGGGATGCCGTAGTCGACCACGTCGGGGTCGGAGTTGGTGTCGATGAGGGCAACCACGGGGATGTGCAGGCGGTTGGCCTCGCGGATCGCGATCTCCTCGCGACGGGTGTCGACGACGAAAAGCGCCTTGGGCAGGGTCTTCATGTCGCGGATGCCGTCGAGGTTGGTCTGCAGCTTGACGAGCTCCTTGCCCAGCACCGACTGCTCCTTCTTGGGCAGGGCCTCCATGCGGCCGTCGGCCTGCATGGCCTCAAGCTCCTCCATGCGGGCGACGCGCGAGCGGATGGTCACGAAGTTGGTGAGCATGCCACCCAGCCAGCGGTTGGAGACGTAGGGCTGGCCGGCACGCTTGGCCTCGTTGACAATGGCCTCCTGGGCCTGCTTCTTGGTGCCCACGAAAAGCACCGAGCCGCCCTTGGCGGCCGTCTCGGCCAGGAAGCTGTAGGCCTTGTCTGCCTCGATGACAGTCTGCTTGAGGTCGAGGATGTAGATGCCGTTGCGCTCGCCGAAGATGTAGGGCTTCATCTTGGGGCACCAGCGACGGGTCTGGTGGCCGAAGTGGACGCCGGCCTTGAGCAGGGTGTTGATGGTAATCTGTGCCATGGTGCGAACCTCCAAAACGGTTGTACGTCCGCGCGGTGTCATCCCCCCGGCGCAACCCGGCGCTGGCCGCCGGGCACCTGTGCGCGCGGGAGTAGTCGCGCGTGCTTGATAAATAACGCTGCCCGTTTGGGCAACTTGAAGAGGATATCATGTCCGCAGACGCCTCGACGGCGCACGCGTCCCGCCGCCAAACCTCCACGAAGGGTGCGCCGCTACCGCCGCGGGGCGCACAGCCCGAGCACCCAGCGCTGCAGCACGAGATCCTTGTCGGGGGACGACTTGAGCTCGGCCTCCGCGTCGGCGGCGCGACGCAGGGCCCCCACCAGCTCGTCCATCGTGAAGTTGCGCGCCCACTGGGCGTGGTTCTTGACCTGCCACGCCTGCAGGCCAAGCTCCGCGGCGAGGTCGCCGGGGCGGCCCCGCGCGGCGAGGGCCTTGGCGGCGACGAGCTCGCGCAGGCGCGTGACCGCCAGCGAGAACAGCCCGAAGGGGCTCTGCGAAGGCATCTGGGCCCACAGCCGCATGGCGCCGGCCGCGTCGCGCCGGCACACGGCGTCGAGGAAGTCCCAGGGCTTCACCTCGGCGGCGCGCGCCACGA
Organism: uncultured Coriobacteriaceae bacterium; assembly: GCA_964619775.1. Lineage (GTDB taxonomy): Bacteria > Actinomycetota > Coriobacteriia > Coriobacteriales > UMGS124 > CAZUFB01. The sequence goes on from CAZUFB010000026.1 coordinate 12,535, forward strand.
GGCGGCGCACGTCGCCGGCCCCGACGTCCGAACCCCTCCCGCCCAGCGACACCGCGAGCTTGGCGAGCTCGTTGTCGAGCATCACCGTGGACTCGCCCACCCGGCGCACCAGCTCCTCGGCGGCCTGCGGGCCCATCGTCAGGCCGTAAGAGCGCGCCATGGCCTCGACCTGCCGGGGCAGCTCCCAGCGCCTCTTGGGCGTGCATTCGATGACGGCCTTGTCGCCGAGCCTGGCGACCGCCTTGTAAAGGCGGGTGGTCTTGGGCTGCTTGGAGGCCGTCATCGCGAGCACCGTCGTGGGGCAGGGGTCGGCGAGGTAGGAGACGACCTCCTCGGTCAGCGCCTTGGGTGCCTTGTCCACGTCGCGCAGCACCACCAGCCTGAAATCCGAGCCGAACGGCAGCGTGTCGAGCATCGAGCGCAGCAGCGCCGGCTCGGGCGGGTCGGCCCCGTCCACCTCCTCGCGGTTGAACGCGGGGTCGCCTGTCTTCTCGAGGCGCGCGTCGAGGCGTTCGAGCACCCGGCGCACCTTGAGCTCGTCGGTACCCACCGCCAGGTAGGCCGGCAGCAGGCCCGCGGCGTCGTGAGCCGCCATCCGCGGCCTCCCTTCCGTCGCGCGGCCACGCTCCCCGCCTTTCGGGGTCGAGGCCGCCCACCGAGCATAGCACAGGCGCCGCCGGGACGGTTCGCACAACGCCGCACGTCATCCCGCCCGGGCCCGCGCGCAGGAAACCTCAACTCCGTCGCGGGCGGGCCGAAGCTCCACGTCGCCGCAACCGGCCGTGCATAGGAAGAGGGCCCCGCTCGCCTCGAGGGTCGAGACGCACTCCTCGGTGGGGTGGCCGTAGCGGTTGCCCTCCCCCGCGCTCGCGACGGCAACCGCGGGATCGAGGATCGTCAGGGTCGCCTGCGAGGTCGAGGCGGCCGAACCGTGGTGGGCGACCTTGAGCACGTCGACCTGCCCGACCGCCCCGCTTGCCGCGAGCGGCCCCACGACCGAGTCCTCGGCGTCGCCCGTCAAAAGCACCGACATCCTGCGGCCGGAGCCGTCGGCGCCCCAGCGGGCCACCGCCACGACCGAGTCCTCGTTCTCGTCGCCCGCAACCGGTGAGCGCGGCCACACCACCTCGAGCTCGAACCCTCCTACGGTAAGCACGTCGCCGGCGGACACCTCCCGCACGTCGCCCCCCGCAACCTCCCCCATCGCCGCCCAGAGGTCGGCGTCTTCGTCACCCACGGCCCGCGCGACCCCCTCGGCGACCACGACGCAGTCGACGGGGACCCTTCCCGCCAGGTCGTCGAGACCCCCGGCGTGGTCGGCGTCGGTATGGGTGAGCAGCACCGCGTCGAGGTGGACCACGTGCTCGCGCGCCAGGGCGTAGCACACCGCGTCATCCGGCCCGGTGTCAACGAGCAGCGCGCCGGCGCCGTCCTGCACGAGGATCGCGTCGCCTTGGCCCACGTCGAGCACCACGATGCGCGCCGGGGCGAAAAGGCGCCACGAGACGTAGAGGCACCCGCCGACGAGCAGCGCGGCGCCCAGCACGCATGCCGCGACCCTCCGCGAGGGGGCAGGCCAGACGAGGTAGACGGCCGCACAGACCGCCCCCAGCAGGCAGAACAGGGACGGACCCTGCGCGTCGACGGTGAGCACCGCCACCGGGGCCGCGGCCATCAGCGCGGCGAGGCGGCACGTCGCGCCGGCGAGCAGGTCGCACGGAAGCAGCAGCGCGCCGGTCCACGGCAGGGCCGCCGCGAGGGGGACGCAGGCGAGGCCCGCGACGAGCAGCGCGCTCACGAGAGGCCCCGCGACCACGTTGGCGAGCGGCGAGAGCACCGCAAGCGTCCCGAACGCGGGGAGCGTCACGGGCAGCGTGAACGCCTGGGCGACCGTCGTGAGAGCGAGCGGCTCGCTCACCTGCCCGGGGAGGCGCGCAGGCAGCAGGGCCCGTGCCCACGCCCCGGCAATCCCGGCGAACACCGTAAGCCCCACGACCGAGAGCACCGACAGAGTGAACCCCATGTTCGCCGCGCACGAGGGCTGCACGAGCAGCATCGCGAGGGCGGCGACGGCGACGGCCGACGCGGCGTGCGCGCGCCGTCCCGCCACGGCCGCCCCCAGGGCGAGCACCGCCATGACCCACGAGCGCACCGCCGAGGGCTGCAGCCCGGTGAAGACGACGTAAAGCGCAAGCAGGGTGCCGGTGACCGCCAGCCGCGCCGCCGGACGGGTGTGCGAGCGGCGCGCAAGGGCGGCCACCAGGGCGGCGAAGACCGCCAGGTGCGACCCCGACACGGCGACGAGGTGGCTGAGACCCAGGTCGGCGAAGTCATCGCTGGCCTCAAACCCCGCCAACGCGGCCTGCATGCCGCACACGACGCCTGCCGTCAGGGCCCGCGCCTCGCCCGAGTAGGGGTCGAGCGCCCCAACAAGACGCCCGCGCAGCGCGCGCACCGCCCCCACGAGCCCCTCCTGAAAGCCCGTCTCCGCGCAGCGCACGGCCGAGACGCGCGTCGCCACGCCGCGCTTCGCGAGCGACGCGTCGAACTCGTCGGCAAGGTCGAGCCCCTCCCAGGTGCCGACCAGCCCGACGACCGCCCCCATCGGCGGCAGCGCCGGCGCGCCCTCGTCGTCGAGGGCCGCCGATGCGGCCACGTCGACCCAAACCCTGCCCGCCCAGCGCCCGTCGGCATCGAGTACGTCGGCCTCGAAATGCCACCTGCCGGTGGAGGACTCCTGCGGGTCGGTCTCGACGCGGAACGACCACGCCGACACCGCGCGGGAAAGCAACCCGTCCCCCTGGGACAGCGTCGCGCCCAGCGCGAGCGCCCCGGAAAGGGCTCCGGCGACGGCGCCCGCCGCGGCGAGCGCACAGACGGGCCGCATCCGCGGGACCAGCACGGCAGCCAGGGCGCACAGTGCGAACGCCCCCGCCAGCGCGCACACGAGGGCGGCGCGCGGATCGAGGCCCGCCCAGCGCTCCCCGGTACGTTGGACGACCAGGGCGGCGTCCACCGCCAGCACGGCACCCCATGCCCCGCCGAGGGCCCCCAGCGTGCACGGCAGCGACGGGCGCACCGGCACGCCGGAGGCGCGCGGCGAACGCCCGGCGGCCTCCGCGTCGCGCTCGCGCGGGAAGGAGGTGCCCGCCGGTCGGTCCGCGGCACACGAGGCCCTCATACCGACACCATGTCGCGCATGCGCTCGAACTTCTTCTCGCCGATGCCGCTCACCCGCATGATGTCCTCGGGCGAGGAGAACGGCCCGTTCTGCTCGCGGTCCCGCACGATGGCCTCGGCGGTGGCCTCTCCCACGCCGGGCAGCTCCTGCAGCTCCTCGACGCCCGCCGTGTTGATGTTGACGGTCGCATCCGCCGCGGCGGAACCAGAGGAGGCGGGTTCCACCGCCGAGGCCTCCGACACGCCTGCGACCTGCTGGCCCACCGCGGGCACGGTCACCTTGCAGCCGTCGGTGAGTGGCTCGGCGAGGTTGAGCGCCGAGGGGTCGGCGTCGTCCGCAAACCCGCCCGCGGCCTCGACTGCGTCAAGCACGCGCGCCCCCTCGTCGAGACCGTAGACCCCCGGGGCCGCCACCGCGCCGGCGACGTGCACGCGCAGGGCGGGCCCGCCGGTGTCGACATCCCCTTCCGCCTGCGGCGCCGCCCCATCGACCTCCGGGGAGCCCTGCGCCGCGGCGTCGGCCTCCCCGTCCTCCCGCACCTCCTCCTGCGCATCGGACACGGCCACCGTGAACGACCCGTCCGACAGCCGGTCGAACAGGACGGCCCCGAGCGCGACCGACGTCACCGCAAGCACCGCGATGGCGACGAGCGCCGCGCGGGGCACCTCCCCCAGCCGCAGCGCGGCCCCCAGGCCGCCGCCCGCCGCACCGTCCGTCGCGTCCCATGCCGCCCACGGGGCCTCTTGCGCCTGCCGATAGGCGCGCCTTCCCACCTGCGCCATGCCAACCACCTCCGCCCCCACCCTACGGCACGCGCAAGCCGTACGGTGTGGAGCCGCTGCGGATTCGGGCGAGGCCTGACGGAACGCGTGGCCGTGCCGCACGGCGTGCGTCCCGCGTCATGCATCTCCGCCGCAAGCAGCCGGTCTCACTGCACGCCCCCGGTCAACCGAAGGAGAGCCCGCGCTGGCTTGCGGCAGTTCGAAAAAACTGCCGAGCACCGCTGCGCTCGGCAGTTCCGTGGACTGCTGCTATGATGCTGCTATGGGTAAAGCCTTCAGGCCGCCTTGAAACGCGGTTGCGCGCCGCGCCAGAGCGGCCCTACACACGCCCCTCGTCTGCCGCCGTCGCAGGGGCCAGCTCGAGATGGGTGCGGTGGAAGCGGCGCGGCGGCACGTAGGCGGGGCAGGGGAAGCTCCGGTATTCGAGGGAGTCCATCATTTCATTAAGCATAGCCTCGTGGTCGAACAGCTCCCACGCCTCGCGGGCGTGCTGCAGCGAGACGTGCGTCTCAGGGCTGCGCGGCATGAACAGGGTGCAGCAGTCAGGCGCCTTCTCGTTGCTGATCTCGAGGGTGCCCAGCTCCTGAGCTTCAGCCATGATCTCGCGCTTGTCGCTGCCGATGAGCGGGCGGAACACCGGCAGGGTCGACATCTCGTTCACCGCCATGATGTTCTCGAGCGTCTGGGAGGCCACCTGGCCCAACGACTCGCCGGTCACGATGGCCTTGGCGTGCTCCACCTCGGCGAGACGGCACGCGAAGGCGAACATCATGCGGCGGTACATGATGATGCGGAGGTCGTCGGGCACGGCCCGGGCAATGCGCCGCTGAACGTTGCCGAAGGGCACGACGTAGAGCCGTCCGATCCCCGCGGCGGGGGCGAGCCGTTCTATGATGTCCTGCACAAGCCACTCGCTCGTGTCGGCGGTCTGGGGACGGCCCGAAAAGTGCAGGCCGAGCACCACGGCGCCGCGGCGCAGCATGCGCCAGGACGCCACCGGCGAGTCGATGCCGCTGCTGAGCAGGGACACCACCTTGCCGGCGCTGCCGACGGGAAGGCCGCCCACACCCTGCTCGGTGCGCACGTACACGTAGACCGAGCCTTGGATCACGTAGACGTTGACCGTACGATCGGGACCCTTCATGCGCACGGCCTTGTCGGGGAACCGGTCGCACAGGTACGACCCCACCTCCTCGTTGAGTTGCAGCGAGGTGAGGGGGTAGGTGGTGTTGGACCGGCGGGCGCGCACCTTGAACGTCGCGAAGTCGCCCGAGGCCGCCAGCTCCTCGAAGGCCGCCGCACAATAACGCTGCGGGTCGAGGTCGCAGCAGCGCGCAAGCGACGCGCGGGCTACGCCGGGAACAAGCCGGACACGGCGCAGGGCCTCCTCGGCGTCGGAACGAACAGCCTGCGGCCCGAGGCGCACGAGCAGGTGGCCAGAGATGCGCTCGACAGACAAAACGGGCAGCCCGCCCAGGGCCGCCCGCAGATTGTCGAGCAGCTTGCGCTCGAAGGTGGACCGATTGTTCCCCTTGAGGCCGATCTCGTGGTAGTGGACCAGGCAGACGAGGCGGTCCATAGCCCCTACTCGGCCTCGGCCGGCGCGGCGTCGGCAGGCTCGCCCGTCTCCGGCGCCTCATCGGCGGCCGGGTCGTCCGACACGGAGTCCTCGGCCGGCATGGCGGGCTCAGGCTCCTCCTCGGGGACCTCCATGCCCAAGGCGGCGTCGAGTGCGCGCTCGTCAAAACTCAGGTCGCCGACGGACACGATGCGGCCCTCAGCGTCCTTCTTGGGGGCGATCTCGTTGAAGGCGATCGACAGCGGGTTGGGCGCGTGGCCCTCCTCGTCGCTCATGTACATCGTGATATCCTCGATGTCGGCAAGCTGCTCGGCACGGTTGTGCTGGTTGCGCATCATGTCGTTGATGTCGCGCGCACGGCGGGACGCTATCTCGCACAAAAGGAAGCGGTTCTCGTCGGTCACAGACAGCAGGTCGTCGATTGTGGGGTTAACTACGGACATACCTCAACCTTCCCAAAGGCCCCGTTGGACGGGGCGCATACATGCTTGCGTTCGTGCAGCATTTTATAATAGGTCGTGCGGAGCGCCCGACGGCGTGCGACAGGCATTCGCAAACGCGAACCCACGGGAACCCCATGCGCCTACCGAACCCCAGAACGCCCTGCGGGTCCTCGCGCTCCTCGCTCGGCAATTCCGCGGAGCGCCTTAGGACGCGGCCTCGTAGCGCGCCATGACGGCGAGCATCGCGGACACGGCCTCGTCGAGGTTGTCGTTGACCACGACCTCGTCGTAGCTCGGGGCGGCGAGCATCTCCACCTCGGCGTCGGCCAGACGCGTCGCAAGGGTCTCGGGGGTCTCGCTGCCGCGGGACACCAGGCGTTCGCGCAGCACCTCGACGCTCGGGGGGGCGATGAACACCGTCACGCACTCCGGCATCGTCGCACGCACGCTAAGCGCACCCTGCGGGTCGATCTCGAGGACGAGCGAACCTTCGTCGAGACGGTTGGCCACCTCGCTTTTGAGGGTGCCGTACAGGTTGCCATGCACGACGGCCCACTCGAGGAACTCGCCGGCGTCGACGCGCGCCCGGAACTCGGCCTCGTCCATAAAATGGTACGTGACCCCGTCGACCTCGCCGGCGCGGGGCTTGCGCGTCGTAGCCGAAACGCTGAGGGCGAGGTCGGGCCGGCTTGCACGCACACGCGCAAGAATCGTGCCCTTCCCCGCCCCGGCAGGTCCGGAAACGACGAAAAGTCGCCCTGCCACAAAGCCCCTAGTTGTTGCCGAGCTTGGCGAGAAGCTGCTCGCGCTGGCGCACACCCAGGCCCTGGACACGGCGAGACTCGGAGATTCCGAGCTCCTCCATAATCTTGGCGGCCTTCGCCTTGCCGTAGCCGGGCAGGGCCTCGATGAGGGCCGAAACCTTCATGCGGCGCGCGATGTCGTCCTCCATCTCGAAAACCTCGGCGAGGCTAACCTTGCCGGCTTTGATGTCGTCGCGCAGGGCAGCGCGCGCATGACGGGCAGCAGCGGCCTTCGCCAGGGCTTCGGCGCGCTGTTCGGGGGTGAGGCTCGGAAGGTTGGTCTCCTGCATGCGCTTCTCCAAATCGTCCGTTGATGTGCTTGTATGCGGCCGTGCACGTATTCCCGACGTGCATGGCCACCGGTAAACCCGATACTCGCAGGTAGATTATCCTAGCCCTACGTTCGATGCAAGGCCGGGTTACGGAATTGTTCGCCGAACCACACGAACGTCAACCAGCCGCCTCGGGCCTCGCGCCGCCCGCAGACCGAGACGTGCCGGCGGCAGAGGTCCTAGAGCGGTCCGCAAGATCGCCGCACGGGGCACAAGGGCGACGCGCACGCAAGGTGCGTGAACCCGGGCGCGGCAGGGTGCGATATTCATGCAAGATGCCCTAGGCACCCAGGGCCCCGGCCACCTCGGCCGCCACCGCCGCGAAGGCCGCACGGGGGTCTTGGGCGCGCGTGACGGGGCGCCCCACGACCAGGTGCGTCGCGCCCGCGGCAATCGCCGAGGCGGGGGTCGCCACGCGCGACTGGTCGCCTGCCGACGCGCCTGCGGGGCGGATGCCGGGCGTCACGACGAGCGCGTCGGCGTCGAGCGCCCCGTGCATCGCCGCCGCCTCGAGCGCCGAGCACACCACGCCGTCGGCCCCGCCGCCGCGCGCCATGCGGGCGAGCAGGTCTGCCTGGGCGGCGACGGGACGGTCGACGCCGACGCGGGCGAGCTGCCCCTGGTCCATGCTCGTGAGCACGGTGACCGCAAGCAGCTTGGGAGGCTCGAGCCCGACGGCCGCGGCGCCCTCGTCGAGGGCCGCGCGCGCGGCGGCGACCATCGCGGGGCCGCCGGTAGCGTGGACGGTGAGCATGTCGGCGCCCAACCCCGCCAGCACGCGAGCCGCGGAAGCCACCGTGTTGGGGATGTCGTGGAGCTTGAGGTCGAGAAAGACCTTGAGCCCGCGCTCCTTGAGCCTGCGCACGAGCGGCGCTCCGGCGGCGTAGAAAAGCTCCATGCCTACCTTGACCCAGACGAGGCCCTCCCCCAGCTCGTCCACAAGCTCGCAGGCACGCTCGGCGGAGCAGTCGAGTGCCACGACGACGCGGTCGGCACCTAGCATTCGAACGCCCCCCTCAGCTCGTTGATGTCGGAGACGCCCTGGTCGGCGGCCCACTGCTCGAGCTCGTGCAGGATACGCAGCGACGCGTCGGGCTCCACGAGGTTCTGCATGCCCACCGAGACGGCCGTGCAACCCGCCAGGATGAACTCCGCGGCGTCCTCGCCGGTCTGGATTCCGCCACAGCCGCACACGGGTATGGAGACCGCGTTGCAGACCTCCCACGCCATGCGCAGCGCGACGGGGTGCAGGCACGGGCCGCTCATGCCGCCCGTGGGACGGGCGAGGCGGCTCTTGCGGGTACGCACGTCGATCGCCATGCCGGGGATCGAGTTGATCACCGTGAGCGCGTCGGCCCCTGCGGCCTCGCACGCCTGGGCGACCTCGACGACGCGCGCCGGGGCCATCTTCACGAGCAGCGGGCGCTTGGTCACCGGCCGGCAGGCAGCGATGACGGCCGCGGCCCCCTCGGGCGTGGAGCCCATCGCCGCTCCGCCCGCCGAGATGTTGGGACACGAGATGTTGATCTCGAAGCCGGCGGCCCAGGGGGCGAGTTCCTCGAAGAGGCCCAAGGCCTCGACGAACTCGTCGACGCTGTGGCCTGCCACCTGGCAGATGACGGCGCAGCCCCTGGCGGACAGGCCCGCCAGGTACTCCCCCGACTCCTCCACCAGGCCGCGCACGCCGGGGTTGGTGAGACCCACGGAGTTCATCATGCCGCCGCGGATCTCGGTCATGCGGGGCTGGGGGTTGCCGGGCCACGGCACGCTCGCGGCGCCCTTGGTGGTGATGGCACCCAGCTGCGAGACATCCATGAACCCCTCGTACTGCCAACCCGCCCCAAAAGTGCCGGCGGCGGTGTTGACGGGATTCTTCATCGCGATGCCACCCAGGTCGACGGCCATGTTCACACCGCTCACCACAGCACCTCCTGCGCGTCGAAGACCGGTCCTTCCTTGCAGGCCCCCTTGCGGCCGTGCCTGGTGTCGACCAGGCACGTCGTGCAGGCGCCAAAGCCGCACGCCATGAGGCGCTCCATCGACACCTGGCAGGGCACGCCCGACGCCGCGCACGCCGCGGCGACAGCGGCCATCATGCCGTCGGGGCCGCAGGCGAAGACGGCATCGCAGTCGCCCGAGGCGATCAGCTCGCAGGCAACCTCGCTCGCCAGGCCGGCCGTGCCGACCGAGCCGTCCTCGGTGACGGGGCGCACGGCCGCGCCGCCACCGGCGAGCTCCTCGAGGCGCGCGGTGTAGACGATACCCGCAGCGGTCGAGGCTCCTTGCACGACGTGGAAGGGCACCGACCGCCGGTGCAGCTCCTCAGCGAGGGCGACGAGCGTCACGACGCCGCGGCCGCCCGCGACGAGAAGCGCCCGGCGCGTCCCCTCGGGCACGGTCCAACCCCGCCCGGCGGGGCCGAGCAGGTCGGTCGGCGTGCCTTCGGACAGGCTCGCCAGCCGCTCGGTCCCCTCGCCCCTGATGCGAAAGGCGAACTCGACCTCGCCCGAGGCGCGGTCGGCGCACGCATACGAGAACGGCAGCCGCAGCAGGTGCGTGGAGTCGCCGGGGACGGCGAGGTCGAAGAACTGCCCGGGCTCGATGGAGTCGGCCAGCTCGGGGCAGTGCAGGCGCATGAGCTGGACGCCCGGCGAGAGCGGCCGGTTAAGCGCCACCGAGCACGCCAGCTTGCGCGCCGTCGAAGGTTCGGGCATGGGTTACTCCTCCCCGAGGGTCGCCAGGTCCTGCAGCGCGTACACGCCGAGCCTGGAGGTCTTGACCATCTGGATGGCCTGGACGAACGCCGTGGCGGCCGACAGCGTCGTCACGTAGCACAGCCCGTGGCGCACGGCGGCGCTGCGGAGCTTGAAGCCGTCGGAGCGCGTCTCCTGGCCGTAGGGCGTGTTCACCATGAACGAGATGTCGCCCGAAGCGATGAGGTCGCCGATGTTGGGGTGCATCTCGCTCATGCGGCGCACCACCTCGACCTCGAGGCCCGCCGCCTTCAGCGCCTTGGCGGTTCCCGAGGTGCTCACGAGCTTGAAGCCCAGGTTGGCGAGGTCGCGCGCGATGGCGATGACGTTGCGCTTGTCGCGGTCGTTGACCGAGACGAACGCCTTGCCGCCCGTCGGCAGCGAATAGTCGATCGCCAGCTGCGTCTTGGCGTAGGCCGCAGGGAAGTTCTCGGCGATGCCCATGACCTCGCCGGTCGACTTCATCTCGGGGCCCAGCACCACGTCGGCGCCCGGGAAGCGGCCGAAGGGCATGACGGCCTCCTTGCAGGCGTAGTAGCCCAGGTCGCGCCCTTCGGGGGGCAGGCCGAGCTCGGAGATCCGCGAGCCCGCCATCACGAGGGCGGCGTACTTGGCGAGCGGAACGCCGGTGGCCTTGCTCGAGAAGGGCACCGTGCGGCTCGCGCGCGGGTTCATCTCGATGACCGAGACCTGGCCGTCCTTCACCGCATACTGCACGTTGAGCAGGCCGCGCACGCCGCAGGCCAGCGCGAGCTCGCGGGTGATGGCGCGCACGCGCTCGACGATGGCGTCGGACAGCGAGAAGGGCGGCGTGCAGCAGGCCGAGTCGCCCGAGTGGATGCCGCACTCCTCGATGTGCTCGAGCACGGCCCCCATGTAGCACTCGGTGCCGTCGCACAGGGCGTCGACGTCGAGCTCGATGGCGTCCTCGAGGAAGGCGTCGAGGTAGACGGGGTGGTCGGGCGTGATGTGCGCGGCCTCCTCCATATAGGTGCGCAGGCTCTTGGAATCGTAGACGATCGCCATCCCGCGTCCGCCGAGCACGTAGCTGGGGCGCACGAGCAGCGGGTAGCCGATACGCCCGGCGACCTCCACGGCCTCGTCGTAGGTCTCGGCCGTCGAGGAGGCCGGGTAGGCCACGCCGAGGCGGTCGAGCAGCTCGGAGAAGCGCTCGCGGTCCTCGGCCAGGTCGATTGCGTCTGGCTGGGTGCCCATGATGGGCACGCCGGCGGCGGCGAGGCGCCCGGCAAGCTTGATGGGGGTCTGGCCGCCCAGGGTCACGATGACGCCGACGGGGCGCTCGACGTCGACGATGTCCATGACGTCCTCGAAGGTGAGCGGCTCGAAGTAGAGGCGGTCGGAGGTGTCGTAGTCGGTGGAGACCGTCTCGGGGTTGCAGTTGACCATGATGGTCTCGTAGCCGCGCTCGTGCAGGGCGTAGGCGGCGTGGCAGCAGCAGTAGTCGAACTCGATGCCCTGCCCGATGCGGTTGGGGCCCGCCGACAGGATGACGACGCGGGGGCGTTCGGCCTCGGTGAACTCGGTGGAGGCTCCCTGCTCGTAGGTCTTGTAGTGGTAGCTCGTGCGCGCGGGGAACTCGCCGGCGCAGGTGTCGACCGTCTTGACGACGGGCACCACGCCCAGCGCCTTGCGGGCGGCGCGAACCTCGTCCTCGGAGGTTCCGGTGAGGTGGCCGATCTGGCGGTCGGAGAAGCCCATCGCCTTGGCTTGGCGCATCTTCTCGGCGTCGAGCCCCTCCAGACCCAGCCGGGCGACGGCCCCTTCCGCCTTCACCAGGTCGGCGATGCGGGAGAGGAACCATTCGTCGATGTTGTTGAGGGCGTGGACGTCCTCGACGGACCAGCCGCGGCGCAGTGCCTCGGCCACGTAGTAGATGCGCTGCGGGGTGGGGCGGCTCACAAACTCGCGGAAGCGCTCCTCGTCGAAGTCGTCGGCCCCGTCGGCACCCAGGCCGGCGTGGTCCTGCTCGAGCGAGCGCATGGCCTTCTCAAGGGCCTCCTCGAAGGTGCGGCCTATGGACATGACCTCGCCGACCGACTTCATGCGCGTGGTCAGGGTCTCGTCGGCGCCCCTGAACTTCTCGAAGGCGAAGCGCGGCACCTTGACGACGCAGTAGTCGATGCTCGGCTCGAAGCACGCCGGGGTGGCGCGCGTGATGTCGTTGACGATCTCGTCGAGCGTGAAGCCCACGGCCAGAAGCGCCGCGGCCTTGGCGATCGGGAAGCCGGTGGCCTTGGAGGCCAGCGCCGAGGAGCGGCTCACGCGCGGGTTCATCTCGATGATGACGATGCGGCCGTTGTCGGGGTTAACGGCGAACTGCACGTTGGAACCGCCCGTGGCCACGCCGACGCGCTCCAGGACCGCCAGCGAGTAATCGCGCAAGCGCTGCAGCTCGGTGTCGGTCAGGGTCTGCGCGGGGGCCACCGTGATGGAGTCGCCGGTGTGCACGCCCATGGGGTCGAGGTTCTCGATGGAGCAGA
>CAZUFB010000027.1:0-7400 GCA_964619775.1 uncultured Coriobacteriaceae bacterium
ATTCGCGACCTGATTCGCTACTAAAAGAAAAGCTCAGAGACTATACCGCCTCTGAGCTGCTAATTCCTGGTCGCGGGGGCCGGATTTGAACCGACGACCTTCGGGTTATGAGCCCGACGAGCTACCAGACTGCTCCACCCCGCACTATGTAGTGCCTCTCGGCAAAAAGTCACAATATCATTACGCCCCTACGGTTGCAAGCGCACTGCGGCAGACACGTGATGCTCCACAATACCTTCACTGTTATCGCAGGTCATCGTCATCTTATAGTACCCAGCCGCCTTTTCGGCCCCAAACCGAACCGCAGGACGCGTAGACCGAAGGCCCGAAAAACCGCGGGTGCCGTACCAGCGCGCAGGGGAAGACCGATGGGCCCGGATACAACCGGGCCGAGGTATGACCGAGTCGAGAGCGGCAGAAATCCCGCCGAGTGCACGTTTCCCAAAGAAGTCTTGGCAAGAATGACGTCGAGTGCACTTCCAAAACGGGCATTGTCGGGTGCCGCACCACCGCAGCGTTCCCTGACGGGCATGAAATCCCCTGTTCGCTACATTGGTAGACGCAGGATGCTGCCCGCCTGGCCCCGCCGGCTAAATACACTCGGCTGCATTTCTGCCAAGACTTTCCGCTGGAGCATACACTCGGCCCATATTCTGCCACGCCTCCCTCCCCGGGGTGCACACTCAGCAGCATTTCCGTCGCGGCCCCTCCCTGAGCGCGTCCCCATGCCGGCAGTCACCTTGCCCCGCACGGCCCCGCCGCATGCCGAGACACCTCCACATCTCCGCCAAACTCGGCGCGCCGCCAACCTCCGCCAGCGCCTGAGCCGCACGTCACACCCATAACCCCTCGCCTCATACCGCGCGGAGCACGGGTTGCGCCGGTTGGCCCGCCCGCCCCGACGCCTTTTGACACCCGTTCATGCGCCCTAACCCCCTGCCGCAGCGCCCACGTCGGAGGTTTTTCACACCCGGTTCATTCTTAAACAACCCGGTCCCTTCTCCTATCGTGGCAGTGTCCCACAACGCCGGTCGGTCGCACCTGTGCCGCAATCCCGGCGCAAGCGGTTGCCGGGGCATCGGCAGAACGGCCGCCGACCCCGGTCCGTCCCCCACACAGAAGGGAAGCCCGCCGCTATGGAACCTACCCCCTGCCCGAGGCGCAGATCGACCGCTTCCTCGTGAAGATGAGCATCGGCTACCCGGCCTTCGGCGAGGAGGCGCACATCCTGCGGCGCGACCTCGACGCCAAAACCAACCTCAAGGCCGTGGCCGCGACGTGCGACCACTCCGAGGTCGCCCTGGGCTCCTCGCTGCACGGCGGCCTGGCCACGCTTGCGTTCTGCTGCGCCTGGGCCCTGCTCGACGGCCGCGGCCACGCGACGCCCGACGACGTGAAGGCCCTCGTGCCCTACACGCCGTGCCACCGCATGCAGCCCTCCCCCGACCAAGGTCCAGGGCCGCACCGAGCTCGACGTGCCCAACACCACCCTGTCGTCCATCGCCGCGCCGCCCTCCGCGGAGGCGAACTAGGCCGTGGGCGCCGCCTACGAGCGCGCGCACTTCGGCGGGGCCGAGCCGACCGACGGCAGGCTCGTCGCGTGCTGGCGGCTCTACGACGGTTTCGCCGTGTGCGCCGAGAAGCGCGTAAGACGGCTCAAGTACTGGTTTGGGATTTTCTGGGCGGTGTGGCAAGGCAGGGCAACGGACGGCACCGGTACCCGAAACACAGGCCGGCACGATAGGAGGAGCACGTGAAGCTCGAGGTACGCGACGCCGTGTGCGGCTACGACAAGAAGCACCCCACGCTCGACTACGTGAACTTCACGGTCGAGAGCGGCGAGGTGTGCTGCGTGCTCGGCCCCAACGGCGTGGGCAAGTCGACCCTGTTCAAGTCGCTGCTGGGGCTCATCCCCCTTGTCAAGGGCCAGGTGCTCATCGACGGCGAGAACATCGCGTCGTGGTCGCCCGCCAAGATGGCCGACCACGTGGCCTACGTGGCCCAGTCGCACGTGCCGCCCTTCCCCTACCAGGTCAAGGACGTCGTGATGCTCGGCCGCGTCAGCAAGGTCGGCGTGCTGGGCACGCCGAGCGCCGAGGACCACCGCATCGTCGAGAACGCGATGGCCGACATGGGCATCGACCACCTGCGCGACAAGGTCTACACCGACATCTCGGGCGGCGAGCTGCAGCTCGTCATGATCGCCCGCGCGCTGGCCCAGCAGCCCCAGATGCTCGTGTTCGACGAACCCACCGCAGCGCTCGACTACGGCAACGTGGTGCGCGTCATCGGCAAGGTGCGCGAGCTCGCCAAGATGGGCTACGCCGTGGTGATGACCACCCACTCGCCCGACCACGCCTTCATGTGCCACTCCAAGGTGGTGCTGCTCCAGCGCGAGCTGCCGATGCGCTTCGGCGAGGCCGTGGACATCATCACCGAGAAGAACATGAGGCAGGCGTACGGCATCAACGTGAAGATCGTCGAGTTCGTGAACGCCAACGGGGAGATCATGCGCATGTGTTCGCCGGTGTTTTAGCAAGATGAAGGATCCGATCGCCACAGGCGGGCGGTATGCAAGCGAAAGAAGGGACGATGGAGGACGAGCGGAACGAAGGCGACGGGCAGGCCGTACCTGCCGTGGCACCGGCGACCGCGGCGCCGCGAGCCACCGAAGACCAAGGGGGCGATACCGATGGCGCCAAGCGATAGCGATACCGCCCGCACCGCCGGGCAGATGCCGGACGCGAGCGACCGGGACAGCGCCTCGCGGGCACCCGAGGCAGGGCGCAGGCAACCCGCCGCGCGGACCCGCACCGTGCTCGGAACCGTCGACGGGGGCGGCGAGCTCGCCTGGCGTGCGGGCGCCGGCGTCTTCGAGCTCGACGGAGCCCCCGTGCGGCTCGCCCGCGTGCGCGCGCTCGACGCGCGGGGCCTCGTGCGCTGGCGTTTCCTCGAACAGCGCGACTGGATGCGCCGCCTGCCCCCGGGCCCCTGCGACGCGGCCTTCGAACGCGAGGTCGAGCGCTTCGAGGAGGGTCTGACCCCCGCCGAGCGCCTCGACGCGCAGATCCGCCGCCACGTGCGCAAGGACAACAGCTACCTGCACGGGCACATCGTGGAGGAACCCGCGGGGGACGATGCCGGCGGCGCCCTGGACCCGGGCGGCACCGACGCCGGGCAGGGCGCAACCGAGCCCGCATCTGCAGCGCCGACGGCCTCGGAACGGGAAACGGGGCCGGACACCGCGGGTACGGCAGGCCGGACCGACACGGCAGGCAAACACGGCAAGCGGAACAAGCGCGCCAAACGGGAGAAATCGGACAAGCCCGCGGCATTCCGCCGGCATGGGCGCGCCTCGAAGCAAAGGAGCGAATAGACATGGGCGTTGGACAGATCGTCGCGATCGTGGTGGTCGCCGTCGTGGTGGTGGCGCTGCTCGTGCTTTCCGCCCGCATCGTGCGGCCCTTCCAAAAGGGCGTCGTGGAGCGGCTCGGCAAGTACCGCCGCACGGCCGACCCCGGCTTCCACATGATCATCCCCTTCGTCGACCGCATGACCCGCGTCGACATGCGCGAGA
Organism: uncultured Coriobacteriaceae bacterium; assembly: GCA_964619775.1. Taxonomy (GTDB): domain Bacteria; phylum Actinomycetota; class Coriobacteriia; order Coriobacteriales; family UMGS124; genus CAZUFB01. Next base: position 3,578 of record CAZUFB010000027.1, read on the forward strand.
ACGTGGTCGAGGTACCCCCGCAGGAGGTCATCACCAAGGACAACGTCGAGGTCACCGTCGACGCGGTCATCTACTACATGCCGGTCGACGCGGTGAAGCTCATCTACAACGTCACGAACTTCTACCTTGCCGCGACCAAGCTTGCCCAGACCAACCTGCGCAACGTCGTGGGCGAGATGCAGCTCGACGAGACCCTCACGAGCCGCGAGGCCATCAACTCCAAGCTGCGCGAGATTCTGTACTCGGCCACCGATGATTGGGGCGTCAACGTCGTGCGCGTCGAGCTGCAGCGCATCGAGCCGCCTGCCGACGTTACCCAGGCGATGCACCGCCAGATGAAGGCCGAACGCGAGCGCCGTGCCGTGGTCCTCGAGGCCGAGGGCGAGCGGACCGCCAACATCACGCGCTCCGAGGGCGTCAAGCAGAGCGCCATCCTCGAGGCCGAGGGCCGCGCGACCGCCATCCGCACCGTCGCGGCGGCCGAGCGGGAGCAGGAGATCCTGCGCTCCGAGGGCGAGGCGCGCGCCGTGGAGAACGTCTTCAAGGCCATCCACGAGGGCAACCCCACCGACGAGGTGCTCGCCCTGCGCTACATCGAGGCGCTCAAGGCCATCGCCGACGGCAACGCGACCAAGATCTTCATGCCGCTCGAGATGCAGGGCCTCGCGACGAGCGTCGCGTCCTTCTCCGAGCTGCTTCAATCGGGACGCGTCGCCCCCGCGGTGAAGGCCGCCGCAGGCGAGATTCCCCCGCTGCCCGAAAGCGAGTAGCGGAGAAGGGCGACCGCCCGGGGTTCCGACCAGTCAGCTCTCAAAGACAGGTCGGCTCCTCCCCGACCTCATCCGTATGGACGCCCCGCCTACTTCTCCAGCGGGCAGCGCGGCTTGCGGTTGCCGCAGGGGCGTTCGGGGAACTCGCTGAGGTCGGGGCGCCCGGCGGGCGGACCCGGGTGGCGTCCGTCTTTGTGCATCTCCTTGAGCCGCTCGATCATCTCGGGCGGGTTGGGATTCGCCGGGCAGCGGGGATTGAACCCGCCGCAGGGGTTGCGCTGCATACCCTCGATGGGCGGCTCGCGATGCGGGTGCCCGTGCGGTCCTTCGTGCATCTTTTCCCTCCGATCGACGCTTTCCATAGGCCGACCTCCCGTTCGTCGCCGTGTACGACTCCACCGCCGTCGGTGCCGGAAGACGGCTTGCGGGAGTATACGGCGCATCGGATATAACCCGGGTACCATTTCGCGGTACCATTTCGCCCGGCGGGAACGACGGCGCGGCCGTCCTGGTCGGCCATCCGCGCCGCACCTCGCCCGTACTCGAAAAGTTCAAAAAATCTACCTTGGGTTCCCGTACGGGATTGGTATGATGCCGAGGATATGACCCCGCCTAACCCGCGGCGTCATACCTGACAGGTTTTGGCATATCGCTGCCTGACGTCCTTGGGAGGGGCTTATGGCACAAGGCGCGGGCGCTTCGACCCGACAGACGCCGCTCGGCGGCTTGGTATCGCGCACGATGGTCCTGGGGTTCGTGGGGGCGGCGCTCGTCATGGCGTGGCTGTTCGCCGTGCTCTTCCTCGACGAGAGCCTCGAGCAGCCGGGCGCATCCATGCCCCCGACGGGCATGCAGCCCTTCGCGGTGGGCGGGGTGGCCCTGGGGCTCGTCCTGCTGGCGCTCGGGCAACGCCTGCCGCACTGCAGCCCCGAACCCGAGCGCCGCGTCGCGCTGGCCGCGAGCTTCGTGCCCTCCCTCGCCATCGCGGTGATGCATGTCGCACGCCCCACCTGGGACGCCGGCGTCCTCGGGGTGCTCTCGTGCGCATTGTGGCTGCTCGCGGGCCTCACCGAAGCGCTGTTCGTCCGCCGGACCGTCCTGCTCATCACCTCGGCGTCCAAGGGCGGCGCCGCGCCGACCGGCGGGCTGCCCGTCCGATGCTCGGTCATCGCCGCCGCCTGCATCCTGCTGCTCGTCGCCTCGCGCATGGACGCCTCAGGTGCCACCGTGCTCGTGTGCTGCCTCACGCCCGCCGCCGCGGCGCTGCTGCCCCAGGGACGCCTCGCCCTGCCGCCGGCCCCGCGGGACTCCGCCACCGGGCGCGCCGCGGGTCGCGAGACCCGCCTGCCGCGGCCCGCGCTCTCGACGGTCGTCCTGGCGGTCATCGGGCTCAGTCTGGGCTTCCATGCGGCAGTGGGAGACGTGCTCTATGAGGGCCAGGGGTCGTCGATCGCGGTCTTCGTCGTGCTGTGCGCCGCATCCCTCGCGGGCTGCCTGGCCGCGGCGCGCATCCCCGCGCACGCCTACGGGCGCCTGCTGCAGGTGCTTGTCGCCCTGCTCGCACTCATCTTCGCGTCGCTGCTCCTCCTCGAGAACGCCCACCGCGGGACAATCTGGCGCGTCTGCCAGTGCGTCCTGCTCGCCGTGACGCTGTGGGTCTACCCGCTCGCCTCGACCGCGCTCGAGCAGGCCGACCAGGCAGCCGGCCGCCCCAAAAGCGTCGTCGCGCTCGTCGGGCAGACGGCGTTCTTTGCGGGGCTCGCCTGCGGTTGGACCTGCAGCGCGCTGCTGGGCCAGGGCATCGACGTGCAGGACATCCCGTTCGACGTGGCGACGCTCGCCATCATCGCCCTGCTGCTGGGGACCATCATCGCCCTGGGCGCCCAGGGGACGACCGAAGGGGTCGGGCGTGAGGCCCCGGCGACCGCGGTCGAGGCGATTCCCCTGCGGACCGGCGCCGTCGACGGTGAGGGCGTCATCGAGGCCGAGCAGGTCGCGACACGGGCGGCGCAAGATGTCGGGGTCGAGACGGATGCGGGCACGGACGCCGGGGGCGTTTCCGCGGAACCGGACGCGGGCGACCCGGGCGCGGGCGCGGCGGCCCCTGCGACCAGCGGCGTCCCGTCAGGCCGGGCACCCGGCCCCGACGGCATGGGCGCACCCTGCGCCGAGGGTCGCCGGTACCCCGGCGACCCGGTGCCCGGCAACGGCACGCTGCCCTTCGTCTCGATGACGCGCATCGAAATGGTCGCCTGGAGCTACGGCCTGTCCGAGCGCGAGCGCGACCTCGTCGAACCCCTCGTGCAGGGCCTCACCGCACAGCAGATCGCCAACCGGTTCACCGTGTCGCGCAACACGGTGAAATCGCACACCGCCCACATCTACGCCAAACTCGGCATCCACACGCGCGCCGAACTCGTGGAGCTCGTGACCGGCAGCGGCGACATCCCGTCCGACCAGCCGGCGCACGCCGGCTCCCCAGCCTTCGAGACCGGCACCCCGGAGTGTGCAACGGCGGCGGGAACGGTCGGAACGGCGGGCCCTGCGGTCGGGCCGTCCGGTGCCGGTACCGACCGCGACGCAGCACATGTCGCCGATACGGCCGACCGGCGGGCATAGACCTTTCGGGCTGCAAGGATGACGGGGCCGATGACATGCGTCGACGTCACGTCAACCGCGGCGGGCAGCGGGCGATAACCCCCTAACCCCCTGCTTTTTCACCCTCGAATCGTACGCTCGGGCATGGTGACCGGAAAGGCGTTCCGTTTTAGTCTAGGTTGAATGTCCATCTGCGCTCGCGCACAAGAGAAAGGCAGGCACATGTATCCCAACCAGTTCCCGCCCTACCCTGCGTGGCCCTACGAGGCGTGGGGCGCCCCGGCGTACGGATACCCCGTCCCCCCGATGCCGTGGGGCCAACCCAACCCGCAGGTCGTGTACGTGTACGTGCCGTATCCCATGCTCCCGGCGCCTCCGTTCGGCGGCCCTCAGGGTGGCCCAGGCCGCGGCCCGGAAGGCTACGGCGGCAAACCGGACGGCCCGGGCCGCGGGCC
>CAZUFB010000027.1:7500-23989 GCA_964619775.1 uncultured Coriobacteriaceae bacterium
CGACAAGCACAAGGGCCACGGCCACGCCGACGAGCCCGAAAAGCCCCACGCCGACGAGCCGGCCGACGCCAAGGCCGACGCGGAGTAGCCTCCGAGGCGGCGCCCCGCGCACCTGCGACGTTCGGGCAACAACCGATTGAGCATCGCCCGCGAGGGGTCCGGAGGCACCGGGCCCCTCGCACGCATATCCGATCGGCAGCACGCGGTTGTGCCCCGCATCCCCCGACCCGCGCGAAAGGACTCGCCCCATGCCCCAGCCCTGGCCCCCGGCACCCATCCCGCGCGGCCCGTCTACCGCACTCAACCTGGCCGACGTCGCCGGAACCGCCACGCTCGCCCACGACCCGCGCGGCCCCCAGGCCGTCCTTGACGACATCCTCGCCCATACCTGCGCGCAGTCGGGCTTTGCGGCGTTCGGCCGCGTCTACGCGGGGTCGTACTTCTGCGACCGGTTCTTCCTGGCGCTCGACGACGCCTTCTTCGCCGAGGTCGGGCGCTTCGCCCGGCGCCATGGCATGCGCGCGACCCTGGTGCTCCCCATCTTCGGCCAGGCAACGTGGGCCCGCGGCTCCGCGCGCGTCGAGGAACTGCTCTCCCCCGGCACAGACGGCGCCCCCTGCTCGTTCGACGAGGTCGTCGTCAACGACCCCGCCTGTGCGGAACGCACCGGCGCCCTGCTCGACCGCATCGGCCGCATGGACGCTGCAACCGCGTCCCGCGCGCACCCCCGTCTCGTCCTCGGCCGCCTCATGGCCAAGTCCGCGCGCGACCCGCGCTACGGGAACCCGCACGACGTGCGCCCCTGCCCGCTCGACGCACGGCAGGCATCCGTCGCCCGCGCCGCCTGGCACCCCGCGCTCATGGAGCTCGACCCGTTCGCTCCCGTCATCGACGCCTCGCCGCTCGAAGACGCGCTCCCCGTTGCGCTCCACCTGCCTCACAGCGCCATGTCGACCGGCCACATCTGCGAGGCCGCCGCAACCGCCCGCCCGGCGGGACGCAAGTTCCGGCCCGGAGCCCCCTGCCGCCGGGAATGCCTGTGCGGCATCGACGTCTACGAGACCGGTCATTTCGCGACCGGCGAAGCGGTGTACCTGACACGCCAAGGCCGCACGGTGTTCTTCGAAAACCCCGGGTGCCGCGTCGTCGGCGCCCCCGTCGCGCGCGTCATCTGGGCGCCGGACGACTTCCTGTGCCCGCTCGCCCCGGAGGGCGTGCCGACGGAACGGGTCCGGATCGCCGACGCCGAGGGAGGTTCCGCATGGGAGCCATTCTAGCGCCCGCCAACGGCTGCGGGGCGGGCCGGCGCCTGGTCGAGGCCGGTGCCCGCGAGCTGTACCTGGGATTCTACGACCCCGCCTGGGACGACGCCTTCGGCGGGGCCCCGCTCAACCGCATGTCGGGGTTCGGCCCCGAGGCCAACGTGCTCTCGTTCGGGGAGGTGCTCGACGAGGCCGCCCGCATCCGCGACGCCGCGACGGACGGGGCGCTGCAAGGGCTGTACTGCGTGTTCAACGCGATGGGCTACACCGCCCGCCAGGAGGACTTTATCGCGCGGCGCTACCTCCCCCGCCTGGCCGCCGCGGGCTTCACCGGCGTCATCCTGTCGGGCACGGGCCTGGCGTTCGAGGCGCACGCATGCGGCCTTGCGACGGTCGCCAGCACGATGTGCGCCGTCTACAACCAGGACCTCGCCGCCTGGCACGCGGCCCACGGCATCGACCGCGTCATCCTGCCGCGCGACCTGTCGCTCGACGACATCGAGGGCATCGTGCGCGCTGTGCCCGGGGTGAGCTGCGAGGCGTTCCTTATGCGCAACGGATGCGTCTTCGCCGACTCGCACTGCATGGGCCTGCATCGGGCGGGCCGCCCCTCGCTATGCCGCACGCTGCGTGGCGCAGACGGCTGGCGGCAGGAGTCTGCCTACGTCCCCCGGCCCGCGGACGGCTGGGACGGACGTCGACGGGACAACCACCGCACCTGGGCCCAGCGCTTCCACCTCAACACGTGCGGCCTGTGCGCGCTGTGGCGGCTCGAGCGGCTCGGCGTGGACGCCTACAAGATCGTGGGTCGCGGCGACAACCTCGACGACCTGGCCGCCGACGTGGCGCTCGCCAGCCGCAACCTCGCCATCGCACAGACCTGCGCGAGCGAAGGGGAGTACCTCGCGGCGATGGAGCGGCCTGCGCAGATACGTGGGCTCTGCGCCAACGAGGGCCTGTCGTGCTACTACCCCGAGGTGAGGTTCGGAGAGTAGGGCGGGCACCGGGACGGCGTGCCGGAGGCCTTGTGCCCGAACGGCACACGGACCCCGGCGCGCTTTGTGCGGGAACGTTCTCGGAATGTTCTAGTGACGGTGGTTGCAGGCGACCTCGGGCGACATGACCGGCACGCGGCCCTGCGCCACCAGCTCGGCAACCTTGCCTACGTTGGGCTCGGTGGCGTCGTGCAACACGGCGATGCCCGCCCGGTTGAAGCCCGCGAGCGGGCGCATGCCCATGCCCGCCGCCACGACGGCGGTGACCCCCGCCTCGGCCAGCACGTTCACCGGGCGCAGGCAGCCGCCCTCGACGTGCTCGGGGCAGGCGACGCCCGACACGCCCTTGATCTCGCCGTCGTCGATGTCGACGACGGTGAAGCAGTCGCAGTGGCCGAAGTGCCGCGAGCGCGTGGACCCCAGACCCGCCTCGCCCGTCGTGGGAACCGCCAGACGCACCGTCATACCTGCCATGATAACTCCCTTTCTCCTATGCGCGCCGCGAGGGCCCCGGCGTCGCCGGGCTGCCGCCGCCTAGCGCGGCACCGCATCGCCGGCCGCCTTGCGCACGTGCACCACGTTCTCCTGGGTCAGGGCGGCGCCGGTCAGCGGGTCGTAGCGCAGCGGCGTGTGGTCGAGCGGCCCTACGCCCAGGCGTCCGGCCGCCGCGTCGCGGGCCCCGGCGTGCGCGCCCGACCTCCCGCCGGGGCTCGCCGAGGTGAACAGCGCCTCGGGATGCACGTTGCGGGTCACCCGGGCCACCGCGCGGTCGCAACCCAGATCGGACGACACCTCCACGACGTCGCCGTCGGCGATGCCCACCCGCGCGGCACGGTCGGCGTTGAGCCACACGCTCGCCAGGTCTGCCCGCGCGGGGTCGTCGGCCCCGGACGACAGCAGCGACGTGGACGTGTGCGACTCGAACGCGCTGTTGCCGCTGATGAGCCGAAAGGCCGTCGGATCGTCGGGGTCGGGATCCACCAGGGGCGGCTGCCAAAACGGCACGCGGCCCAGACCGGCGCGCTCCCACACCTCGCTCGCGAAGTCGACGGTGCCCGTGGGCGTGAGGATGACCGGCTCGCCGGTGCGCCGCCCCAGGTCGACCCCCGTGTCGACGAAGCCGCGCCTGCGCAGCTCGTCGAGGTCCACGCCGTAGGGGGCCACCTGCGCGCGGGCCAGCTCCTCCTCGGTGAACGCGAAGCTCTCCCCCACCCCGAGCGCGCGGGCCAACTCGCGGAAGATACGCGCGGCCGGCCGGGCGTCGGGCAGGCGTGGTTCGAGCACCCGCCCCCGGTAGAACAGCCCCGACCCCTTGGCGCCCACGCCGCGGTCGCACTCGAGGAAAGTCGTGTCGGGCAGCACGAAATCGGCCAGGCGCGCGGTCTCGGACAGGCGGATGTCCACAACCACAAGCAGGTCGAGCCCGCCGAGCATGCGCTGCCAGTCGCGCGCGTTGCCGTAGCCCATCACCGGGTTCGACGCGTAGGCGACCAGCCCGCGCACCTGCCCGAGCTCCACCGACTCGCCCAGCGTGGTGCACAGGCCCGCGGCGGGGTCCACGAGCGGGTAGCGGTCGGAGCCCGCCTTGGGCGCGGTCGGCACCGGCGGGGTGCGGAAGCGCACCGGGTCGAGCTCGCCGAGCGGCACGTCGCGCCGGGGGGCGAGGCAGCCGCCGGGCTGGCCATAGTTGCCCAGCAGGGCGTTGACCAGGGCGATGACGCGCGCCGTCTGCACGCAGTTGACGTAGGCCACCCCCAGGCCGCCGTGGAACCCGCAGTCCACCACCGCGCGCGGCCGGGCGCGCCCCAGCCCGCGGGCCACGCGCAGCACGTCGTCCTCGCCGACGCCGCATTCCCCGGCGGCCCAGGCGGCGGTGTAGGGCTCCAGACCCGCCGCGAACTCGTCGAAGCCCGTGGTGTGGCGCGCCACGAACCCCCGGTCGTACCAGCCCTCCTCCACGAGCACATGGGCGATGCCGAGCAGCAGCGCCAGGTCGCGGCCCGGGCGTATGCGCAGCCAGTCGGTGGCCTGCTCCACCGTGGGGTTGCGCCGCGGGTCGACGGCCACCACCTGCGCCCCGCGGTCGAGCGCCGCGCGCACGAGATCCCCCTCGGTGGCGCTGGCCGACTCGAGGGGGGAACGCCCCAGGTAGACGATGTAGTCGGTATGCCCCACGTCGCTTTCGGGGCTGTAGCCTAGCGTGTGGTGCCACCCGGTGAGGCGCGACACGTCGCACGCCCCGGCCAACCCGTAGACGTTGGGCGACCCCAGCGCGTTCATGAGCCGCTCGGCGTAGAAGCGCGCGCTCGACGCCAGCCCCGTGGTGAGCGCGAGCGACCCCGGCCCGTACGCGTCGCGCAGGGCGAGCATGCGTTCGGCGACGGCCGCGTACGCCTCGCCCCACGGGATTTCCTCAAACGCGCCGTCGGGCCGGCGGCGCAACGGGTGCTCGACGCGGTTGCGGGTCACCGACGGCAGGCGCAGGCGACGCGTCCCGCGGTCGCACAGGCGTGCCGCACGGCAGGGGTGCCCCTCTACCGGGACGACCGCCTCGACCGAACCGTCGGGCAGCACGAGCGCCTCGAACGCGCACTCGGACGGGCAGCCGCCGCACACGGTGACGGTGCGGCCTGCGGCGTTGCGGAAGACGGGGGTCAATCCGGCGGGAGAGGGCTCGGGGGAAGGCGGGGCTTCTGCGGGACCGAAGGCCTGCGCAGCGTCAGGCACGGGGACGGACGGCGGCGATGCCGGCGCGGACGGGCACCCGTCACGCATAGTCGAGCACCTCGATGCAGGCGCTCGGCTCGATCCCGGCGCCGGCAAGCAGGGCGCGCACCTGCGGCTCGTCGGCCGGACGGGTGCGCAGGGCGGTGCCGCACTCCGCCGCGCCCATGCCGGCGGGGCGCGGCACCAGGCGGCAGTCGACCCCCGCGTCGCGGCACGCCCGGGCCGCCCCGAGCGCGTCGGTGGTGCTTGCGAAGCTGCGCATCGCAAACCGCTCCCGGGCGAACAGGGGCACGGCGGCCGTCCCGTCGAGAGCTGTCTGGTTGTCGGTCATGGGAATCACCCGTACAGAAAGTTGGCGGAGGCGTATGCGAATCGAACACATCCAAGACGTTCTGCACGCCTCGCAACGGTTTTGAAGACCGCGGGGCCCACCAGGACCCATCCGCCTCCAGGCAGCGGAGATTGTACCGCGCCCCCGGACGGGGCACGGCGACGTGCGCGATATCCGCCAATCGTCCACCGACGAAAGGTCGGAAAGGCCGGCCCGCGGAGGACCCGACGGCGCAGGCGGCGGGGCGGCGGACAGGCCGGAGCCCGCAGGCGGCGGGACGGGGGCCGACCGCCCGACCGCCCCGAACCTCCGACGGCGGCAAGACCGGCCCCGCCCGGCCCGCCTACGCCAGGCTGCGACGCTGGCCGTCGGCGTCGCGCACGGTGAAGCCCACCTTGTCGAGATGCTCGAGCAGCGGCAGCGCGTACTTGCGCGACAGGCCCAGGGCCTCGCGCAGCTCGCTGGCGGTCGCCGCGCCGCCCGCCGCCTCGATGGTCCGCGCAACCAGGTCGCACGCACGGGCAAAGGCGTCGGCCCCGAGCACGTAGGTGCGCTCGACGGCCACGGCGCGGCCGGCGTCCGCGAGCATCGTGAGGCCGCGGCGCAGCGCGGGCTCGGGCATTCCCAGCTCCTCGGCCAGCTCGGCGGTGAAGGGCACCGCCAGGCCGCGCGCCTCGAGGGCTTCGGCCGCGCGCGCCATGAGCGCGTCGGCCGCCGCGCGCACGCGCCCCAGGTCCTCGGCGGCCACCACGTTCGCCCCGAAGCGCCCCACCAGGCCGCGCGCCTCGGCCTCGGCCACCAGGGCGGCGAACGCCTCCTCGTCCATGCGCGGGCAGGCGACGTTGCGCAGGGCCGCCGGCGTCAGACCAGCGTCGGCGGCGCCCGAACCGGCCCTGCGCAGCGCGTCGGCCAGGCCGCGCGTCAACTCGTCGAGCCGCTCGTGGGTCAGGTAGGCCACCGGGCCCGACGCCCCCGCAAGCACGCTCAGCGCGCCGTCGTCCGCAAGCTTCTCCAGCAGCCCGGCCACCTCGCCGACGCCCAGGTCGAGCGCCGCGGCGGCCTGCGCCGCGTTCGTCCCGTAGCGCTCCCAGACGGCGTAGGCGCGCACGGCGCCCGCGGCGTCGCCCGCCTCCACGGCGCCGAGCAGCGTGCGCTCGACGTGCGTCGGGGCGCTGCGGCGCGGCGGGTCGCACCAGAGCACCTCGCCGCCGCCCACCAGCTCCACCGGCGAGTAGGCCATCGCCACGAAGCGGTCGTGGGCGGCGAGCGCCAGGGGTTCCTCGAGGCGGATCTGCACGAGGGCGTCGTCTCCGGCCTCCAGCTGGGACGCGCCGTCGAACAGCAGGATGCGCCCCAAGGCCTGCGCGGTGCCCGCGCACACGTGCACGCGCTCGCCCGAGTCCAGCGGGGCGAGCTCCCCGTCGCGGCCGAACCAGTGCAGCCGCGCGTCGAAGCGGTCGTGCACGCGCAGGGCGCCCGGCGCGCACACCGTCGAGCCGCGGGGCACGTCGGCCAGCTCGAGGCCCGCGAGGTTGAGGGCCGTGCGCTGGCCGGCCCGCGCGCACGCGACGTCGCGGCCGTGGGTCTGCACGCTGCGCACGCGGGCGCGGGCGCCGCCGGGCAGCACCTCCACCGCGTCGCCGGGACGCAGCTCTCCGGCGCGCAGGGTGCCGGTGACCACCGCGCCGGCGCCGGCCACGTTGAACGCGCGGTCGACCGACAGGCGGGCCGGACGGGCCGCGCGCGCCGCGGCGGTCCCGCCGGCCAAAAACGCGTCGACCGCCTCGTCGAGACGTTCGAGCAGCTCGGGCAGGCCGTCGCGCGTGCGGCTCGACACGGGCACCACCGGGGCGCCGGCAAACGGCGTGCCCTCCAGGTACTCCTCGACGTCCATCTGCATGAGCTCGAGCCAGTCGGGCTCCACCAGGTCGCCCTTGGTGAGCGCCACGACCATCTGCCGCGCACCCATGGCCGACAGGATGCGCAGGTGCTCGCGGGTCTGGGGCATCACGCCGTCGTCGGCCGCGATCACGAGCAGCGCCACGTCCACGCCGGCGGCGCCCGCCGCCATCGCGCGCACGTAGTGCTCGTGGCCCGGCACGTCCACCACGCCGACCGACCGGCCGCTCGGCAGCACGAGCTCGGCAAAGCCCAGGTCGATGGTGATGCCGCGGGCCTTTTCCTGCGGCAGGCGGTCGGGGTCGGTCCCCGTCAGGGCCAGGACGAGCGAGCTCTTGCCGTGGTCTACATGCCCCGCGGTGCCCACGATCACGGGGGCATCGCCGGACGCGGCCGCACGGGTCCCGTCGGTCATCGGTTGCCTCCTTCGCACGAAGCGGCCGTCTCGACCAGGTCGGCCAGAGCGTCCGCCACGTCGCCGGCGTCGCGGCCGTCCACCAGGGTGCGCACGTCGCACACCAGCTCGCCTTCGTCCACGCGCGCCACCACCGGGCGCGGGCGGTGAGCCACCAGGCGCTCGCGCAGCACGTTCGAAGGCGTGCCGTCAACTGTCAGGCACAGCGCGTAGCTGGGCATCTCCTCGGTCGGCAGGGCGCCGCCGCCCGCGCACGACCGCGTCTGCCCCACCCGCAGAAACGCCGCGCCCGCCCGCGCCGCCGGCAGGGAGTCGTCGCCCGTAGCGCCGCGGTCTTCTTCGGCATAGGCCACGCCGCGGCCCCGCAGCCGGTCGAGCACCTGCCCGAACAGCGTCTCGGCCCGCGCGCGCAGCTCGTCTGTGCCGGCGCCCAGCATGCGCAGCACGGGGACCTCGTCCCAGGCCGCCGCGCCGTCGAGGTAGGAGCGCAGCGTCGCCTCGAGGGCGGCCAGCGTCATCTTGTCGGGGCGCAGCGCGCGCATGAGGGGGTTCTTCTTGACGCGTGCCACCAGCTCGCGGCGGCCCACCACAATGCCCGCCTGCCCCGCGCCGAGCAGCTTGTCGCCCGAGAAGCTCACGAGGTCGACCCCCTGCGCGAGCGACCAGCCCGGCGTGTGCTCGCCCGCCCCCAGGCCGGCGGCGGCGAGGTCCACCAGCGTGCCCGACCCCTGGTCCTCGTAGACGAGCGCGCCGTGGGCGTGGGCCAAAGCGGCGAGGTCGCGCACGTCGGCCTCCTCGTGGAAGCCCACGACGCGGTAGTTGGACGGGTGCACCTTGAGCACGAGGGCCGTCTCGGCGGAGACCGCGCGCTCGAAGTCGGCCAGGTGGGTCTTGTTGGTGGTGCCCACCTCGACCATGCGCGCGCCCGACAGCGCCATGATGTCGGGGATGCGGAACGACCCGCCAATCTCAATGAGCTCGCCGCGGCTCACGACGGCCTCGCGGCCGCGCGCGAACTCCGACAGCACGAGCAGCACCGCGGCGGCGTTGTTGTTCACCACGGCGGCGTCCTGCGCCCCGGTGAGACGGCACAGCAGGTCGGCCACGTGGTCGTGGCGCGAGCCGCGCTCGCCCGTCCCGACGTCGAACTCGAGCGTCGAATAGTGCCGGGCGACGTCGGCCACGTGCTCGGCAACCCGCTCCGAAAGCGGGGCGCGCCCCAGGTTGGTGTGGACGACCACCCCGGTCGCGTTCACCGCGCAGCGCAGATGGCAGGCGGCCGCGCCGGCCACCGCTTCGGCGCACGCGGCCTGCAGCTCGCCGCGGGTGCGGGGCGGCTCGCCCGCACGGATGCGGCCGCGCTCGGCGTCGAGCAGCCCGCGCGCCGCGTCCAGCGCCAGCGCGTGCGGCACCCCCGCGCAGGCGGCCGCCACCGTCTCCAGCAGGTCGTCAACGCGCGGCAGCTCGCGCAGCGAGCGCGCCGCCGCGCCGGTCAGTTGGGCCATGTCCGTCCTTTCGTCGCCTTCCTCGCGCGGCGCCGCAGGCGCGGGCGTGCCGGGAGGGGCGCGGCCCGCACGGAACCCCGCCCCTCCCGGCGCGCACCTCGGCCGGCGCGCCGCATCGAGACGTCGGCTATCGCAGCACCACCACGTCGTCGCAGGCCATCATGGCGTCGACGGCGGCGGGCATCGTGCCGGCCTCGCCCACCACAAGCGCCTCGCGCAGGTGGTAGAAGTCGAGGCAGGTGCCGCACGACTCGACCTTCACGCCGCGGTCGACGAGCAGCTGCAGGTCGGCGGCGACCGTCGAGCCCTCGCAGGCGAGCCTCACGCCCGAGTTCATCAAGACGACGTGCCCCGGCACCTGCTCGGCGCGGGCCAGCGCGTAGAGGTACTTCTCCATGAGCAGCTTGCCCAGCTCGGGGTCGCCGCCCCCCAGCGTCTCGTTCACGATCCACAGCAGCTTCGCCATGGCCAACACATCCTTTCCCATCGTTTTCTTGCACGTCCGGACCTTCGGCGCCCGGGGCGTGCGGGCCGCGGCCCCGGGTGCCGGGTCAGTGGCAAATCTACTACAACGCCGCCAGGCCCGTGCCGCCGCGTCCGCGCGCGGCGCAGGCTACAGCGTCACCGTCACGCCGCAGGACGCATCCTCCACAAACGCGCCCACGCGCGCGGCGACCGGGGCCCCGGCGGCGCGCAGGTCGGCCTCGAAGGCGTCTGCGTCGGCCGGGTCCACGGCCACGAGCAGCCCGCCCGAGGTCTGCGGGTCGGCCAGCACGTTCCACACCGCGTCCGCCTGCTCCGCAGGCACCGAAGCGCCCGGGGCGCCCCCCGCGGGCACGACCCGCGCAAAGCCCTCGGCCCAGGCGCGCACGTCGCGCGTCTTGCCGGGGGTCACGCCCCGCTCGGCCAGGCCGAGCGCGCCCTCGATGAGCGGAAGCGCCCCGAAGTCCAGCTCGAGGCCGCACCCGCTTGCGGCGCACATCTCGTGCGCATGTCCCACCAGGCCGAAGCCCGTGACGTCGGTGCAGGCGCGCACCGCCGCGCGGGCCGCGTGCGCGCGCACCGCCGAGGCCGCCGCGGCGTTGAGCGTCGCCATGAGCTCCACCGCCGGCCGGGCGCCGTCCTCGTCGAGCACCCCGCGCTTGAGGGCCGTCGTCACGAGGCCCGTGCCGAGCGGTTTGGTGAGGAACAGCGCGTCGCCGGGGCGCGCCCCGCCGTTCTCGAGCAGGCGCGCCGGGTCGACGACGCCCATCACGCACAGGCCGAACTTGGGCTCCCTGTCCTCCACCGTGTGGCCGCCCGCCACCAGCGCCCCGGCGCGCGCCACGACCTCGGCCGAGCCGCGCAGCACCGCCGCGGCGGCCTCCACCCCCAGCGCGCGGGGGAACGCCATCAGGTTGAGGCACACGCGCGGCTCGCCGCCCATCGCATAGACGTCCGACAGCGCGTTGGCCGCGGCGATGCGGCCGAAGTCGTACGGATCGTCCACGATGGGCGTGAAGAAGTCGGTCGTGAGCACGCAGGCCAGGTCGTCCGCGAGGCGAAACACCGCCGCGTCGTCGGCCGACTCGGCCCCCACGAGCAGGTCGCGCGGGTCGGCGGCGCCGAACGACACGTCGGGCCGCATGCCGAGCACCGCCGTACCCGCCAGGGCGAACAGCTGAGCGAGGTCGCCCGGACCCCACTTGGCCGCTCAACCGGCCTTGCTCGACAGCTGTGTAAGCCGCACCCGCCCGTCCCCGCCGGGCATGCCGTCCGCAGGGACCGCGCACGACGCGCCCGCACAGCCGCACCCGCCGCCCACCTCGACGGCATCCTTACCTGCCTGCCTGTCGTCGACCACGTCGCCGACCTCCCTTCGCCTTGCCCGCGCAGGCACCCCGCCTTGGCGACAACCCCTGCCACCGTGCGCTCTCTTGCACCTCCTTGTACTCTTTTTTCCGCACCCGCCCAACGGCCCCCTGCAGAAATAGGCGCAAAACACAGAACAGCCCCTTGGGGAACGGGCGGGGATCGGGCACGTGCGCCGCGTCGGGCATCCCGAAAACGGCAGCCCCTCCGCCGCCCCCGCCGAGCAGCCCGGCCGCGCCTCGCCCGTTTGTCTGCTCACCGCCGCCGTTCGCACGGACGCTCCCGCAAAGACCATAAAACCTACCGTTTGCCTCAGAAAGCACACAAAGTGAGCGTGACATTTGAATCGCGGGAGCATATCCTCCCACTATAGGGAAGGGATTCGCCCGTCGCACCGTCGGGCGGTCCTTGTGGCAGCACACCCATAGAGCGTGGCATTGTGTTTTATGAGAGAGATGCTGGAGAGAGGAAAGGAAGTGCACGATGGAACTCTCGCGTAGAGGCCTGTTCAAGGCAGGCGGGGCGGCGCTTGCCGCAAGCGCGGCGTTCGGGCTCACCTCGGGCTCGCCGGCGCTCGCGGCGTCGACCGACCCTGCCGAGTTCAAGCTCGTCGGCACCGAGGAGCGCACGAACATCTGCTGCTACTGCGCAGGCGGGTGCGGGTCGCTGTGCTCGTCGCGCGACGGCGAGCTCATCAACGTCGAGGGCGATCCCGACCATCCCATCAACGAGGGCGGCCTGTGCCCCAAGGGCGCGACGATGTTCCAGCTGCGCAACATCGTCGACCCCGAGACGGGCGAGGTCGTGAAGAACCCCCAGCGCGTCAGCCACCCCATGGTGCGCCGCCCCGGCTCGAGCGAGTGGGAGGACATCAGCTGGGAGGACGCGATCTCCGAGATCGCCCGGCACGTCAAGGACACCCGCGACGAGACGTTCGTGGAGACCAACGACGACGGCCTCACGGTCAACCAGTGCCTGGGCATCGCCAGCCTGGGAGGCTCGCAGGAGAACTCCGAGGAGGAGTACCTCATCGTCAAGGCGATGCGCTCGCTGGGGATAATCGCCATCGACAACCAGGCGCGCGTTTGACACGGCCCCACCGTCGCCGGTCTGGCGGCAACGTTTGGCCGTGGTTCCATGACCACGCACTGGTGCGACTTCCAAAACGCCGACGTCATGATGAACATCGGCTCCAACAGCGCCGAGAACCACCCCGTGAGCTCGAAGTGGCTCAACCGGGCGCATGAGAACGGCGCCAAGTGGATCGTCGTCGACCCCCGCTACACGCGCACCGCGGAGCTGGCCGACATCTACTGCCCCATCCGCCCGGGCACCGACATCGCATTCTACGGCGGCATGTACAACTACATCGTCGAGAACCTCATCGAGCCCAACCTCCAGGCCTACCTCGACGGCGAGGAGGTCCCCGAGTACAACTTCGAGTACCTGATCAACTACACCAACGCGAGCTACCTGCTGGACCCCGACTACTCCTTCGACCCCGAGACCGGACTGTTCTCGGGCTGGGACGACGAGAGCGGCACCTACGACGTCTCGTCGTGGCACTACCAGATCGAGAGCGAGAGCGAGTGGGACACCTCCGAGGACGGCTCCTACGCGTGGGCCGTGGCCGACGGCGTCCCCGAGTTCACCCCGCCGACGGTGGAGACCCCGGCGCGCGACGAGACCCTGTCCGACCCGATGTGCGTCTACCAGCAGTTCAAGGAGCACTACTCCCGCTACGACATGGACACCGTGTGCTCCATCTGCGGCATGGACAAGGACACCCTCGAGCTGGTCTACTCGACCTACACCTCCAGCGCGGCCCCCGACAAGTCGGGCGTCATCCTCTACGCCCTGGGTCAGACCCAGCACACCTACGGCGCCCAGAACACCCGCGCCATGGGCGTGCTGCAGCTGCTGCTGGGCAACGTGGGCGTGGCAGGCGGCGGCGTGGCGGCCCTGCGCGGCGAGCCCAACGTCCAGGGCGCGACGGACATGGGCATGCTCGTCAACGAGCATCCCGCCTACCTCAAGTGGCCCAACACCACCGGGCGCTCCAGCCTGCGCAGCTGGCTCGAGAACGAGACCTACGCGTCCGGCTACTACACCAACAAGCCCAAGTTCCTCGTCTCGAGCCTCAAGGAGTGGTGGGGCGACAACGCCACCGTCGACAACGACTACGGCTACGACTGGTGGCCCAAGGTGCCCTCGGAGACGGGCGCCCAGGACTACAGCCACATCTCCACCTTCGAGCTCATGGCCCAGGGGACCATCAAGGGCTACTTCAACTGGGGCATGAACCCCTGCCACTCGGCGCCCAACGCCGGCAACGTGCGCCGCTCGATGGCCAACCTCGACTGGCTCGTCTCGGTCGACCAGGTGCCCACCGAGGCCGCCACGTTCTGGAAGGCCCCCGACATGGACCCCTCCGAGGTCCAGACCGAGGTCTACTACCTGCCGTGCGCCCTCATCTACGAGAAGCCCGGCACCATCGCCAACTCGGGCCGCTGGGTCCAGTGGCGCTACAAGTCGGTCGAGCCCTGGGAGGAGGCCAAGCCCGACCTGGAGATCGCCGACCTGCTGTGGAGGGCCGTCGTGGGCCTCTACGAGGAGGAGGGCGGGGCCAACCCCGACCCCGTCCTCAACTGCAAGTGGGACTACTACATCGACGGCCAGATCGACGCCCGCTCGGTGGCGTGGGCCCTCAACGGGTACAGCGTCGAGGGCTCGAGCTGCGAGGCGGCCTCCGACGACGTGAGCATCAACCTCCTGAGCGGCTACTCCGCGCTCGCGGCCGACGGCTCCACGGCGTGCGCGATGTGGATCTACTCGGGCTTCTACAACAACTCCGACGCCCCGCTCAGCCCCGCCGAGCAGCCCATCGGCCGGCGCGACGACAGCGACCCCAGCGGCCTGGGCCTCTACTCCAGCTGGGCGTACTCCTGGCCCAACAACCGCCGCGTCCTGTACAACCGCGCATCGGCCGACACCGAGGGCAAGCCGTGGAACCCCGACAAGACCCTCGTCGAGTGGACCGGCAGCGAGTGGAACCTGGTCGACGCGGGCGACTTCACGAGCAGCTCCGACGGCGAGCCCGTGCCCCCCAACAACAACGCGTTCTTCATGCTGTGGGAGCAGAACGCACGCCTTGAGAGCTACGGCATGGTCGACGCACCGCTGCCCGAGCACTACGAGCCCTTCGAGACCCCGCTGTCGGAGAACCTGCTGAACGGCTCGCTCAACAACCCCGTGTTCCTCGGCAAGAACTTCGAGAGCGTCGCCCAGGGCACCGTCGAGGACTACCCGATCGTGGCCACCACCTACTCGGTGACCGAGCACTGGCAGACCGGCGGCCAGTCCCGCGCATGCCCCGCGCTCGTCGAGGCGATGCCCGCGCAGTTCGTCGAGATCTCCGAGGAGCTCGCCTCGGAGAAGGGCATCTCGAGCGGCGACAAGGTGCGCGTCTGGAACAACCGCGGCTCGGTGATCGTGGACGCCGTCGTCACCAAGCGCCTGAAGCCGCTCACGGTAAACGACGCCGTCCAGCACCAGGTCGGCCTGACGCACCACTACGGCTGGAGCGGCGTCTTCGGCACCAGCGACAGCATGGTGAACGACCTGACCCCCAACGTCGGCGACCCCAACTCGCAGACGCCGGAGTACAAGGCGTTCCTCGTCAACATCGAGAAGGCGTAGGGGGGAGAAAGCCATGGCGGAGAAAGCTATCCTGTTCGACTCCTCCCTGTGCACCGCGTGCAAGGGCTGCCAGGTCGCGTGCAAGTGCTGGAACAACCTGCCCTCGCCCACGGGGCTCAACGAGAACCGGTTCACCGGCACCTACCAGAACCCGGCGGACCTCAACGAGAACACGCGCATCATCATGACCTTCAACGAGGCGGAGGGGGGCAGCAAGGGCGTCATGTGGGCCTTCGGGCGCAGGGCCTGCCAGCACTGCGGCGACGCCCCCTGCGCGAGCGTGTGCCCCTCGGGGGCCATCCACGTGGACGAGGGCAGCGGCATGGTGACGCTCGAGCGCGACCAGTGCGTCGGCTGCCAGTACTGCTCGATCGCCTGCCCCTTCGACGTGCCGCGCTACACGGCGGTCGAGGACGGCCTCAGGACGCGGGTCAACAAGTGCACCGGCTGCGTCGACCGCATCGCCCAGGGGCTCTCCCCGGCGTGCGTCGCGACCTGCCAGCCCGGCGCCCTCAGGTTCGGCGACCGCGACGAGATGCTGGACGTCGCCCGCGAGCGCGTCGAGACCCTCAAGGGGCGCGGCTTCGACGACGCCTGCCTCTACGGCGAGGACGAGATGGGCGGCCTGCACGTCCTCCAGGTCCTCAAGTACGGCGCCGAGGCCCACGGCCAGGTCGCGGACCCGCAGCTGAACCCGCTGGTGCCGTTCATCCGCTGGATGAAGCCCATAACGGGCGTGGTCTCGCTGGCGGCGCTGCTCGCCTGCGCGGCCATGTTCGGCCTCGCGTCGGGCTACAGGCGCGAGGAGCGCGCGTACAACCCCGAGACCGGCGACACGGTCTCGATGGAGACCGGCGAGGTCCTGAAGCACGGCGACGGCTTCGACGAGGAGAGCGTCAGGGAGCACCTCGCCGAGGCGATCGGCGCCTTCAGGGGCAAGGACGGAGACGACACGAAGGGGGGCAACGATGAGTAGCAAGAAGGCCTACGCGCCCTCCGCCGAGGAGGCCGCCAAGAACAAGGCGTTCGTCGAGCGGCGCAGGGCGGAGGGCAAGACCGTCTACATCCAGCGCCACTCGCTTCTGGCCCGCGTCACGCACGGCGTCACGGCGATCTGCTGCCTGCTGCTCATCGCGAGCGGGCTGTTCGTGTTCGTCTCGCCGCTGGCGGAGCTCGTGGGGCCCGACGCGGTGTTCGCCTTCCGCATGTCGCACCGCGTGGTCGGCGCCGTCTTCGTGCTGGTGCCCGTCGTCAGCGCGGTCTGCGCGCCCAAGGGCGCCTGGCACATCTTCAAGGAGGACTTCTTCACCAAGTGGGACAAAGACGACCGCAAGTGGATCGTCCTGTTCCTCCCCTACCTGTTCCTGGCCAAGCACATGCACATGCCCGACCAGGGCCAGAACAAGAGCGGCCAGCGCTTCGCCGACGGCATGCTGCTGCTCGCCGGCATCGCGATGGCCGTGACCGGCGTCGTGCTGGTCCTGGGCTCCACGGTGTTCGAGCTGGGCCCCGTGGCCCACGCCGGGTGGCTGCTCGCCCACGACGTCGGCTTCTTCGTGATCTGCTTCTTCGGCATGATGCACATCTTCATGGGCTCGGGCCTGTGGCAGCCCTACCGCGGCTGCGGCAAGCTGATGTTCGGCAGGGGCCGCATCGAGGAGTCCGCCGCCCTGTACCACTGGGGCCACTGGGCCCGCAAGGAGCTCGAGAGCGGCGAGAACGTCGTGCGCGAGTAGCGGGCGGAAGTCTGGTACGGAAGACACGGACCGAAGGCGGCGGGCCCGCGCACGCGGCGGGCCCGCCGC
>CAZUFB010000028.1:0-23728 GCA_964619775.1 uncultured Coriobacteriaceae bacterium
ACGACGCTGTGGTCGTTCGTCGTCCTGCCGGTGCTGGGGTTCGTGATCGTGTGAGAGCGGTGCGGCAAAGGACTGAGACGGCGCGCGGCGCCCGCAAAGGCTGAGGGAAAGACCTACCAGCGTTCCAAAAACGCGAGCGTCCGCTCGAACGCGTCGGCGCGGCTGGCGGCGCACTCGCGCGGATGGCGCCGTTCCTCGCGAAAAAGCCTCAGCATCCCGGCGTTCATGCCCTCCTCCATGGGCACCATGGCGTGGCTCGCGTGCTCGTAGACCAAGCGCAGCACCTCCCACGGGTGGCCGTGCTCGCGCAGACGTTCCTCGATGAGGCGGCAGGCTTCGTCGCTCGGCCACATGGCGTCGCGCCGCGGGCTGGCGAGCAGAAGCGGGCCCGCGACGCGCTCGACCTTGATGGCGGACTCGTCGGGGGCGCGGGAAAGCAGGCGCTCGTAGACAAAGCGGACATCGAGCTGCCGCTCGGTTAGGAGACGCCGAACGATGGTTCCGTATGGCAGGCGCACCCCGCCGGGGACGCAGGGGACCGGCTCGCCGCGCCACGTCCAGCTCGAGCGGTTCGACAGGCCTTTCGAGGCGATTCCTCCGCTGCCGGTAATGCCCGGCATAACGTGGGCGAGTGGCGAGAGCGCAACGACGCACGAAAGCTCCGCCATCAACGAGGCGGAGAGCAGGGCCAGCTCGCCACCCTTCGAGACGCCGTAGACGCCAACTTTGCCGAAGCCTCTGCCGCGCAAAAACGCCGCCGCGCGCTCGACGCTTTCGACGGGGACCTCGACCAGCTCGCCGGGCAAGCCCGGCACGTTCCAGTAGCACAGGCCGAGCGCCGCGATTCCCTCGCGAGCGAAGCGCGCGCCCAGGTTGACCGGTATGTTCTCGGTGCCTTCGCTGCCGCCTAGGACGATCAGGGCCTTTCCGGCAAACCGCGCCACGCGGCCGTCGCCGCCCTCAGGACTGTGGAAGAACCCGCAAAACCCGTCCCGCTCCACCGTCAGCTTTTCCCTGAAGGGCATGGGCTGCGCGCTCCTTTCCGACGAAAGGCGCCTCGCGCCGGCGCCGTAAGCAAGTATATATGCGTCCGGCCCGCCTGCTCAAAACCCGCGCTAGCCCCGTATGCAGGGCGGCAGCTTGTCTTCGGGCACGTTGCCGAACAGGAACCTGTCCTCGTCGTCTGGGGTCATCGTGCAGACGTCGCGGTTCACCGCCAGACCCCCGGCCTCGCCGAGGCGCTTGGCAAACCGGCAGGCCGCACAGCCCTCGTCGTAGGTGAACGGCAGGTACACCCCGTCGACCTTGACGCCGTCGTCGTCCATGTACGCCATCTTGAACTCCCTCTCCCCGGTTTTCGACGCCGTCCGAAAACGGCGCGGCAGGCACCTACGACTCGCAAGTATAGCCTCCACCGGAAAACCGCAAGCCACCTGCCCGGAGGCACGTCTGTGAGTCCGGATGCGACGAAGCACGGCGTTGTTGTCCTCGGCGACCCCGCCCCACCGGGCCGGAGAGCGGGAGGGTTCTGCGGTCTGCCTCACCCTGTCGTCGATGTCGTGGCAGCGGTGGCCCTCCTAAGGCGTCTCGGCCTCCTGCCCGAGGCTCGATACCTCCTCTAGTGGCAGCCGGAGCAACCGCCGTCGCAGGAACCGCCGCAACTGGAGCAGCCGCACGCCGACTCGGGGGCGTCCTCGCGCGAGACAAGCTCGAGGTCGAAGTTGAGCGCTTTACCGGCAAGGTTGTGGTTGAAATCAAGGAAGACCTTGCCATCCTCGATCTTCATCACGAGGGCGGGCATGGGGTAGCCGGCCGGGTTGCGGAAGTAGACGGTCTTGCCGACGGGGAGCTTGTCGGCGTTGGGAACGCTGTCCGTCGGAATGGCCTGGACGAGGCGCTCGTCGCGCTCGCCGTACGCCTCGGCGGGCTCGAGGTGGATGCTCGTCTTGTCGCCGGGCTGCATCGCGGCGACGGCGTTCTCAAAACCGGGGATGACCTGATGGGAGCCTTCGACGAACGAGATGGGGTCACGCCCCTCGCTGCTGTCGAAAACCGTGCCGTCGTCGAGAGTACCCTTGTAGTGGACCTTTACAAGCTTGCTGGCCATGCACACATCTCCAATCGAAGTGACTTGCAGCGGCACCGCATGCCCGTTTGCCGTCGGGCGCGGCGCGATGGGGCAACGATACCATTAAACGAAACAAGGGGCGATGCGAACCTCACAGTTCACCGTGAGATTTGCCAAAGGCACGCGCCGCGTCGGCAAAGCGGGTTATGGACTGCGCCCACGGGATGAAGTCGGGCGTGTCGACCACGAGAAAGTCGGCCTCGTAGGTTGCCAGCAGCGACTCCTGGTCGGTACCCGGCGCATAAAGCGGGCGGTCGGGCAGATACGGCGGGACGTACGAAGGGTAGGCGAGGTAGTAGGCCGCGCCGGGACACAGGTCGGCCAGACCGATGAGCGCACGCCGGGCGGCGTCCATCCGCCCAAGCTTGTAGAACAGCACCGCCCGGGCGATGTGCATCCAGCAGCTCCCCTCGTGGCCGTAGGCGTTGTCAAGCCGAGCCAGACGGTCCTCGTCTTCGAGTCGGGCGCATATCAACGCGAGGGTATGACGGACGCCCTGGCCGTCGGTCGGGGCGAACGCGAGCATCTCCTCGCAGCGACGGGCTGCCTCGCGATAGCACGACGACTGCACGAGCAGGTCGACGGCACGCGCCTTGATGCGCAGCCAGGGGCGCAGGAACACCGCGTCCCACGGGTCGGCGACGGGGCCGTCGTAGAGGTCGGCACGCTCGGAGCACCAGGCGCGCGCCTCAGGTTCGAGGGCATCGAGGTCGCGCAGGGCCTCGTCGGAGGTCTCGCAGCGCACGAGCACGTCGAGGGTCCGTGCGTCGTAGCAATGCTCGTCGAGCGCGATGCAGCGTGCAAGCAGAGCCTGCGTCTTGAGCATGCGGGTCGCGGGGCGCTGGGCGGAGGCGACATCTTCCCCGCCTTCGTAGTAGATGGCGTCGAGCTCGTCGTCTATTTCCTGGCGGGCGCGTTGGACGGCCCGGTCGAGCGCAAGGAAGGCACGGTCCTCGTTGTCAGCGACGAGCGTGTCGGGCGAACGCAGGGCACGCCGCGAAAGCTCGGACAGGCGGGCGGCGTCGGTCTCGAGCGCGGGGTCGGCGTGGACGGCTTTTTTAAGGAGGCGGCTGGTGAGTTCGGAGGACACGAGCATGTCAGCATCCTTGCTTCGGGTTGTCGTGGGGCTGGTCGGGGGCTTCGCCTAGGGCGGAAGGGGACTCGGGGCCTTCGCCGCCGGACCGACGGGACCCGCGCGGTCCGGGACGGGTCGACGAGCCGCCCCGCACGCTAGGGTCTACCGGGGGTTTGAGCGCGTCGAGGAGCTCGTCGACGCAGGAAATGTCCTCGAAGCCGCCGATGGAAGGCTCCTCGGCGGGCAAAGGTGTGGAAACCCGGGAGGCGCCTGCGGCGACCGCCCGGACCGCGGACTGTGCGGCGAGGGCGTCCGCGCGGTCCATGCGGGCCTCCTCGGCCGCGCGGGCGGCGCACACCACCGGGTCGCGCACGACCCAGTCGGACAGCGGACTCAGGTGGTCGCCGCAGTTCTCGTCGAGGATCACCGCCCCCTCGCTCACTGCGACGTAGAGCTCGTCCTCGCTGCCGGGGGCGCACTCCATATGTCCGAACACCCCGGGGGGCAGCTCGTCCTGGTAGCTGAGCGTGCAGCCGGCCTGCGGGAACATTTTGACGATCTTGTGCAGGACGGCGGCCGCGTCGTCGATGCGGCGCTGCTTGTACGCCATGAAGCAGCGCGAAAGCAGGAACCAGGCGCTCTCGGCGTCGTCAGGGAAGCGCGCGATGAGGGCGGCCAGGCCCTCGGCATCCTCGAGCTTGACGTAGTCGTAGGCCGCCACGAAGCGCACGCCCACCATGTCGACGGAGTCGAGCTCGAACAGCCGCGCGCAGACCTCCAGCGAGCGGCGATAGCGCCCGCAACCGAGCTGCTCGTTGGCAAGATCGTACATCCAGCGCAGGTAGGGGCGCAGGTACACCGACAGCGAGTAGTGCCCGTCTGGGGGGTCGATGCCGTTGGCGCTCGACAGGGACCGGCACATCTCGTGCACCTCGTCGGCGGAGTCGGTGAGGAACGACACCATCGCGTCGCGCTGCGCGCGGTCGAGGTGGCGCCGGATGCGCATCGCGTCGTAGCACACCGGGTCGAGCTTGAGAGCCTCGTCCACCAGGCGGGCCGCCTCGTCGGCCAGGCGGGCCGCGGCCTGGTCGGTCTCGGCCGCCGCCATGTAGCGGTCGAGGACGAGGCTCGCGCGCGCAACCAAGGCAAAGGCGCGGTCGGCATCGTTCTGCGGGAGAGCGTCGCGGTTTTTGGCGTACAGCTCGGGAAAGGCCGTGATCGCGGCGATCATGCTGGGGTACTCCCCCGCCGCATGGGGCGCGTCGGCCCAGCGGATGGCCAGGCGCTCGAAATCTTCGGCCTGCGGGTTCATGCTCATCGCGTCGCCCCTCCTCCTTGCGTGTCTCGAATTGCCTGTGCGGCCATGCGCCGCGGTGCCGTGCACAGGCCACCCCGCCCGCTAGGCGCAGGGAAGCGTGAACGTCACGACGGCGCCGCCGCCCAAACGGTAGCGTTGCTTGATGGTACCCCCGTGGGCCCGCACGATAAGCGCCGCCATATAAAGGCCGTACTCCAACCGGTCGAAACGCAGGATGCGTCGGCGGTTGAACGAGCCGTCGGAACGAACCGCGCCTTCGGACAGGCGCAGCGCACGACACAGCGCGGCGAGAAACTCGTCCTGACCGGATTCGACCGCGGCCTCCCGGTCGAGCAGAAGCGCGCGCAGGCCGCGGGCACGCAGGTCGTCATAGACGAGGCCGTTTCCCTCCCCGCCGGAAGCAGACAGCTCGAAGGCCGCGGCACGCGACGACCCCGCCTCGGAGGGGCGGTCGTCGGCCACCACGACGCTCACGCGGTCGGGGTAGGGCTCCACGCCCACCTGCACGATGCCGCGCGGCCCGACGTAGCTTGCAGCCGCCTCGAGGACGAGTTTAGCCGCCGCGCGCACCAGGGCGGCGTCGGCGGCGATAGAAGGGACGTCCTCACCAGGCTGCAAGTCGATGACCTTGCCAGAAAGGCCCTCGCGCACTTCGTCGACCGCCGCAGCGACCTCGGCGCGCACGTCGCACGAGGCGCTCACGGGAGCCTCGAGCACGCCGCGCATGCGGTCGGCCATGAGAAGGCCGCGCGACGACTCCTCCAAGAGCGCCCGCACGAGCGCGTCGCGGTAGGCGCGGTCGTCCTCGGCCACGCCAAGCAGGGCGTCCGAAAGCGCGTGAACCGTGTCGCAGGCCGCGCGCATGGAGGCGGCGATCCCGCCCATGAAGACGCTGCGCACGTGCGTGGCGTGCATCTCGCGCAGGTCGTCGCGGTGCTTTGCGGCAAGCGCCTGACGCTCGAGGGCGACAGAGACCTGGCCGGCCACCAGGTCGAGAAAACTGCGGTCGGCCGGCGACAACCGGCGCCGATCGGACACCGCAAGCACCCCCTCCACGCCTTCTTCCGACAAAAGCGGCAGATAGCACGCGTCGGAGGCCGCGTGGGTGTCGGTCCCGCTGCCCGCCGGCTCGCCGTTGGCGAAGACCCAGTGCGCCACCGACTGCTCGGAAAGCTTGGCAAAGACCGCAGCGTCGAGGTCGCCCTCGGCCTCGCGCACCGTCGGGCCGCGGCGGGCGCGCCCCGCAGGGCCGAAGGGGTCGTGCAGGTAGAGGGCCGCCGAACGGCCGAACAGGCGTGCCGTCGAGTCGAGCGCCACATCGACCGTCTCCACGGTACCGTGGGCGTAGACGAGGCTGCGGTTGAGGTCGAACAGCGCCTGGGTGCGCCGCTCGCGCCGGTCGGAGCGTTCGGCGGCCTTGCCGACCCGCGCCACGGCGAGCGACGCGGCCGCCGAGGCAAGCGCGAAGGCGACAAAGGCCATGAGGTTTGCGCGATGGTCGACCGACAGGTCGAGGTAGGGACGGATGAAGAAGTAGTCCTCGGCCAGGCAGCCGAGAGCAACCGCGGCCAAGGTGGGCACATAGGCGCGCGTGGCGACGGCAGCGGCAACCGACGCGGCAAAGAAGACCACGTAGGAGGTCGCCTCTCCGAACCCCGCCGACTGCAAGACGCACGCGACGAGCAAGGCCGCGCACGGTGCGGCCACCACGGCCGCCGCGTCGCGGCCGCGCAAGCCCCGCGCCGAGCCGGGCGTGCGCACCGGGGTGCGCGGCGGGCGGGCGGCGTCGTCGTCGGCGACGAGGTGGACGTTGACCCCCGAGAGGCCCTCGACCGCGCGCTCCTCGAACGACGGGCGCACGACGGCTGCCACGCGGCGGACCCACGGTAGGCGCCGGCGGGCCGCGACGAGGTCGGAGGCGCCCTGCGTGCGCAGGTAGTCGCGCACAGTCTCGGCGGGGTCGTCGCCGAAGAAGGTCGTCAGCTCGTGGCCCATCGCCTCGACGCGCTCCTGAAGCTGCGCGTGGCGGGCGTCCTCGCGCGCGGCGCGGGGCGAGCCCGCCCGCTGCGCGCGGCGCACGCAAACCACCTCCAGCTCGGCGTGGCCGGCGGCGGCCAGACGCTCCGCCTCGAGCAGCACCCGGCCGGGGCTCGCCCCCGGCTCGACGACGGCCACCATGCGCCCGCGCACCGCGTGCGCAGTCCTGCGCGCGCCGGGGACGACGGCCTGGGACGAACCTGCCGAGGCCGCGTACTCGCTCACGCAGCGCAGAGCGAGCACGCGCAGCTCGTTGAGCACGTGCCCGGGCACCTCGCGGCCCGCAGTTTTTGCACGCGCCACCAGCTCGACTGGGTCGATGTCGACGAACTCGAGCTGACGTGCACCGTAGAACAGGTGGTCGGGCACCGGCTCGGGCGGCACCTCCACGCCGAGGGCCCGCACACGGTCCTGCTCGTTCTGCAGGTCTGACACGCGCAGCGTCGCATAGACGTCGATGCCCGCACGCAGCAGCTCCTCGGCGTCCTGGTAGCGCGTGCGGTTGCGCGCCCCTTCAGGATTGGGGCGGGCTAGGTCCTCAAGCACCACGACGTCGGGGCGGCGCGCCAGCACCTGATCGAGGTCGAACGCGCGCACCCTGCCGCCCGCCGGCCGAGCGGGGTCGGCCACAAACACGTCGCGTCCGCTGCCCATAAGGCCCTGCGCCTCGTCGAGCATCGCGGTCGTCGTACCCGAACAGGGCGCATAGCTAAAGAAGACTTTGAGTGCGCCCGGCTCCCCGTCGCGCGGGACAGGCGCGGCACTTTCGGCGCTCACCAGCGTCGTGCGCCTCATTGGGCAATGTTCCCCCAGCGCGCCTGGGTGCCCAGCAGTACCGGCGCGATTTGGCGGACCCACGCGTCGACCTTGTCCCAGTCGCGGTAGTCGCCGTCCTCGAGCGGATAGACGCGCAGGGCGATCCGCTCCACCGTGTTGAAACCCTCGCTGCGCTTCCATCCGGGAAGCACCACCGAACCGACCGGGTGCACCGTGCCGCCGATCGACGAGACCACGGCGTCGAGATCGTGCTCGGCCTGCATGATATTGCTGCTCTGCGACGTGGCCGGCCGCAGGCCGACCGAGAAGAACGCCGTCGGCAGGCGTGACAGGACGTCGACGTTGGCCATCAGCCAGTCGCGCGCATCCCGATGGAACTTGCCCACGCGCATGCCGCTGCCGAACACGACGGCGTCGACGTCGACGTCGATGGTCGGCATCTCCTCGACGCTCGCAACCAGCGGACGCCCGTCGTACGCTATCAAATCAACGCCTATACGCTTCGCAATGGTGGTCGTGCAACCGGATAAAGTCGAATAAACAACCAGCACTTTCTTCAAGCGTTCGTCCATCCACGAACTCCTCTATGCCCCCCGACGCAGACTGCCCCTACAGGCTTACCATATGCAGTTCGTTCAAAAAGACCGCCCTCCCCGGCGGCACAACGCGTCAATCGAATACCTCGGTATTGTAGCATCGACAAACCTTCTGTGTAGCGTGCATCATACCTGCCACTTTAAAAATGACCCTTGACAGGGTGATGCTGGGTGTTTGCTGTATACTACGCAAAATATGTGGAATTTTAGCTCTCTGTATGCAGTTTGCGTGACCGGTACGGAGCAGCGGACCCACCGGATGCGACGGGCCGCAGGGCACCGCTCGGCAATGAGCAAAGGACGGTCTTTTTGCCATGCACCGCGTGATGTTTGTATGCCACGGCAACATCTGCCGATCGCCGATGGCCGAGTTCGTGCTGCGAGACCTCGCCATGAGGGCAGGGCGGGCCAACGAGTTCCGCATCGCCTCGAGCGCGACGACCTCCGAGGAGGTCGGCAACCCCGTGCACCCCGGGACCAGGCGCACGCTGGCAGCCCACGGCATCGGCTGCGCAGGCAAGACGGCCCGCCGGCTGCGCCGCGACGAGTACCGCTCGTGGGACCTCTTCGTGGCGATGGACGACGAGAACGTGCGCGACCTGGGGCGCATCCTGGGACGCGACCCCGAGGGCAAGGTGCGCAAGCTCATGGAGTTCGCCGCGCCCTCGGCGGGCGGCACAGCGGGGCTTGCCGGGGCGGGTCCCGCGCGCGACGTGGCCGACCCCTGGTACACCGGCGACTTCGAAGCAACCTGGGACGACGTGCTCGCCGGGTGCGAGGGCCTGCTCGCGACCCTGCGCTAGCCGCGTGCGGACGCGCCGCACCTTTACGCCTCAGAGGATGCGGGGGCGCCGGGCCGACGGACGGCAACCCGACCTCCCCGGGCACGGCGACGGTGCATGGCGACCAAGTAGGCGACCGCGGCAACCGCCACGGCGAGGCTAATCCACTGCGACGTGGAGAAGGGCCCCCAGATGCCGCGGTAGGCATCGCCGCGCCAGAACTCGTCGACGAAGCGCACCGCGCCGTAGGCGAGGCCGTAAACCGCGACGAGACGGCCGCGCAGGCGGTCTTTGAGGAAAAGCGCGAGCAGCGCACAGAAGATGACGAGGTTGCACGCCGACTCGACGAGCTGGACGGGCACGCGGGGCACCCCGTTGGCCGACGCGATGGGCGAGTCGGTAAACGTCAGCCCCCAGTCGGCCTCGACCCCGTAGCAGCAGCCGCCTAGGAAACACCCGATGCGGCCGAAGGTGTGGAACAGCGGCACCGCCACGGCAAACAGGTCGAGCACCTCGGGCACGTCCCAGCCCCGGCGCCGACTGTAGAGGCAGCAGGCCACCAAACCGCCGATCAGGCCTCCGTAGAACACGAAACCGCCGAAGCACAGCAGCAGGTCGTGCAGCAAATCGCCCAACGAGGCGTAGGAACCCCCGAGGTACGCCCCCACGGCCTGCACCATAAGGGGGACGTTCGTGGCACCGTAGAGCACCACCGCGCCCACCGCGGCCCCGGAGAACGCGACAAGGGACATGACGACCGCGGCGTCGGGACCCACGACGCGCCGGCGGCGGGCAAGCAGCGCCACGCACAGCAGCATGAGCAGAAAACCCGTGGCCGCGCACACACCGTACATGCCGACGGTGCGACCGAAAACCTCGACGGTGGGGAACACCGGCATCCCTCCCCGCACGGACCTACAGAACCGCCAGGCCGAGCAGGCCGACGGACACGCCCGCACCGACGCACAGGCACAGCAGGAACAGCCCCGAGAACGCGACGGCGACGACGCCGAGCACCAGGCCCGCCACCGCCTGTCCGTGTCCCGGCCGCCCCGTCGGGCACCGTTTCAGGCCGTTGGACGCCAGGCCGACGGCGACGACGCCCAAAACAAGGCATATCAGCCAAGGCAGGCCGACAACCCACTCCCCCGCCACCGCCACGATGCCCACCACCATCGAAGCAGTTGCCGTACCCGTGCCGTTCTCCACGCCCAGACCCCTTTCGCTCTTGTGTCGGTTATGCCGCACGGCGCACAGAAAGCGGCAGGCGGCTCGGGCGGACGCCGACGCGACCTTCCGGCAGGCTTCCTCCCACCCGACAGGCTTCCCGCCCCCAAACAAAAGCAGGCCGCCCGCCGAGGCAGTTTCCCGGCAGGCGACCCGCTGGCCGGCGACAGGTTTGCCGCCAAGCATGCAGATACGACGCGTTTTAGGCGGCAGCCGCAGGTATCTTGATGCTGTTGCCCATGAAAGGCACCATGATGGTGATGACGGCGTACACGAAAAACGCAATGCCCGCCACGGTGATGGCCCACGCGGAGTTGAACAGGATGGCCACGGCAAGCCCGATCAGGACGAGACCGAGCAGCATCTCGATGGCCCAACCGCTGTAGCCGATCACGCGGCCGCCGGCGACGGACCCCAAGAACGACGCGATGCCGACAAAGGCGATGAACACGGCGACGACCCACTCGAACGAGAAGGTGCCGAGGAACGGGTCGACGAGGGCCGCGACGCAGCAGACGATCGACATGACGCCGTTGATGATGAGCCAGCCCGAAAGGTTGCGCGAGCCGCCGGCCATCCGATAGGCGGCGATCTGGCAGACGCCCACGACGAGCATCACGACGGCGCCGATGATCTCGCCCACAGGCCATGTGTAGCCTTCCGGAAGCACCGGCGTGTGCAGCGCCTCCGGCATGATGCCATGGGCGACGAAGCACAGAACGCCCATGACGGCGAGCAGCACGGCGCTCACGATGAGACCGCCGCGCGCCCAACCGATCTTGTTCCCAAACTCCTGCATGGTGAACCCCTTTCCACGGCATCCGGTCCGAATGCCCCTCTGGCGCCGAGGCGCCTGTAGAACATGGCCTGACCTGACTGATATATTCTATATCCAACCGAAGCGCAAGTGCGACACGCCGAAGAATGGAAACCGGATGGCCGGAAATGCACATTTCCTCAACGGCATGCAGGGGGTTTCGCGCCGTCAGGCACCGACGCGGACGGGGCGGTGCCGACGCCGCCGGCCGCCCATTCGTTTACAAGCGCCAGCAGCCCTTCGCGCGACGAGACGCCGAGCTTTTCGTAGATGTGGCGCACATGGGTACGCACGGTGTTCTCGGAGATGCCCAGCTCGCGGGCAATGAACGTGGAACCGTGCCCGCGCCCCAGATAGGCCAGCACCTCGGCCTCGCGCGGCGACAGGCCGGCCTGCCCGGCCAGCCGGGAGCAACGGGCCTCGGGGCTTTCCGGCAGCCCGCCGCCATCCCGGACGCCCGAACCGGCCACACCCCCTTCGCCGCCCGTCGCGCCCCCGCCGCCGGCCGCAGGTTCGGTCGCCGTGCCATGGGGGCGCAGCGCGAACGACACCGCCACCGTCGTGAGGAAAGCCGCCTCGAGCACAAGGCACACCGTACGCCCGGCCGTGCCCAAGGCGCCGATGGCGACCAGGCCGGCAGCGACCGCGGCGGCGACCGCCAGCAGCAGTCCCGCCAGCGCGCGGTCGGGCGCCACGCCGGCAAGGCGCGCGGCGCAGGCGAGCTCGACGAGCGCGACGAGGGTCATCAGGGCAAACCCGCCGGTCGATGCGGCTTCCAGAAGCGTGCCGGCCACAGACGCCGAGGTCTCCGTCCACTGCTGCAGGACGGGCACCACGAGCACCACGGCAAGCCCCACCGGCAGCAGCGCGCGACCGAGCAGCGCGAGGACCTGCGTCGCCGACCGACCGCGGGCGGCAAGCGCCACGGCGAGCACGACGGCGGCCGACCCGGCGAGGACACTCACGGCGCCGTTGGCATGGACGCGCCGACCTTCCTCGAACGAGGCGACCGGGTCCCACGTGAGCCCCGCGATGAACGCGCAGAACAGCACACCGACCAGCGGAATCCACAGCATGCGGTACAGGTCGCGCAGACGTACGCCGCCCGCGGCGCGCGACGCAACCTGCGAACCGCCGTCCGACATGGCGCACAGCAGCTCGCGACGCCGGTCGGAGTCCAGGTCCAAACCGGGCTCGGCGGAGGGGTCCCGCAGGCCGAACGCGCGCACGGCGGAAAGACAGGTGGGGGCCGCCGCGCCGCACGACACGGCCGCAAGCAGCGCACAGGCGTGCAGCGGCTGCCAGAGCAGGCAGAAGCACGCATAGCACAGCCCGGCCACGAGCAGGGCGGCCGCGCCGCAGCGCACAAGCGCGACCGGCTCGAACCCCGCGAGCACGCGCACCCACCACAGCGCGAACAGGGAGACGCCCCCGCCCAGCGCGACGCCTGCGGCAGCCGCGGGCACCAGGCCGGACGGGAAGGAGTCGGAAGCGGCCAGGTCGGCGTCTGCGCGAAGCGAGCACAGCGCAAGGAGCCCGATCCCCAGAATGCACAGCACGCCGGCAATCGGGGCCGCGGCGCGCGGGTTTCGGACGAACGCACAACGGGCAACGGGCCCCACCAGGGCGCGCAACGCCGCCGCCAGCGCCACCGTCGCGAGCAGCCCGGCCATAAGCGCCTTCATGACGGGCATGCCCAAGATCCCCAGAGCGCTGTCGGCATGGCGGGCCAGGCACAGAACCAGCGCCAGCAGACAGCCCGGACCGACGGAGACAGCCGCCAGGACGAACCCGGTCACCGCGCTCCCCCGCCCCTCATCCCCACCCCGCTCCTTGTCCATGCTCGCCCTTCCGTTGCGCACCGTTTTTCGGCCCGCCGTCGCACCATCCCTCTCATACCGCGCATTCTCCCACCAACCGCCCCGGCGGCAAAGCCGGTCGACGGACATTTCGGCCGGGACTGTCCCCAATTTTCCCAAAACCGCCCGCGGCCGAAAGCGGCCCCGGCAGACGCCGCGGGTGCGCGGCCCGCGCAGCGCGGCGATACGCCGTTTTGCCGCACGCTCACCAATCGCGGTGATGCGCGGGCGGGGTGCGCGGAGGTTAGATGGAAGCGTCTATGCGAGCGGCCCGAACCGCCCGCAGTAAACGCGCCCGCCCGCCGCGGGCGCATCGAAGGAAAGGACGAACCATGTCTCAAACCACCCTGAGCCGCCGCGACTTCCTTGCCGGTGCCGCCGCCGGGACGATGGGCGTCGCCGCCCTGTCGACCTTGGCGGCCACCTCGGTCGCCCGCGCCGACGAGGCCGAGGCCGTGGCCTACGAGGGAACCTACGACATCATGAGCCAGTACTCCACCTACGGCCACGGCGAGAACCCCGACGCCGTCGCCGCCACCACACCCGAGGAGTACATCGTCTCGAAGGGCGACGGCGTGCTGTCGGCCGGCGGTTCCTGCGACGCGCTCGGCATCACCCCCGCCGACTTCATGCTCAACGTCCCGGCTTGGCTCGGCACCGCGCCGGCCATCGACGACATCGCCGACACCGAAGAGTGCGACGTGCTCGTCATCGGCGCGGGCAACGCCGGCACCACCGCCGCCCTGCGCGCCCAGGAGATGGGAGCCAACGTCATCCTCGCCGAGACCCAGACCTACGACGAGTACGACGAGTACGCCTGCGACATGGCCTGCTACAACTCGAAGCTGTTCCTGGACAAGGGCACGCCCGAGATCGACCTGATGGACATCTTCAACCAGTACATGCGCGACTACCGCGGCCACGCCCACCACAAACTCGTGCGCGACTACGCGACGCGCAGCGGCGAGATGCTCGACTGGATGTGCACCTACATCCCGCAGGACTACATCGACGCCTATGCCAAGACCTCAAACTACAAGGGCAACGAGAACTTCAACGGCGAGCACTGCGGCCAGAAGTCGTTCATCGGCATGACCCAGTGGCGCGACGAGGACTCCAACATCAACATGTGGCCCTTCGTCATCCGCACGCTGCACACCGCGCTGGAGGAGCTGGGCGGCCAGATGCGCTGGGGCTACCAGGCCATCGAGCTTGTGCAGGACGACGACGGCACGGTGACCGGCGCCATCCTGCGCGACGTGGACGGCGTCTACCACCAGATCGACGCCAAGGCGGTCATCGTGTGCGCCGGCGACTTCGGCGGCAACCCCGACATGCGCCTCGACCTCTCCGACACGATGCGCAGCCTGGCTTGGTCGTACGGCAAGGACCGCACGAGCACCGGCAGCATCGGCGGCATGGGCCGCGACGGCAGCGGCATCAAGATGTGCATGTGGGCCGGCGGCACCATGGAGGGCGGCCCGCGCGCCGGCCAGTCCGTGGGCATCAACAGCAAGCCGGGCATGGCGTTCGGCGGCTGCTGGCCGTGCTTCGGCGACGACGGAAAGCGCTTCTACAACGAGTGCATGGTCAAACACGGCACCGACGGCCACCTCGACATGCTGCCCTCCGGCTTCCTCATGGTCCAGGTGACCGACGCCAACTGGGAGGAGTACCTGTCGCACCAGGGCTTCGGCCACGAGACCATGGACCGCAGCTCCGACTACATGTGCGACGAGGTGCGCGAGAACATGGAGGCCTACGTGACGGGCGCCGACGGCTTCCCCGTGCGTTCGTTCTCGCGCTTCGGTCGCGAGTACTCCACGATGTACGCCGCCGACACCCTCGAGGAGGTCGCGCAGATCGTCGGCTACGACGAGGAGGCCACCGCCAAC
Organism: uncultured Coriobacteriaceae bacterium; assembly: GCA_964619775.1. GTDB lineage: Bacteria > Actinomycetota > Coriobacteriia > Coriobacteriales > UMGS124 > CAZUFB01. The sequence goes on from CAZUFB010000028.1 coordinate 14,512, forward strand.
TTCGTCGCCGAGGTCGAGCACTGGAACGAGATGTGCGAGGCCGGCGAGGACACCGACTGGGGCATCGACCCGCAGCTGCTCATGCCCATCTCCGAGCCGCCGTTCTTCTTTAGCTTCGGCACGACCGGCGGCAACCCCTCGGGCGGGCTGTGCCAGCACGCGGCCATCTGCACCGACGGCAACTATCAGGTGCTCACCGGCGACAAGACGCCCATCCCGGGCCTCTACGCGGCAGGAAACACCTGCGGCCAGCGCATCGGCATCCAATACTCCACGCCCACGGCGGGCAACTCCTGCGGCAGCGCGCTGACCAGCGGCTACGTTGCCGGCGAGTGCGTCGCCACGGCACTGGGGCTGTAAGGGGGCGCGCGGCCTTCGGGGCAATCCGCAAAAAATTGCCCGAAGCCGGGCGCGTTTCGGCGGCAGGCGCCGCGACCGGGGCGGGTTTCCGCACGCCGGCGGGCGCCTGCCGCCCTACGGTGCGACCGACAGGGCGACGGCGGGACGGCACCGTGCGCGGCGCAGGCACGCCGGACAGGCAGGCGACGGAGACACCCGGCGAGGCGCCTCCCCGCGGGACAGACGACGGAAAGGATGGAACGCCGGCATGGCAGGAACGGACGGTCGGACGGAACCGAAGCCCGACGCGCAGGACGCCCCCGCACGTCGGGTGGTGGCGGAGCTTGTAACGCCGTTTGCGGTGGAGCGGCGCGGCCGGCCCGAGCGCGAGCAGGTCGTGGGGTGGGACCGCGAGCGCACCGCGGCTTACCTGCAGGCGTTGCGCCGCGAAATCGCCGCCAACGCGGGTGAGTTCTCCGACTGCCGCGTGGCGGCGGTGCGGCTGGGCGGAGGCATCGCGACGAACGCCCCGGCCGAGGAGCTGTGGCAGACCTGCCGCACGCTGCGCGCATGCCTGCACATGGAGCCGGACGCCCAGCTGACTGCGCGCGCCTCGATCTGCAACGTGAGCGGGGCGAGCATGCCCTACCTGCGCCGGGCGGGCGTGACGCGGTTCGACTTCGAACTGCTGGCGCTCGACAGCGCCGACTTCGTGCGGCTCAACCACGCCGACGCGATCCAGGACTTCGACTACATGGTCGACAGCTTCCTCAAAGCCTACGCCAACAAGACCCTGGGCATCGTGCTGGCCTACGGGTTCGACGCCCCGAGCACGGCGGCCTTCCGCCGTTCGGCGGTGCAGTTCACACGCATGCCGGCACGCCACCTGACCTTGGAGCCGTGGAAGGGCCCGGGCGTGGCAAAGGCGTCGAACGACCTGGCGGCGGCCCAGCTCGCCGAGGCGCGCGACGTTCTGGGCAACGCCGGCTTTGTGGAGTACGCTCCGCTGCGTTTTGCCCGTCCCGGCGACGAGGACCCCTTCTGGGCCCTGCAACGGCCCGGCGCGGACGGCACGCCCGGGTGCGACGTGCTGGGCTTCGGCCTGGGGGCGACAACGCGCTTTGCCGGTGCCACCAGCACGAACACCTCGGACTGGGACACCTACGTGCGGTATGCGGACGACTTCACCAAGATCACCGTGCAAGCGGGGCGGGCCGAACCTGCCGGATGACGCACAGGGCGCCCCGCTTGCAGGGCATGGGCGAAGCCGACCGACGCGCAGACCGCCGGAAAGCCCAAAGCCCGTCAGACCAGCGGCCTGCCCGACCGCCTACCATCGCCAGCGCGCACGGGGGACGCGCTCACGACCGAGGGCCCCGGCGCGCTCGCGGCAAGGCAGGGAACGGAAAGCGGGCGCACGGGGCGGAACGGCCCCGTCACCGCACGTATGCCCAGGGCGTCAGCAGGCCGTCGTTCCGCTCGATGGCAGAAGCCTCCACCACGCGGGCGAAGCCGGGCTCGTCGGGACGGCCGGAGCCGGTCAGCCACGCCTCGCACGCCGCCGCGACGCGCTCGGCCGCCGCGACGGGAAGCACGCGCTCGGCCATGCCCTCGGGACGCACGTCGCCTGCGAACGCCTCGGCGGGCGCGTCGGGGTTCGGCTCGCCCAAACCCAGGGCGTCCACCATGAGGCAGCCGGCGGAGGGGTCGGGGTCGCCGAGCACGACGATGCTCGCGGCCGGGCGCGCGTCGGCGAAGACGCGGGCGGGCAGCGCCGCCACGAGGCGCACGCGGCCCGACGCGGCGAGCGCGCGCCGCAGACGCTGCTCGCTTCCGGTGGTGGAGTGCAGCAGGGAGTTGCAGGCGAGAAGCACCGTGAGGCCGCCCGGCTCCTGGTGCGACAACGCCTGCTGAAGCCAGGCGTAGTTCGCGCGGCTGCGCGGCGGGGTGCCGAGCACCCAGCGGGGATCGTCGGCCGACAGGACCGCCTTCGTCCACTCGCCGGCGTTGGGCGGCAGCGCGGCGGCCACCAGGGGCGCCCTCCAGTCGGAAAACTCGTCGGCGAGCAGGGCGCTGCCGGCCGCCGCACCCAGGCCGCCGCGCGTGCCGCGCGCGGCGCGAAGGTCCACCGCGCGCACCATTGCGGCGGCGAGCATGTGCGAGAACTCGTCGAACTGGGCGCGCATCGTGACGTCGGGCAGCACGCGCGCGAAGGCGTCGACCACGCCCTCGCACGACTCGCAGGGCACATAGGCCGTCTCGAAGCCCGCGGGCATGCGGGACGCCGCGGCGGCAAGCACGCGGTCGAAGACGCCGGCCACCTCGGCGGGCATGCCGACCGTCCCCGGCTCGAGCGCAAAGACCGCACGCACGTGCGACCCCGCGACGGCCGCGGGGTCCACGGCGTCGAGAGCGCGCACCCACACGGCAAGCTGCGCGGGGGTCAAAAGCGAACTCTGGTAGGAGAGGTTCGGGAGGAACGAGAGCAGGTCGTCGTCTTGGGCAAGGGCGTCCATCGCGGCGTCGAGCGCCCCAACGAGCCCCTCGCAGCCGTCCTCCTCCGCCGCGGCGACGACGGCGTCCCACGAGGCCGGCTCGGCACAGACGCGCACGCACGCGAGAGGGGCGAGCTCCCAGGCGGCGTCAGCCGGCACGAGGCCGAAGGCGTCGCCTTCCACGAGGGACGCCAGGGGACCGAGGGCCGCGCGGCTCGTCGCGTCGAGCGGGATGCCCGGCACCTCCCGGGCGGCCTGCTCGCGCTCGGCAGCGAGCTTGCGGGCCGCCGAGCGGGCGCGCTCAGGCGTGCACGAGACGCCGCGAGGTTCGGGCAAGTCCCCCCGCGCGGCCTCGCAGCCCTCGCACGACCCCGTGCCGTCCACCGTGCCGTGGGCGACGAACTCCGCGACCAGCGCACGGCGGTCGGCAGCCAGGCGGTCGGCGTCGCGGCCGGCCTGGGCCACCCGGGCGAGCACGTCGGCTCCCACTTCGGCAAAGGCGGCCCGGGCCTCCGGCGTGCCCACGCACACCTCGATGCCGGGCAGGTCGGCGGGCACGTACCTGGGGGCGTCGAGCTGCTTGCCGTCAAGACGCAGGCGATCGAAGAGGCCTGCCGCGCGCAAGGCGAAGAAGATCACCGAAAGCGGCACCTGCGCGCCTTCCGGCACGACGTAGCGCATCTCGGCGATGGGGTGTGCGGGCTCGTCGACGTAGTGCAGCAGCAGGCGACGGCCCGCCGGACCCACCATCAGGGCGGGGCCGCAGGTCAACGCCTCGTCGCAACGGCCCAGGCGACCCTGCGGACCCTCGACGCGCACCGGCTTGTCGGGGGCGCGGTCGGCAGCCGGGACGTTGGTGCCGGCCTGCCAGTCGGCCACCGACCCGCACGCCACGCGCTCGTCGGTCGAGGGGAGCACCATGCGCGCGAACGCCTCGTCGCCTTCGGCCAAAAGGCGCGGCACGAGCGCAGCCAGCTCCTCGGCGCGGCGGTCCATCCCGTCGAGCGCGTCGACGTAGGCGTCGCGGGTCGCGCGGCACGGCCACGGGATGGGCAGCGTGAGCAGGGCGCTGCCGCTGATCTGGCGCACCTGGCTCGTACCGGTAACCAGGCGTGCTGCCTTGGGCGTGGTGGTGAGCACGCGCCACAGGTAGCGGCCGTCGGCCGGGTCGTGGGGCACCAGGGCGTGGACATGCTCGGTGGCGGCGCAGGGGCCGGGCTCGTAGCGCGCGATCAGATGGCCGGTGTTGGCGAGCACCTGGCCGAAGGCGCTCACCATGACGGCGCCGCCCTCGTCGACGGCGTACTCGTCGATGCCCGACGACGCGCAGTTCTCGGCATAGAGCGGGTAGGGGCCGCGCCGCGCCTGGCGCTCGGCGGCGGTCAGGGACAGCTGCCGGTCGCCTGCCAGGCGGCAGACGTCGCCGAGACGTACCGGCCCCACGGCCCCCTTGGCACCCTCAGTCTGGACATCGCTCATGGTGCTCATCACTCCCCCATACGGTTTGCCCGCCGAAGCGCCCTTCGAGACCGCAGCGGGCTGCGTCCGGTTTAACTTCGCTATCATACCCCAGCGACCTGCAGGAGAAACGCCTTCTTGCAGTCTCCCGCACGACGGGCCCCGGCACCCCGGGCGCCGACGAAACGGGCCCATGCGAGACCCTGGCCCGAGCGGGATGCGGCGGTGCGAGCACGGCGCACGGCAGGGGCGGGCGGGCAAAATCCGCCCCCGGACGGCGCGCCCGGAAAAGCGACGTGGTCAAACCGAGCTGCAGGTCACCGCGTGGTGCCGCGGGACCGCCGACGGTATACCATAGGTGCCGCAACACCGCGGCAACCGCACGCGCAGGAGAGATGCGGCGCCGCGCACGGCAACGACAACAGGAGGAGCGCATGCAAACCACACCTTCGACGAACCCGGGCGGCAAGACCGCCGTATGCGTCCTGTTCGGCGGCGTCTCGAGCGAGCACGGCATCGCCCAGAAATCCGCCGACACCGTCATCAAGTCGCTCGACCCCGAACGCTACGACCTCGTGCTCGTGGGCATCACCAAGGACGGCCGTTGGCTGCGCTACCGCGGCGACGCGGCCGACGTCTTCGACGGGTCGTGGGAAGGCCACGACTGCACGCCGGCGTTCGTGGCGCCCGACCGCGGCGTCCACGGCATCGTCGAGCTGCGCGAGGACGGCACCTGGGAGACCGAGCGCGTGGACGTGTGCCTCCCGGTGCTGCACGGCCGCGGCGGCGAGGACGGCTCGGTCCAGGGGCTTTTCGAACTCGCCGGCATCCCGTACGTGGGCTGCGGCATCCTTGCCTCGGCCTTGGGCATGGACAAGGCAACCACGTACGGCATCGTCGAGGAGGCGGGCGTGCGCTGCCCGCGCTGCCACACCCTCACCGGGACCATCCGCGACGAGGATGTGGCCGCCATCGCCGAGCAGCTCGGCTACCCGCTGTTCGTGAAACCCGCCAACGGGGGCTCGTCGTTTGGCGTGACCAAGGTCGAAAACGCCGATCAGCTCGCCGAGGCCGTGAGGCTGGCCCGCTCGTTCGACGCCAAGGTATGCTTCGAAGAGAACATCGTAGGCACCGAGGTGGGCTGCGCCGTGATGGGCCCGGCCGGCGACGAGGGGGGCCTGGTGGCGGGTCTGCCCGACCAGATCACCGTGCAAAGCGGCATCTTCCGTATCCACCAGGAAGCCAACCCCGGCAAAAACCAGGAGAACTCGACCATCGTGTGCCCGGCCGACCTGCCCGCCGAAACCGTGGAGCTGGTGCGAAGGACAGGCAAGCGCATCTACACCGCGCTGGGTTGCGAGGGGCTGGCGCGCGTCGATTTGTTCCTGACGCCCGAGGGCGAGGTCGTCTTCAACGAGGTCAACACCTTCCCGGGCATGACCTACTACAGCCGCTTCCCCGCCATGATGCGCGCGGCCGGGCACGATGTGCCCGAGGTCATGGACCGCGTCATCGAGCTGGCGTTCGAGCGGGCTGCCGACGCGCAGTAGGGCGCACGGCACGACCGCATCCCAGGGCCCCGCGGCACACGGCAGACCGCCGTTCGTCGCGGGGCCCTTGCCGCGCAGGCCGAGGCGGCGTCGCGCAAACCCGTCTGCCGTGCGGAAACCCGCTCGCATGCACGCCGTCCATCAGGCAGGCCCGCAACCGGCGGCTACAGCTCGACCGGGTCCCACTCCTTGTGGTTGCAGATCCACGCTTGGGGCTGCTCGACCGAGAAGAACGCGAGGGTGGGGTCGTCAGGGCCATCGTAGTCCTCGCCCAGGCCGGTAAGGTGGTCGAAGCCCGCCCGGCGAATCTCGTCGCTCACCTCGTCCTTGAGCCCGGCCGTACCGCGCAGGATGAGCCAGCCGTGGCCCGGCCACCACGCCGTCGCCTCGAAGCGCTGGTTCTGCAGCAACTCCTGCCAGACGTCCTTGGTGGTTGCGGTGACGAACCAGATCTTACCCTCGTGCTCGGCGGCGTAGCTGAACGGCCGCACGTGCGGCTGGCCGTCGACGCTCGTGGCAAGGTACCAGGCGGGAACGGCGGTAAGGTACTGCAGGACGGTCTCTATGCCGGTCATGGGATCCTCCTTGGGTCGGGCGCGGCGGGGCTAGACCCGCAGGCGCGCCGCACAGCCGTGCAGGGGATGATAGCAAGCGGCGGCACAACCGACCAGGGGGGCAGGCAGCAAAGACGCGGGGCCTCCCTCCATCCCCTTGCTTCCCGACGACGGGAAGTCGACGGACATGCCTGGCGGCCAACGACGGAACGGACGCATTTCACTACCATAGTAGTAATTTTTCTACCCAACCTCTTGACGCTGTATCACTACTGGAGTAGTGTATACGGCAGCAAAAACAACTACTCTGGTAGTTAACTACTGGAGTAGTCAAATACCAACAGCCCAGTCGGGGCCGCAGGCACGCCACGCCTGCCCCTCAGGCGCGCAAGGAGGAAGCGACGATGGAAGGCAAACTCTTCGACTCCGAGCTCAAGGTGATGGGCGTGCTGTGGCGCGAAGGCACCGCCACGGCCAGCCACATCGCCCAGGTGCTCGCCGACGAGGTGGGATGGAACCCCAACACCACCTACACGCTCATCAAACGCTGCATCAAGAAGGGCGCCGTCGAACGCAGCGAGCCCAAGTTCACATGCCGCGCCCTCGTGACGCAGGAAGAGGTACAGCGAATCGAGACCGACGAGCTCATCGACAAGGTCTACGACGGGTCGGCCGACAAGCTGTTCGCCGCGCTGCTCGGCCGCAAGCGCCTCTCCGAGCAGCAGATCGACCGGCTCAAGCGCATCGTCGACGACATGGAGTCGTCCGACGAGCGCCGATAGGCGACGGTCGTCATGGACGTTCCCTCGCTGGTTCAGATGAGCGTCCAGGGCGCGCTCATGGTGGTTGCCGTCGCGGCTCTGAGGTCGCTGCTGCTCAACCGGCTCCCCAAGAAGGCCTTCCTGCTGCTGTGGGCACTCGTGGTGCTGCGGCTGCTCGTCCCTTTGAACGTCCCTTCGCCCGTGAGCGTCTACGGGCTAGTGGAGCGGCTCGCGCCGGCATCGTCGCAGCAAGCCGTCGGCACGGCGGACGGCGGCGCCGTCGGGCAGGACACGACGCTTGCAGCGGGCGCATCCGGGGTGCGCGAGAACGCCGGCCTGGACGGCACGGCGTCGGTCGCGTCCCCTGCGGAGAAGGGCTCCAGCGAAGGCGCACAAGAGGCCTCTCCCGCCGGGCCGCTCGCCGCGCTGGCAGGCCTCGCGTCGCTCGGCGCCCCTTTCTGGGGCACCGCGTGGGCAGGCGGCACCCTCGCCTGCCTTGCATGGTTCTCACTCTCGTATATCAGGTGTCGCAGGGAGTTCCGGAGCTCGCTGCCCGTCGACAATGCGCTTGTCGCGGATTGGCTGGAAGCGCACCAGCTGAGGCGCCCGATAGATATCAGGCAGACGGACCGGATCTCGGCCCCGCTCACCTACGGCGTGCTGCGGCCGGTCATCCTCGTCCCGGCGACCATGGACTGGGACGACGCCGATGCCCTGCGCTACGTGCTCGAGCACGAGTTCACGCACATCAGGCGCCTCGACGCCGCAAGCAAGCTGGCGCTTGCCGCGGCGGCGTGCGTCCACTGGTTCAACCCGCTCGCGTGGACCATGTACGTGCTCGCCAACCGCGACATAGAGATCGCGTGCGACGAAACGGTGGTCCGCGGCTTCGGCCGCACGTCGCGCGGGGCGTACGCACGCACGCTCATCAAGATGGAGGAGACGAGAAACGTCCGCGCGCCCCTGTGCAACGGTTTTGGCGCAACAGCTATCGAAGAAAGGATTGTGGCGATCATGAGCATCAGAAAGACCTCGGTGGCGGCGGTCGTCGCCTCGGTGGCCCTGGTGGTGGGCGTCCCCGCCGCGTTTGCGACCACCTCCGCCTGGGACACGGGCAGCGGCGTGGTCGTGCAGGTCGACTCGTCCCAGGGCGAATCGGCCGGCGACGAAGGAGACGCGACCTTGCCGGCAACCGTCGAGCCGGCAGCCCCGGAAGAAAGCGCCTTCGACTCGGGCTCCGGCGGCGACGATGCCGCAGACGACCGCCAGTATCTCGCCTACGCGCCTTACGGTGTGACCTACGACGACGCCTCGGGCATCTTGAGCTACCAAGGTGAGACCGTACGCTACTTCTGGGACGGCATCGAGCTGGCAGACGGCTCTTTGGAGACGTACGGCCTGTATTACAACCCAAACGGCACGGTCGACCTGGGCACCGTGCGCAACGCCGACGCCGATGCCGACACGGTAGACCTCGCCGACCCCGCGCAGACAGAGCTGACAGGCGTGACCGAGCTGACCTACGTGCAGCTTGCGGAGATATCCTCCATCATGGACGAGACCGCCTATGTCGTGCGGGTTGACTATGCGGTCTTCTCTGACGCGTCGGAAGACGCCGAAGCGACGGTGATCAGCCCGGTTGTCGAAGAAAGCGGCGACGAGACAGCTGCAGGCAGCGGGCAGACCGCCCACGAGGACGTTTCCGGGGCGGGCGCCTACGCTGCCGAACTGCTCGCACCTTTCGCACGTTATGGCGTGGCGTTTGAGACCGGCGACGCCAACGGCATGGGCAACGTCTACTACAACGGGGAGCTGGTGCACACCTTCGTCGACTACAACGAGACGACCGGCAGCATGTTCGCCTTCACCTCGGACGACGCCGACGGCAGCAGCCTCAACCTGCGCACCGTCTACGACGCCGACGGCAATGTGACGGGCGTGCGCCCCTTCTCAGGCACGATACTGTTCTAGTTGAAAAGCCAAGCGCCTGCACACCCAGCCGGACCGCCTGCACGGCTAGGCGCAGCCCTACGCGCCCGGCTCGCCGTTCCCGCCATCGT
>CAZUFB010000029.1:0-23172 GCA_964619775.1 uncultured Coriobacteriaceae bacterium
ACCAGTGACGCCACGGGTATGAACCGTGTGCTCTAACCAGCTGAGCTACACCGCCAAGCGGTTCGTGGTTCGGTCGTCTAAGAGAAGGATGGAGCCTGCGACCGGACTTGAACCGGTGACCTCCTCGTTACCAACGAGGTGCTCTACCGACTGAGCTACACAGGCAAAGGTGGTGGGAGCGCTAGGATTCGAACCTAGGTAGGCAGAGCCAACGGGTTTACAGCCCGTCCCCATTAACCGCTCGGGCACACTCCCTTGTCTTCCCTTTTCAAACAAAACCCTGGTAGAACCATGTGCTCGGTACCGTAGTGCTCACGAGCGAAGGACATATTACGCCACGCCCCCTGCCCTGTCAAACGCGTTTCGGGAAAACGCACCAACTCACCAGTCCTTCACAACTTTGCAGGCTTTTGCCCCTAAATAGGCAAGAAAACCGCTGGTAGTGGCTTTATAAGGACCTGTATGGAGCCGACGGCGAGAGTCGAACTCGCAACCTACCGCTTACAAGGCGGTTGCTCTGCCATTGAGCTACGCCGGCGTCGATGCCGCGAAACGCGGTGCACACGATACCAGTGGGGGCGCGCCCGCACCGCCGCACAGGCACACCCCCCGGGATTCTTCACAGCTTCGCGGCCCGACGCGACGCACGGCTACTGCGCACCGGAAACCAGCAGCATCCGGCCGACCGAGACCGCCGCCAAGGCCGCGACGACCACCAGGGCCGCGACGACCGAGCCCAGGCGTACCCGGGCCGTGGCGTTTTTGGAGGTGGCAAAGAACAGCACCGTCGGCACGAAGGCCGCCGTGGCCATGACGGCCGGCAGCACCCCTTGGCCGCGCCTGCCCGTTTTGAGGGCCGCCGCCTTCTTGTTGAGGACGGTGGCCGCGATCACGAGGGCGAGGTCGACCGCGAGGGCGACGACCACGGTGGCCGCACGGGCGTCGGAGAGCACCGGGATACGGAGCGCGCCGACGGCAACGAGGACGCCGAGGCACTCGAGAACCAGGCCTGCGAGCCACAGGGCCCATGCCGCAGCCTGCAGGGGCCGGGGGCTGGGCGGCTTCGCGAAGTCGGTGCGGTGCTCGTCGGACGAGGTGGCCCACTGCTCGCGGGCGGGCGCGTCCTTGTCGCTGGGTCGTGCCATGAACGGTCTCCTTTCCAAAAGGGGCCGCCGCGCGTCCCCGCAGCGGGCCGCCCCGGGGCCTACTGGTCGCTTGTTCCCGTTTGCCGGCGCAGCTTGCGCGGCAGCGCCATCTCCTTCAGACGAGCGCGCACGTCGGGCGGCACGCGGTCGGCCACGGTGGCGTGCGCGGCAGCGCCGGTGCGCGGGGCGACCGCGTTCTCGGCGATCTGCACGTGCAGAGAGTCTGCCTCGATGCCGAACATGCGCGACGACAGGCGCGCCACCCCGTCGGCGAAGACCGTGGACTGCACGCCGGCGTCGGAGGTCACGACCGTGACCTCGCAGCCGGAGGCGCGCGCCTCGGCGGCCAGGCGCTCGATGACCGCGTCGGCCTCGACCCCTGCCGGGCTGAACACGACCGCAAGGCCGGCGGTGCGCCGGGGCGGCCGCTCGGGGTCGGGATTGCCGAAACCGTCGAAGACCACCGTCGTCGACTCGTAGGACCCCTGCGCGAAGGCCGCGGCGTCGGCGAGCAGGGCCGTTCGGGCGCGCACGTAGACGTCGTGCAGCACCGGGTCGGACAGGTCCTCGTCGACAAGGGACCGGTAACGTGGGCACTCGCGTATCACGTTGTAGCCGTCGACCAGCAAGACGCGCCTGCGCATGGAAGACGCCCCTCCCCTAGCCGCGCCGGGGCGCGTCGGCCGCGCACGTGCGGCGGCGCAGCCACTCGTAGCAGATCGCCGTGGTGGCCTGCGCCACGTTGAGCGAGCCAACCCGGCCGTGCTGGGGCAGCGCCACGAGGAAGTCGCAGGCCTCGAGCACCAGACGCGAGATGCCCGTCCCCTCGCTGCCCGCCACCAGGGCGATGCGGCCCTCAAGCGGCGCGTGCCAGATGTCCTCGCGGGCGCGTTCGGAGGCCCCCGCGACCCAGAAGCCCGCCTCCTTGAGGGTGCCCAGGGCCGCGACCAGGTTGGGCACGCGGGCCACGGGCAGGTGGAAGGCCGCCCCGGCCGACGTCTTGTAGACGCCGACGGTGACCTGGGCGGCGCGCTTGGAGGGGATGACGACGCCGTCGGCGCCGACGACCTCGGCCGTGCGCAGGACGGCGCCGAGGTTGCCCTCGTCGGTTATGTGGTCGAGCACCAGGACGAGCGAGGCGTTCTTCTGCGCGCCGGCGCGGGCGACATCGTGCAGGTCGGCGTAGCGGTAGGGAGGCGCCTCGCAGACGACGCCCTGGTGGGCGCCGTGCGAGCGTCCCTCCGCCGAGATGCGGTCGAGCCGCTCGCGAGGCACTTCCTCGACGACGGCCCCGGCGGCGCGCAGCTCGCCGACAAGGCGGGCAAGTGCGTCGTCGCGGCCTGCCCGGCCCTGCCGCCCCGCGGCGGCCCGCGCCTTGTCCGCCCCGCGGCGGGCGCGGTCGGCGGAAGCGTGTGAGCCGGGCGCCCCGGGCGCGGCGGCCTGGACGAACGCGCGCCTGATGGGGACGCCGGCGCGCAGCGCCTCCTCGACCGCACGGCGGCCTTCGATGTAGTCGGCCATACGACCCATGCCTCCTTGCAGGCGACGGCCCGGGCGCGCGGCGGCGCGGTGTTTGCGCCTCCGCGCGCCCGGGCGCGGTGTGCAGATACGCGAATGCGAACGACCCGGAACACCTAGAGGGCGGTCTGCAAAACTGCCGAACGGGGTGCGCGAGCCCGGGTGCGACGAAGCGCGGCGTTTTTTGCGGGCCGGTCTAGGCGCGGCGGATGCGCGCACCCTGGGGGGTGTCCTCCACGAGCAGCCCCAGGCCGGCGAGCTGGTCGCGGATCGCGTCGGCGCGAGGCCAGTCCTTGGCCGAGCGCGCCTGGGCGCGGGCGGCCAAGACGGCGCCGGCGGCCTCGTCCACGTCGCCTCCCTCGTAACCGGCGAGCTCGTGGGCCATGTCGACCAGCACGGACGGCAGCTCGCTGCGCTTGACGGGCAGCTCGACGCCCAGAATGGCGAAGGCCTCGACGATGCCGGCGGCGCAGGCGACGGCTTCCTCCCCGTCGACGGCGCCGGCGGCCTTCTCAAGATAGACGTTGGCCTCGGTGACGAGGTTGAAGTAGGCCGCCAGGGCGCCTGCGGTGTTGAAGTCGTCGTCCATGCACGCCTCAAACTCGGCGGCGGTACGCTCGGCGGCGGCCGCCAGGCCCGCGGCGAGCGCGGCGTCGGGCTCGCCGGAGACGTGATCCGCCGCCCATCGCAGGTTCTCCACCGCGGTAGCGACGCGTTCGAGCGTGCCCTGCGCCCCCTCGAGGCGCTCGAAGGAGAAGTCGAGCGGACTGCGGTAGTGCGTCTGCAGCATCAGCAGGCGCAGCGCGGCGGCCGGGTAGCGATCGAGCACCTCCTTGAGCGTGAAGAAGTTGCCGAGGCTCTTGGACATCTTCTCGCCATCGACCAGCAACATGCCGGTATGCATCCAGTGGTTGGCGAAGGGGCCGCCCCAGCAGCAGCGCGCCTGGGCACACTCGTTTTCATGGTGGGGAAAGGCGAGGTCGCTGCCGCCGCCGTGGATGTCGACCGGCATGCCGAGGTAGCGGTGGACCATCGCGGCGCACTCGCTGTGCCAGCCCGGCCGGCCCGGCCCCCAGGGCGAGTCCCACGTGGGCTCGCCAGGCTTGGCGGCCTTCCACAGGGCGAAGTCGAGCGGGTCGCGCTTGAGGTCGCCCGCCTCGACGCGCGCACCCACGAGCAGGTCGTCGACGTTGCGACCCGAAACGCCGCCGTAGGCGGGGTCGGAGCGCACCGAGAAGTAGACGTCGCCGTCCGAGACGTAGGCGTGGCCGGTTTCGACGAGGCGCCCGATCATCTCGACCATCGCGGGGATCTCCTCGGTAGCGCGCGGCCGGATGTCGGGGTCGGCGACGCCGAAGCGGTGCATAACCTCGATGAACGCCTCGGCGTTGGCGCGGGCGACCTCCTCGGCCGACTCGCCGCGCTCGTTGGCGCGCCTGATGATCTTGTCGTCGACGTCGGTGAGGTTCTGGGCAAACACGACGTCGTAGCCGCTCGCCGCAAGCCAGCGGCGGATGACGTCGAACGCCAGGAAGGTGCGGGCGTTGCCGATGTGGATGTCGTCGTAGACCGTGGGGCCGCAGACGTACATCGTCACCTTGCCGGGCACGAGCGGCTTGAAGGGCACCTTCTCGCGCGCAGAGGAGTCGTAGATCTTGAGCTGGTTCATGGGCTGCACCCACCTTGTCTGTTCGGGGTTGGCTGCGGGCGAGGCCGCCCGGCCCCGCGCCCGGTGCGCAGGAAAGGCGCACCCGAAAGGCCGGGGGGTCGGAGACGCCGCGAGACGTGCGGCGGCCGGCAGGACGCCTGGGCGGGCCTACCGGCGCCCGGTACACTCCATGAGCACGACGGCCCACGCGGCGACGCCCTCCTCGCGCCCGACGAAACCGAGGTGCTCGGTCGTGGTGGCCTTGAGGCCGACCTGGGACACGTCGACGCCGAGAGAACCGGCGAGGCGGGAGCGCATCTCGTCGCGATAGGGCGCAAGCTTGGGCACCTGGGCCGCGACGGTACAGTCGGCATCGACCAGCTCGAACCCCTGCGCGCGGGCCAGCCCCATGACGCGGGAGAGCAAAACGAGCGAGTCGGCGTCCTTGTAGGCGGGATCGTCGTCGGGAAAAAGCCCGCCGATGTCGCCGCCGCGCACGGCGCCGAGCACCGCGTCGGCCAGGGCGTGGGCCACCACGTCGGCGTCGGAATGGCCGAGCAGCCCGCGGTCCCAGGGAATCTCGACGCCGCCGAGGACGAGGCGCCGGCCTTCGGCGAACGCGTGCACGTCGTAGCCGTGGCCGATGCGCAGACCTCCCGGCACGCCGCCGCTCACGGCTGCCCCTCGACGGTACCGTAACGCTGTCGAAGAAACGCCTGGATGGGCGCCAGATCCTCGGGCACGGTGAGCTTGATGTTGTCGCGCGGGCAGTCGACGAGCACCACGCGCCCCCCGACGCGCTCCACGAGCGACGAGTCGTCGGTGCCCACAAAACCCTCCTCCATCGCCGCCTGGTGCGCCGAGCGCAGCACGTCGGCGTGAAAGATCTGGGGGGTCTGGGCGACCCAGAACATCGAGCGGTCGGGGGTGCCGACCACCGTGCCGCCGTCGATGACCTTGAGCGTGTCGATGGCCGGATGGCCGCAGACCACGCCGTCGGCGTCGAGGGTGCCCTTGAGGACGTTGATGGCGTGCACGACGGTCTCGGGCAAAATGAGCGGCCGGGCGCCGTCGTGCATCGCGATGAACTTGAACTCCTCAGGAACTGCCTCGACGCCGTGCATCGCCGACTCCTGGCGCAGCGCGCCCGACGCGACGAAGTCGAGGGGGGTCACCAGGTCGTAGGGCTCGGCGGCCAAGGCGCGGTACTCGTCGACGCGATGCGCCGGGCACACCACCACGATGCGCCCCACCTGGCTCACCGCGTCGAACGCCTGCAGGCACCAGGCGAGCAGCGGCTTGCCGAACACCGGGATGAGCTGTTTGCCGCCGGGGCGCCCGAAGCGCTCGCCCGACCCTCCCGCCACCACGACGGCGCAGACGTTGGCCTTCTTGCCGACGCAGCCCCGCCCCTGGGGGGCGGTAAGGTGCGCGGGCACGGACGGCGCCTCCTCGGCAAGGGCGGCTACGAGGGCCGCCGGCTCGATCACCGTGTCGCCCACCGGGCAGCCCCCGGCCGGGTAGCCCGCCATCGACGTATTGCCTAGAGTCCCCATGCGCCCTCCGCTATCCTTTCTTGCCCCACATACGGTACAGACTGTCCACCAGAATGGGCGGGTTGTTGACACCCATGTCGCCCAGCTTCTCGGGGTCGTGCTTCACGTCGTCCATAAGAGCCTGCAGGCTGCCGTACTCGCTCACGATGTGCTCGACCGCGTCGGTGGGCACCGCCGTGGATCGGGACAGCGTGCGCAGGCCCAGCGGCGTGACGACGCTGTCCTCGTTGAGGTCATCATAGCCGAGAATGCGGGCCACGCGGGCGGGAGAGGTCATCTCGCGCGGGCTGAGGGCGTCGAACTCCCGCCGGATGCGCCGCGCGTCCTCCTCGGACGAGTTCGCGGCATAGTCGCGCACGGCGAGGGTGTACTCCTCGTCCATACCGCCGGCCAGCTGCTCGAGCTGGCGACGGACGACCTTGTCGTTGCTTCCGAGCTGGGGCACGAAAGAGCGCAGCTGCGAGGCGGCCTGCAGCAGCAGCTGGAAACCGCCGTAGACGCGGGTGATGTCGGCCAGGGTCACGTAGTTGTCGAACTCGAGGCGCGTGAGGCGGTCGAGCAGGGCGTCGAGGGAGTCGCGGCCCGTCTGCAGCGCGATGACGAGCTGGTTGACCTCGTTGCTCAGCTCGGCGGCGTTGCGCAGCTGGAAGCTGCGGCCGCCCACGTAGATGGCCACGTGCGAGCGGCGCTCGGACACCGAGACCACCATCGCGTCGGTGATCATGCTCATGCGGGCCGCCGTGCGATGGCGCATGCCGGTCTCGGAGGTGGGCATGCTCGGGTCGGGGTTGAGGTGGAAGTTGGCGCGCAGGATCGTGGTCATGTCCTCGTCGATGACGATGGCGCCGTCCATTTTTGAAAGCTCGAAGAGGCGGTTCGCCGTGAAGGCGATGTTGAGGGGAAAGCCGTCGTCGCCCGACGAAAGCACGCGCTCGGTGTCGCCGATGCAGATAAGCGCGCCGAGATGGCCCGCCAGGATCATGTCGAGGGCGTTGCGCAGCGCCGTGCCGGGGGCGGTGCGTCGTACGGCCTCTTCCAAGCGTTGCTGCGCGTCATGTGTCTGGCCCATAGCGCTCCTCCCCTAAACGGCTGCGTCGATCGGGTCGATTGTATTCCAAAACGACGGGCGCGCGGGTCCGCAATGGGACCCGCGCGCCGAGAAACAGACGCGACACAAGCAACCCGAACCCGCCGGCCCTCCTAGACGCAGGGCTAGTCGGACGCGCCCCCCATCACCGTGGGCACCGAGGGCGACGGGGACGCCAGGCGCGGGCGCGACGGGCGGGCGATGCGGTCCTCGTTCATCGTCTCGCGCCGACGCGGCGCGGGGATCTCGCCGGCCGCCCAGGTGAAGTCGAGCTTGCCGTCGACGACGCCGACGGTGACGACCTTGCCCGCGCCGAGCGCCCCCTCGAGGATCCTCTCGGAAAGCGGGTCCTCCACAAGCGACTGGATCGCGCGCCGCAGCGGGCGGGCGCCGTAGGCGGCGTCGGTGCCCTCCTTGGCGATGAGCGCCTTGGCCTCGGGCGTGAGCACGATGTTCATGCCGCGGGCAACAAGGCGGTCGCGCAGGTCCTCCACCAGCAGGTCCACGATGGACAGCAGCTGTTCGTCGGTAAGCGAGTGGAAGACCACGATGTCGTCGATGCGGTTGAGGAACTCGGGCTTGAAGAGCTTCTTGACCTCGCTCATCACGTTCTGGTGGATGGCGCGGTCGTCGAGGCCGCCGCCTGCGCGCTCCACCGAGAAGCCCAGCGGCGTGGTCTTGGCGATCTCGCGCGCGCCGATGTTGCTCGTCATGATGATGACGGTGTTGCGGAAGTCGACCTTGCGTCCCTGGCCGTCGGTGAGGCGGCCCTCCTCGAGGATCTGGAGCAGGATGTTGAACAGGTCGGGGTGCGCCTTCTCGATCTCGTCGAACAGCACGACCGAGTAGGGCTTCTGGCGCACGGCCTTGGTGAGCTCGCCGCCCTCGTCGTAGCCCACGTAGCCGGGCGGCGCGCCCACGAGCTTGGAAACCGCGTGCTTTTCCATGTACTCGCTCATGTCGAAGGTGACGAGCGCGTCCTGCGTGCCGAAGAGGAACTCGGCGAGCGCCTTGGACAGCTCGGTCTTGCCCGTGCCCGAGGGACCGAGGAAGACGAACGAGCCGGCGGGGCGGCGCGGGTCGCGCAGGCCGGCACGCGAGCGGCGGATGGCCTTGGAGATCTTGGTGACGGCCTCGTCCTGGCCCACGATGCGCTCGTGGAGCACCGACTCCATGCGCAGCAGCTTGTCGCTCTCGGCTTCGGTGAGGTTGGTGACCGGCACGCCGGTGGCGCGCGAGACGACCGACGCAACATGCTCGGGGGTCACGTCGCCGGTGACGGTGCCGCCCCGCTCGTGCCAGGCGCTCTCGAGCTCGGCGACGCGGCGGGCCAGCCCCTTCTCCTCGTCGCGCAGGGCCGCCGCACGCTCGTAGTCCTCCCCCGACGCCGCTTTCTCGCGCTCGGCGCGCACGTCGGAGAGCTTCTGGGCGCACTCTTCGAGTTCCGCGGGGCGCGCCACGCTGTGGATGCGCACCGTGGCACCCGCCTCGTCGAGCAGGTCGATGGCCTTGTCGGGCAGGAAACGGTCCTGGATGTAGCGGTCGGCCAGGGAAACGGCCGCCTGAAGGGTCTCGTCGGAGTAGCGTACCTGGTGGTGTTCCTCGTAGCGGCTGCGCAAGCCCTCAAGTATGGCAAGGGACTGGTCGGGCGTGGGCTCGCCGACCATGACGGTCTGGAAGCGGCGGGCGAACGCGGAGTCCTTCTCCACGTGCTTGCGATACTCGTCGGTGGTGGTGGCGCCGATGACCTGGATGTCGCCGCGCGACAGCGGCGGCTTGAGGATGGCGGCGGCGTCGAGCGACCCCTCGGCGGAGCCGGCGCCGATGAGCGTGTGCATCTCGTCGATGAACAGGATGATGCTCTTGTCCTCCATCACCTCGGCTACGACGCGCTTGAGGCGGTCCTCGAACTCGCCGCGGTACTTGGCGCCGGCGACCAGCGACGAGACGTCGAGCGTCCATACGTGGCGCCCGGCGAGCATCTCGGGCACGTCGCCTGCGACGATGCGCTCGGCAAGGCCCTCGACCACAGCGGTCTTGCCCACGCCGGGGTCGCCGATAAGCAGCGGGTTGTTCTTGGTGCGGCGGGCGAGCACCTCCATGACGCGCTCGGTCTCGGCCTCTCGGCCGACGACCGGGTCGAGCTTGCCCTCGCTTGCAAGCTGGGTGAGGTCGCGACCGTACTCGCGCAGGGCGCTGCCCTCGCCGCCTGCGGCGTCGGGCGAGGCGAAGACGGACGGGCCGCCCGCAAACCCCGCGGCGACGCCCGCCGGCGGCTGCGCGGGACGCTTGGGCGCAAGCTCGCTCACCGCGTTGCGCACCGCGTCGACCGAGACGCCCATGCGCGACAGCGCCTCCATCGCCACGCCGTTGCCCTCGCGCAGGATGCCGAGCAGCAGGTGCTCGGTCGCGATATAGGACTGGCCCAGCGACAGCATCTCGCGCAAGGCGCTCTCGAGCACCCGCTTGGCGCGGGGCGTAAACGGGATGTGGCCGGCGGGGGCGGGCTCGTCGGGTTTTTCCGCAACCTGCTTCACCTGCTCGAGGGCGTCTTCGTAGGTTACGTCGAGACGCTTGAGGGCCTGCGCCGCGATGCCGTCTTCTTCACGGATGAGGCCGAGCAGCAGGTGCTCGGTGCCAACGTACATCTGCCCGAGCTTGCGGGCCTCCTCCTGCGCAAGGACCATGACCTTGCGAGCGCCGTCTGTGAACTTCTCGAACATGCAGGCGCCTCCTTCTTGGTTCTCGCTGGACATGCCTGAAGGGGTAATCGAATAAGCTTACCGAACCTGCAGGTGGTTGAACGGGTGCGTCGCGAAGCACACCCGGTTTCCATTGCCCCTGGTACCCGATATGACCGCCGGTAAGCGAACGAGGCGGGAAAACGGTGCCTACAGCAAAACATCACATGTAGCGCTCATGAAATATATCATGAATAAGCTTAGATTTTATGTATATACTATGGACAAAGTATGCGTGAGACACGACGAGCCGCGGCAAGACATCCCCGGGTCGCAAAGCACGGCAGGGACGGAACCTCCGGCCAGCGCATGTCACCCGCCGGCGCCCGGCCGGCTCGGGCGGCACTGGACCAAACCTGCCCGGGGCCCGTCGGCAGACGTCCCCCGCCCTTTCCGCCCCCTGCGGGCAGGGCACGGGCGGCCGCAAACGCGGGGGCCGCCGACCGTTGCGATCGGCGGCCCCCTTCAAGAAGCAGCTTTGACGCGGACCCCTGCAAAGCCGACCGGCACGGCACGCTACCCGCACAGGGAGCACTCCACGAAATGCCCGGGCGAGACCTCGCGCAAGGACGGGATCTGGGTCGAACAGGCGTCGCAGGCGCGAGGGCAGCGCGTGTGGAAACGACAGCCTTCGGGCACGTCAAGCGGGCTCGGGAGCTCGCCGTTCAGGATGACGCGCTGCGACTGCGCGGCCATCCGGGGGTCGGGGACGGGCATCGACGAGAGCAGCGCCTGCGTGTAGGGGTGCAGGGGGTTCTCGTAGAGCTCGTCGGAGGGGGCCACCTCCACAAGGCGCCCGAGGTACATGACGCCGATGCGGGTGGAGATGTGGCGGACCATCGAGAGGTCGTGGGCCACGAAAAGGTAGGTGAGGCCCAGCTCGTCCTGCAGGTCCTCGAGCATGTTGACCACCTGGGCCTGGATGGAGACGTCGAGCGCGCTGATGGGCTCGTCGCACAGGATGAAGTCGGGGTGGACCGACAGCGCGCGGGCGATGCCGATGCGCTGTCGCTGGCCGCCCGAAAACTCGTAGGCGAACTTGTTCATGTCGTCGGCATGCAACGACACGCGCTCGAGGAGCTCCGCCACGCGGTCGTCGACCTCGTCGGCGGAGAGACGGCAGCCGACGCACATGGGCTCGGCGATGATCTCGCGCACGTTCTGGTGCGGGTCGAGCGACAGGTAGGGGTCCTGGAAGACGATCTGCATGCGGCGGTGGATGTCGACGAGGGCGCGACCTTTGGCGTCGGTGACGTCGGCGCCGTCGAAGACCACCTTGCCCGACGTGGGGTGGTACATGCGGATGAGGGTGCGTCCCAAAGTCGACTTTCCGCAGCCCGACTCGCCCACGAGGCCGAACGTCTCGCCCTTGCGGATCTCGAGGTCGACGCCGTCGACGGCCTTGACCACCTGCCTGGTGCGTCCGAAGAAGTTGCGCACCGGGAAGTGCTTGCAGAGCCCCTCGGCCTTGAGGATGACGGGACTCGTGGCGGTGTCGATGCCGTCGGCTCCGCGCTGATGGCGCGGGGCCTCTGCCCGGGGGACCTTCTGCTCGGTCATCTGCTCGCTCATGCCTCCTCGACCTCCCCTCGCTGCTGTTCCTGCGCGTCAAGCTCCTCGGACGAAAAGACGCAGCGCGCACGCTGGCCGTCCTCGTACGAGCGCCACGCAGGCAGCCGGTCGCGGCACGCGTCGCAGGAGAAGCTGCAGCGTGCGGCGAACGGGCAGCCCGCCGGCGGGTCGATGAGCGACGGCGCCGACCCGGGGATGGCCACGAGACGCCCGCGGTCGCGCCCGCGCGGGTTGGGGATGGCGCCCAGCAGCGCCCGGGTGTAGGGATGGCGCGGGCTGTAGAAGATCTGATCGACCGTGCCGTACTCCATCACGAGGCCGCCGTACATGACCGCGATGCGGTTGCACAGACTTGCGACGACGCCCAGGTCGTGGGTGATGAGCACGACGCTCATCCCCTCCTCGTCGCGCAGGCGGCGCAGCAGGTCGAGGATCTGGGCCTGGATGGTCACGTCGAGCGCGGTGGTGGGCTCGTCGGCGATGAGCAGGCGCGGGCGGCAGCACAGGGCCATCGCGATGAGCACGCGCTGGCGCATGCCGCCCGAGAACTCGTGCGGGTACTGCTTGAGGCGCGCCTCGGGCGAGGGGATGCCCACCTGGCCCAGCACGCGCACGGCCTCGGCGTCGGCCTCCTTGCCGGAAAGGCCGCGGTGGCGCTTGAGGACCTCGCGCAGGTGCGAGCCGACGGTCTTGAGGGGGTCGAGCGAGGTCATGGGATCCTGGAAGATCATCGCCATCTTGCCGCCGCACATCGCGCGGCGCTGCCCGGCGTCCATCGCAAGCAGGTCCTCGCCGTCGTAGACCAGCTCGTCGGCCTCGATGTCGGCATTGGGGGGAAGCAGGTCCATGACCGACTTCATCGTCACGCTCTTGCCCGAACCCGACTCGCCCACCACGGCAAGGAAGTCGCCGTCGTAGACCGCGAGGTCGACGCCGCGCACGGCCTGGACGAGCTGCCGGTGGGAGTGGAACGTGGTGCGCAGGTTGCCCACGCGCAGCAGTTCCCGGGGCTCGGAGGCGCAGGGGGCCGCGGCGCCCTTGGCGGTGGTGCCGGCCATCAGTCGTCACCCCTTTCGCCGCTCATGACCTGCGGGTCGGCAAAGACGCGCAGGATGTTGCCGAGCTTGTTGAACGCGAAGATCACGATGACGATGAGCAGGCCCGGGATGAGGGCCATCATGATGTTGTTCTGCATCGTGGCCTGGGCCGCCTGCAACAGGCTGCCCCACGAGGAGTTGGGCTGCTGGATGCCCACGCCGAGGAACGACAGCGACGACTCGGTCATGATGGCGCTGGCCAGCGACGTGGTGGAGGCGGTGAGGATGGTGGGCAGCGCCGAGGGGATGATGTGGCGCACGATCACCAGGGCCGTGGGCACGCCGCAGAGCTGGGCGTACTGCACGAAGTCGCGCTCCTTGATGGACTGGGTCTCGGCACGCACGATACGCGAGATCTCCATCCACGAGAACAGGCCTATGACCAGGATGATGGATCCGATGCCCTGGCCCATGAACAGCGCCACGACGGTGACGAGCACAAGCCACGGAATGGACGAGAGGATGTCGACGATGCGCATGAGAATCGAGTCGACGATGCCGCCCACGAGGCCCGCGACCGTGCCCACGATGATGCCGATGACGAGGCTCGTGAGCATCGCGAGCACGCCCACGAGCAGCGACACGCGCCCGCCGTAGAGGACGCGCGCCAGGTAGTCGCGGCCGTACTCGTCGGTGCCGAAGATGTGCTGGAGCGAAGGGCCCGCCAGGCGGTTGGAAAGGTCGGTCGCGTTGGGATTGAGCGGCAGAAGCGGCGCGATAACGCACGCGACGACGATGACGAGCAGCAGGGTAAGGCTCACGATGGCCGCCTTGTCGCGCTTGAACGAGAGCCAGGCCGCCTCGAGGCGGATGTTGCGGCGCTTGGGCCGCACGGCGGCGGCCGGCGCGGTCGTTGACGTTGCAGCTGCCATTAGCGTGCACCTCCTTGGCGGACACGGGGGTCGATGAGGGCGCACAGGACGTCGGCGAGCAGGTTGCCGATCACGACGAGCGTCGAGGACAGCACGAGGACCGCCATGACGACGGGGTAGTCCATCGCCTTGATGGCCGTCATGAAGTAGGGTCCGACGCCGGGCCACGAGAAGATGGTCTCGGTGATGATGGCGCCGGTCACCAGGGTCGGCAGGGCCATGCCCAGGCGCGTGACGATGGGCACCAGGACGTTGCGGCAGACGTGCTTGAACATGATCTGGGCGCGCCGGGCGCCGAACGCCTGCTGCACCTGGACGTAGTCCTGCGTCATCTGCGTGATGGTGGAGCTGCGCACGTAGCGCAGGTTGTCGGGCAGAAACGCCACGGTGAGCGTCGCGAACGGCATGATGTAGTGGCGCGCGACGTCGAGCGCGCTGCCGTCGCCCACCGTCTGCATGCCCACGATGGGCAGCCAGCCAAGCCAGTACCCGAAGATGAAGATGAGCATCATCGAGAACCAGAACGTGGGCACCGAGATGCCGACGGAGGCGATGCCGTCGATGATCTTGTCGGCGCGGCTGCCGCGGTGCGAGCCGGCGACGAGGCCGAGCACGATGGCGAGGATGTACGCCACGACATACGCCGGCAGGACGAGCATGACGGTGTTGGGGACGCGGGTGAGCAGCTGGTCGGCGACGCTCGTGCTGTTCTGGATGGAGTAGCCCCAATTGCCGGTCAGCAGGTTCTGGAGCCATGCGAGGTACTGGACCCACATGGGGTCGTTGTAACCGTAGCGGTCGCGCAGCGCCTCGATCTGCTCGGTCGACATGCGCGGGTTGATCAGCGTGTCGACGGCGTCGTAGGGCGCAAGCTGCATCAGCAGGAACACCAGGATGCTGATGATCAGCAGGACCGGTATGGCGATGAGGATGCGCTTCAGGATGAACTTGGCCACGGTGCGTTCTCCCTCCCTCTTCTAGTGTCGTGTTCCTACAGGTCTTCGGACACGCGGCGGGGCACCCGCGGCTCGCGCGCAGGCGCCCCGTCTCAAAATGCTTCGGGCCTACAGGCTACTCCGTCATGTCAAGCTTCGAAAGGTCCTCGAAGGTGTAGACGGGCACCAGGCCGGCCTCCTCGATGTTGGTGACGTTGCTGGTGGTCACAAGCAGGCGCAGGTTGGAGTAGAGCGGGTAGAACGCGCCCGTGTCCTGGAGCACCTGCTGCAGCTCGATGTAGATCTCGCGGCGGGCGTCCTCGTCGGTCTCGGAGCGACCCTCGGCGAACAGCTCGTCGATCTGGCTGTACTCTTCGCCGTAGTGCATGTAGTTCGCCGAGCCGTCGGTCGTGAACAGGACCGAGAACGTGTCGGGGTCGATGCCCATGATGTAGCCGCCGAAGTACATGTCGTAGTCGTTGTCCTCTTCGTACATGGCGGTGGCCAGGGCGGTGGCGTCGACGCCGCGCAGCTCGATGTTGATGCCGGCCGCGGCGGCCTGCTCCTGCATCATGACCGCGGCGGCCTGCTGCAGGGAGTCTGAGCCGGAGTAGCCCAGCACGAGGTTCAGGTCGGACGGGTCGACGCCGGCCTCCTCAAGCAGCTCGGCCGTCTTGTCGAGGTCCTGCTCGTAGGTCTCGACCTCGTCGGAGGAGGCGGCGTACTCGTTGTTCGGAGGCAGGAAGCTCCACGGAATCTCGTAGTAGTCGCTCGACAGGCAGGCCGCATCGGCGATGGCGGTCTTGTCGAAGGTGTAGAGGATGGCCTTGCGGACGCGCTCGTCGGCCACGGCCTCACGCGCGCAGTTGAAGCACATGTAGGCGACGCGGCCCTCGTTGTAGGCGGTCACGGTGAGGTCGTTGCCCTCGATGTCCATCTGCGCAATCTGGTTGGCGGTGCCGATCCAGGCGTTGACCTCGCCGGTCTGGATGGCGGTCATGCCGGTGTTCTCGTTGGTGATGATCTGGAACACGACGTTGTCGATGTTGGGGGTGCCCAGGAAGTAGTCGGGGTTGGCCTCGAAGCTCAGGTACTGGCCGGTGACGTACTCCACCAGCTTGTAGGGGCCGCTGCCCACGGGGTTGTCGGTCGTGTCGTCGTTCTCGAAGTCGGTGACCTCGCCGTAGACGCTGCGCGGCATGATCATGTTGCCGCCGAGCATCTCGATGGCGCCGGCGTTGAGGAACGGGAAGGTCGCGGTGAAGGTGTGCTCGTCGACCTCCTCGAAGGTGACCATGCCCTGGTCGCCGTAGTTGAGGTAGGACTGCTGGTTGGAGCCGTCGGTGTCGCGCATCGTCTCGAGCGAGAAGATGCAGTCGTCGGCCGTCACGGGGTCGCCGTTGGTAAAGGTGGCGTCCTCGCGCAGGTGGATGGTGAAGGTGAGGTGGTCGTCGGACTCCTCGTAGCTCTCGGCCAGGAAGTACTCGATGCCGTCGGCGTTGTACTGGAACAGCGGCGAGAAGACGAGCTTGAGGGTCATGAGGCCGTAGCGGTCCGTCGTGGTGATGGGGTTAGGCGAGACGGTGGGCTCGCCGCCGATGGCGTAGATGAACGTCTTGCCGCTGCCCGAGGTGGTGACCTCCTCGACGTCAGTATCATCCTCGACGTCAGTATCCTCGTCGGTGTCGGCGTCCTCGTCGTCGGCGTCCTCGTCGGTGTCGGTGCTGCTGCACCCCGCCAGGGCTAGGCCGGCGAGGGCGGCGGTGCCGCCCGCAAGGGCCACAAACGAGCGGCGGCTGAGCTTCTTGTCGGTCATGCTGTCCATGCGATACTCCTCCGTAGCTGGAAAGGACAAAACGGTTCCCTCACTATACGCCCCCGCTCCGCAGGCGGGCGCACAGCCCGGGACGAACGGCACCAACGGGTGTTATACCAGGGCAAAACGTCCCAAATGTGATGATTGCATGGCTCGAAACGGCATTGCAACCGCACGGTTACACGGGGCCCGGGTCAACGGGCGCATGGCGTGCGCGGCGGCCGCCTCGAAAGCGCGACACGGCGCCGGCGGGGCACTACGCGCGGTCGGCGCCATGGCCGCACCCGCAGTCCCCGTGGTCGTGGCCGCACCCGCACCCGCAACCGTCCCCCTCGACGGCGAGGCCCAGCGCCTCGGCCAGGTGGGACGGCGCGCCGTCAAGCGCGACCTTGGTCTCCTCGTGGGTCTGCATGTCGCGCACCGTGACCTGGCCGACGGCGAGCTCGTCGGGTCCCACGACGACCGCGGCGGCGGCCCCGCACTTGTCGGCCTGCTTGAACTGGCTCTTGAGCGAACGGCCCTGACGGTCGGCCTCGACGATGAAACCGCAGTCGCGCAGGGTCTGGACGAACGAGAACGCCTCGAAGGCGACCTCGGGTCCCGTCACGGCGACATAGACGTCGGGCTTGACCGGTTCGGGGACCGGTGCGCCGCACGCCTGCATCGCAAGCGCGATGCGCTCGAAACCCGCGGCAAAGCCCAGGCCCGGCGTGGGCTTTCCGCCCATGGTCTCGACGAGCTTGTCGTAGCGTCCGCCCCCGCCGATGGCGTTTTGCGCGCCTAGGCCGTCGACCGCCTGCACTTCAAAGACCGTGCGGGTGTAGTAGTCGAGGCCGCGCACCAAGTGCGGGTCCTCCTCGTAGACGACGCCCTGGCCGTCAAGGTAGCGCTTGACGGCCTCGTAGTGCGCCCGGCAGTCGCCGCATAGCGCGTCGCCGATCTTGGGCGCGCCCTCCATGACCTCGCGGCAGCGCTCGTTTTTGCAGTCGAAGGCGCGCAGCGGGTTGGTGTCGGCGCGCCGGCGGCACTCCTCGCACAGCCCGTCCGCGTGCGCGCGGATGTAATCGGCCACCGAGGCGCGGTAGGCCGGGCGGCACACGTCGTCGCCCATCGAATTGAGCAGCAGGCGCACCGAGGACGCCGGGATGCCGAGCGACTCGATAAAGCGCATGAACATAATCACCATCTCGGCGTCGGCGGCCGGATCGGCGGCCCCCAAGAACTCGGCGCCGATTTGGCGGAACTCGCGCAGGCGGCCCTTCTGCGGGCGCTCGGCCCGAAACATCGAGCCGGCGTACCACAGCTTGGCGGGCGCTGCGCCCTGGGGCATGAGGTTGTGCTCGACGAGCGCGCGCACCGTGCCCGCCGTGCCCTCCGGGCGCAGCGCCAGGCGCTGGTCGGCCTTGAGGGCGTCGGCGAGCCCCCCGCTCACCTTGGCGTAGCCGTCGGGCGACAGGACCGAGAACATCTCCTTGCGCACCACGTCGGTGGCGGTGCCCAGCCCATGCACGAACACGTCGGCCTGCTCGAAGATGGGGATCTCGATGGGAAGGTAGCCGTAGGGCGTGAAGACCTGCTCGGCCGTTTCGCGCAGGTAGCTCCACAGGATGGCGTCGGCACCGATGAGGTCCTCGGTGCCCTTGGGCTTGTTGACGGGCATGGACGTCTCCTTGGGACGTGACCTCGCGCGCAGGCTTCCGTGCGCGGGGTGGTTGTTTGGGGGCGAAGCTTACCACAGCCGGATGCGCACGAGATAGAGGGGCGCGGCAGCGGGACGGCACGGGCAGAGCGGCGCGACTGCGCCTGGCGTGCACGGCGGCAACCGCGCGTCGGGCAGGGCGCAAAAGTATATATACCTGATGTTTTCTATACTATAAAATATATAGTTTAAACGATAATTGTATTTGCATGCAATCTACATTCGACCATCAAAACCGGAGGTCGGAACGCTGGGGCAGACGCGCAGACAGAAAGGGCGGTTATGCTAGGATTGCCTCTCGACCACCGCCTGCGAACGCGAGAGGCTGCGCACATGAAGCTCGCCGTCAAGGGGGCGCCCGGCCTGCCGGTCGTCCTGCTCATCCATCCCGAACTGAGCGACTGGACTTTCTTCGAGGGCCTATGCGACGAGTTGGGCGTGCGCTACCGCGTCGCGCTGCCCACCTTGAGCGGGCACTACTCTGGATCGGCGGGGTTCGTCTCGTCCGCCGAGGACGCCCGGACGCTGCGCACGCTGCTGCGCGACTCAGAGGTCGAGCAGATCCGGGTGCTGGTGGGATGCGGCGTCGGGGCGCAGGTGGGACTCGAGTTTGTGCGTGACGCCGCCCCCGGCGCGGTGCGGCGCTGCGTCTTCAGCGGTGCGGCGCTGACAAACGGCAGGATCGCGCGGGCGGCCAAGCTTCACGAGATGCGCTCGCTGGCACAGGCGGCCCGCAAGAACCCCGAAACCGCCTCCCGGCGGGTGGACACGCACCACGAGGCGTATGCGCGCTGCGTCGCCAAGGTGGCCGCCCGGATGGATGGGGCGACGCTTGCGGCTTTGGCCGACGCCTGCTGCGCATACGCCGAGCTGCCGCCACTCAACCGCGCGCGGCAGGGGTCGACGACGTTTCTGTGGGGCAGCTACGACCCCGCGTGCAAGGCAGCCGAACGCGTGCGGCGCGCCTATCCCTACGCGCAGGTGGAGGTCGCGACGGGGCTCGAGGCGTACGCCGACCTGCTCGGCGACCCGGCGGGGTTCGCCCGCCGCCACCTTGCGTAGCGCAAGCAGCAGGCCACGGCAAGTCCCTATGAGACGGCCCGCTTGCGCAGCTTGGGCTTGATATGCAGGTCGAAATGGTTGCGGTCGAACTCGAACTGACCCTCGTCGCGCAAGTTGCCCAGCTCGCGGGAGAGCGCCGCCCGGTCGACGCACAGGTAGTCGGCCAGCTCCTGGCGGTTGAACGCGATGTCGATCGAGTTCGACCCCTGGCGCTGGGCCTCGTACTCGAGGAAGGCGAGTATCTTGCCGCGCATCGAGCGGCGCAGGCGGATGTTGAGGGTGGTCATCAGCTCGGCGTCGAGGTCGGACACCGCCTGGGCGAGGTTGCGCTCGACCAGCGCGACGTACTCCTGGCAGCGGTCGCAGTCGAAAGGCGGGCGGTCGGTGTTGAACAGGACGAGGCGGCACTCCTCGCGCGCCACCACGTCGAACGACGACCACGACGACGCGCCGAACACCCGCCCGTAGGAAACGACCTGGCCCGGCACGAACAGGTGCAGGATGGAGCGGTTACCCTCCTCGTCGTAGACGTAGCCGTCGGCCCGGCCGGCCACCAAGTAGGCAGTATGGTTCTGTGCGGCGTTGGCCTCGCGAATGAACTCGCCGGTGTCGTAGGAGACATAGCTTGCCTGCAGGCATTCGAGCACGCGACCGCGCACATGGTCGTCTATCCCCTTGAACAGGGAAATGTCGGGTGGAATCTGGTCCACCGGCAGCATGCGACGCATAGGCCCCTCCCAAAGAACACGCGCCTCTCCTCTTGTAGCTTTTTATTGTACGTCGCTCCCGGGCGGCGCGCGAGTCTTCCCAAGAAAAGCGCCGGTTGGAGACGGATGCAAGGCAAGGCAACGGCAATCGCCCGGAACAGCGCGCATGCGCGGCGACGCCATCTTGCACGTGCAGGCGGCCGTCGGGCACGTCGGCCGACCGTCATCTGCACGGGACCGGATGATCCTGCGCCCTTCCGTGCCCCTGATGTCGAAAACCAGCCGGGTTTCCCCGCATGGGAACCCGGCCGGTTTTGTATAGTTGGAACTGCCCGCCCCGCCGCGGCATGAACCGCGACGACAATCGGGCGCGTTTCGAGTTTCGGGCATCCCCAAGGATTGGAGCGACCATGGCCGACCTCGACCTCAGCAACGTCCGCGTCCTCGCCCACAGCGCCGTGCGCATCGAGGCAAAGGACGGCACCGTCCTCTACTTCGACCCGTTCCAGCTGGTCGAAGAACCGCACGACGCGAGCGTCGTGCTCGTCACGCACGACCACTACGACCATCTCTCGCCCGACGACGCGGCGAAGGTCATGAACGCGGAGACGGCCGTGGTGGCCCCCGCGTCCTGCGCCGACGAGGCGCAGGCGAAGCTCGGGGCCGCGCAGGTGGTGGCCGCCGTGCCCGGCGAGGCGTTCGAGGTGGCCGGCGTGCGGGTCGAGGCCGTACCTGCCTACAACGTGGAGCCCGAACGCCTGCAGTTCCACCCTCGGGAAAACAGCTGGCTGGGCTACGTCGTCACCGTCGACGGCGTGCGCTACTACGTCGCAGGCGACACCGACCGGAACCCCGACAACGAGCGGGTGTCGTGCGACGTGGCGCTCGTCCCCATCGGGGGAACCTACACGATGGACGCCGCCCAGGCCGCCGCGTTCGTCAACGCGCTGCACCCGCAGGTCGCCGTGCCCACGCACTACGGCAGCGCCGTGGGGTCCAAGGACGCCGTAGACGCCTTCTCCCCGCTTGTGGACGACGGCATCGCGGTGGCCGTGAAAATGGAGTGGCCCGAGGTCGGGTAGGGAGCACGGGCTGCCGGCCGGCGGCGGGCAGGACGCGGCCACGAGGCCGCCTGCGGATGCACCTGTCGGCAAACGGCTCCACGGCGCCTGCACATCCCGCATCGCCGCCCGATGCGGCGGCAATTCGGCCCTCTGGCCAAAAAACTCAAAAAATCGCGTCCACGGTGACATTTGCAACCGCTTTTTCCGAAGGCGCCCCCTATAGTGAGACTTGCCTCAACGGAACGGCTTGAAGACCCTTGGGTCGCCGTTCCGACTCCCTCTGGACGGGCATCCCTCCACTGCCTGTCCATCTCTCTCTTGCAAGTGCGTCCGCCCCGAAAGCATCCCGGGGCGGGCGCACTTGGCGTTTAGGGCAGTCCGCAGGACTGCCCGAGAACCGCATGGAACCACCGAAGGCCGCTTCGGCCTCGGCACGGGACGCCGGCGGAGGCGCCCGACTCGCGGCGCCGAGGCTCGCCGGGGGCGGCGCCGGGCCCACACATCGAGACACCCGCCGGAGGCACGTCTCGCATTCCGCCGCACCCGTCCTTGCGCACAGACCGCAAGGCGTCCGTTCATGCTATAGTTTGGTCAATCTAACTATTGGCCTTCGCCGAGAACGGCAGGCCGCAAAGCGGAAACGGGAGCACCCATGGATCCAAGCGTCGCCGTCACCATCGTCATCGTCGTAGCCGTGGCCGCCGTGGTGGCGTACGCCGTGCGCCACACCGCCCGGGTTGCCCGGGGCAAAGACGGCTGCTGCGGCGGGGGCGGCGGCTCGGGGGCCCCGGCGCGCAGGAAGGTCCGCAAGGTCGAAGTGGCCGACACCGACCCGGCGCACTACCCCTACACCACCGAGCTCACCGTGCGCGGCATGAGCTGCGAGGGCTGCGTCGAGAACGTGCAGAACGCCCTCAACGCGCTGCCGGGGACGTGGGCCACCGTGGACCTCGCCTCGCGCGTCGCGACCGTGCGCACCAAGCAGCCCGCCGACCGCGGCGCCCTCGAACGTGCCGTGGAGGACGCCGGCTACAGCATCATCCGCGTGTAGCGGGCACGCCGGCCCGCCGCGCAGGCGCCACCTCCCCGCCCAAGGCGCTATCATGTCCCGCGACCGAGCAAACCCGTGCCGACCGCAGACGCCGAGGGCAGAGACGCCCCCGCCGGGCCGGCACCGCGCAAGAAAGGGACGCGGCCATGCACCTCTTCCGCAACGACTACTCCGAAGGCGCCCACCCGCACGTCCTCGACGCCCTCGTGCGCACCAACGCCGAGCAGACCGCCGGCTACACCTGCGACGGCCATTGCGAACGGGCCGCCGCGCTTATCCTCGACGCCTGCGGGCTGACCCCCGCCGAGGCGGACGTGCGCTTTGTGCCCGGCGGCACCGCGGCCAACGTCATCTGCCTCAACGGGCTGTTCGAGCGTCCCTACGACGCCGTGGTCTGCACGCCCGACGGCCACGTCAACACCCACGAGACCGGTGCGCTCGAGGCCACGGGCCACAAGGTGCTCGCCACGTCCGACGCCGACGGGTTCGTGAGCGTCGAGGCCGCAGAGGCCGTGGTGCGCGGCAACGAGGCGTTCGGCAGCCACATGACCCGACCGCAGGTCGTCTACGTGAGCGACACCACCGAGCTGGGCGGCGTGTACTCCCGCGCCCGCCTCGAGGAGCTGTCCGCCTACGCCCGAGGCCGCGGCATGAAGCTCTTCCTCGACGGGGCGCGCCTCGGAAGCGCGCTCACCAGCCCGGCCAACGACCTCTCCCTGCCCGACGTCGCCCGTCTGTGCGACGCGTTCTACGTCGGCGGCACCAAGAACGGCCTGCTGTTCGGGGAGGCCGTAGTGGCGCGCGACCCGCAGCTGCGCCGCGACCTGCCCTGGCTCATGAAGCGCCACGCGAACCTGCTTGCCAAGGGACGGCTGCTCGGCGTGCAGTTCGAAGCCGCATTCGAAGACGGGCTGTACTGGGAATGCGCGCGCAACGCCAACGAACGGGCGGCCGAGCTGCGCGCGGGGCTGCTTGCCGACGGCTGGGACGAGTGGGCACCCAGCGCGTCGAACCAGCTGTTCTTCGAACTGCCCGCCGCCGCGGCGGCGCGCTTTGTGGAGGAGTGCGGCTGCGAGGTGTTCTTCGACCGGGGGGCGACGCAGGTGGTGCGCTTCGTGACGTCGTGGGCGACGACCGGCAACGACGTGGCCGAGGCTCTGGCCCTCTCGCGCCGCGTGGCCGAGAAGCTCGCTGCGGGGGCGTAGGGATGCGGAGCGGTCGGAAGGGCAGGCGGCGCATGCGGGCGTCGGAGGGCTTGGCGACGGCCGTGCAGGCTGAGAAGTCTCCCGTTTTGGAAAACCCTCAACCTGGAGAGAACGGCGACCTGGGGTTTCTTCGGCAAACCCTCAAGCAGCGCGCGTAAAGAGGCTTCGGTCAGCCTGCACAACCGCCGTCAAGGGCGTGCCGGGTCGCAGCCCCGGACGCTACGCCCCGACCGCCGGCATCCCGGCGCAGCACGCCGCCACCTCGTCCGTCAGCCTGTCGGCGCCGGTGGCGGGGTCCAGGCCCTCGGTGAGCAACGCCTCGACGAGGGCCTGGTGGCGCGCAGGTCGCCGGGAAGCACGTACTCGTGCGTGGAGTGCGCAAGGCGCATGCCATTGG